>DBFEBE010000044.1:0-25206 GCA_048318985.1 Collinsella sp.
GCTCGGCGGTATACAGGTGGGAGGAGATAACGGAATCGTCGACATCTTCGACGGCGAGCGTGCCGTCGGCGACGCTGCGAGCGATGTCGCGGGCGGCCCGGACGATCTCGGCGCGGCCGCCGTAGTTGACAGCCAGGGCCAGGACCATTCCCGTATGCCCCGCGCACTCCTCGAGGCCGTACTCGAAGACATCGCGGGTCTTCTTGGGCAGCGCGCTGATGTCCCCCAGAAAGACGACGCGGACGTTTTCGCGCTTGAGCAGCGGGAGCTCGTCTATGAACGTCTTGGCGAAGAGATGCATGAGGACGTTGACCTCATGCTGCGGCCTATTCCAATTCTCCGTAGAGAAGGCGTAAGCGCTCATGACGTCCACGCCGAGACGGACGCAGGCGGTGATGATCTCGCGAAGGGAGACGATGCCCGCTTTATGCCCCTCGGTTCGTGCAAGGCCGCGAGAGGTGGCCCACCGCCCGTTACCGTCCATGATGCAGGAGATGTGACGCGGGATGCGGTCCATGTCCAGCTCAGACATGTCGATGTCTGCGGGGGCCTCGGAAAAATACTCCTCGAATTTAACGGCGTCGTACTGCAAGGTATCTGAACTCCTGAAGTCTCGGTAAGCAAGATGGCCTTTGGGCACATGCGCGATGAGCCGAAATCGACCAGACTGCAGTATCGCACGAAAGGCGCGGCAGTCTAAATCATCGTGCGGGATACCACAACAGCTCCAAAGCGGTTGGAATAACCTGTTCATCCATATATGAACAACCGCCCCCTCACTTATGCGAGAGGGCGGTCGAGACGCGAAATGAGAACGATGGGGAGACTTAGATCTCCATGTTCTTAGAGATAGGAGTCTAAGGACCATCTTAAGTCCTGTAGCTGGGGTTATGCATTCTATGAGCCTTGCAGAACTCAGAAGAACGCGCATTAGGGACACGCTTGGGACACAGAAAAGCCCCTCCCCGCCGAAGCGGAGAGGGGTCGCGTCACGGTCGCTGGACCAGCAGGCTCGCGAGCACGAGCAGCGCGAGCGCGAGGACGAGGAGAAGCCCCGCGTCCATCAGAACTGGCCCTTGTTGAGCCGCGTCTGCATCGCCTTGATGGTGATGGAGGGGCAGTCGAGGCGCCCGTCAAAGAGCGTCGCGCCGGAGACGGGCTGGAAGTGGCGGATGATGGCGTTGATGGTGTCCGGCCCGATGAGGCCGTCGGCCGTCACGCCGCACGCCTTCTGGATCGCCGAGATGGTCGGCGAGCCGGGGGCCTCGCCTGCGGGAGCGACGAACTCCCAGCCCGTGCCGCATCCGGCCAGACGGCCCTTGTGCTGCGGGTTCTGGCGGCTGATTACGCCGTCCTTGTAGGGGCAGTTAAGGACCTCCTGAATGCGCAGCGTGGTCGCGCGGCCCCAGACGCCGTCCACGATTAGACCCGTTGGCATGACGGACGAGCCGCCGCCCGTGGAGCCCCCGGCGGAGCCGTCGTACTCGGGGCGCACGATGAGCTGCACGACGTCGAAGGAGCGCACGCGGCGCATGACCTTCCCGCCGCCCGTGTTGCCCTCGATGGTCTGGAGGGAGTTGCCGAAGTTGATCTCCACGATGCCGATGTGGTCGGAGTACGTGAGGTCGGAGGTGTTCTTGTCCCAGCGGAAGAGCACGAGGTCGCCCGGCTTGGCGGAGCGCTTGTTCACCACGCGCTTGAGTTTGATGCCCGCGCGGCGCACGTCTCCGCACCCCGCCGTAGGCAGGCCCGGTGCCTTCTGCCCCACCGCGTCGAAGCAGTAGGACTGGAACATCGCGCAGAACGCCACCCCGTTGGTGCCGAACCACGGCTGGTTCACGAGCTTCGCGTACCAGCGTCCGTAGATGGTCCCCTGCTCGGGGTCGTTGAACCGGTCGTACCCGATCTCCTTGGCCTCGCGCGCGAGGACCTGGTTAGCGGTCGCCATACTCCACCTCCACCGGGTCGAAGTCGTCCTCCGGGCCGTCCCCGTCGTAGCCCTGTCCGTCGTTCCAGCTGAGGGCCTTCTTCAGCGCCTCGAGCTCCTCCGGCGTGAGTTCATGCGTTTCCGCCATCGCTAGGCCTCCTTCGCGGTCGCTGCGGAATATCCGATGAGCGCGCCGATGAGCACGCCTGCGGCGTTGACGGTGGTGACGATCGCGTCCACGTGCGGCAGGCCCCAGAGCGGGCCGACCGCGCCGACGAAGGTCGCGACTGCCGGGCAGGCGATGAGGCCCGCCCACTTGAGGACTGCGTACGCTCCCGACGGGAGCGCGTACTTCTTGTTCATTCGGTTCTCCTTGGTCAGTCGGTGCCGCCGATGCGCGACACCATGTCCTTCAGCTCAGTCACGCCGAGGTCGATGCGGTCGACCTTGACGCCCATCTCGCTCACGGACTGGCCCATGCGGGCACTCGCGGCCCGCGACTGGTCGAGCTGGCCGTTCAGGATCGCGGTCTGCTCGGTGAGCGCCTCGATGGCGCGTGTCTGGCCCGCCTGCACGTCCAGCTGACGCTCCGTGAGCTTTATCCGGTCGCGCGCGCGGGCGTCGTTGTCCTCCTGCGTCTTGACCTCAAGGTCCAGACGACGACGCTCCGTCTCGGCCATCGAGTCCTTGTACTCGCTCCACACGGGGAGCACGTACTTGGCGAAGATGACCGCGAGGGCCACGATTCCGACCACGCCGACCACCCACTCGCCGGAGCTGCGCCCGACGGACGTTGCCACCCCGGCCCAAAAGTCGTTAGTGGGTTCCATGCCTTCACCTCCCCCCGGTTCGCTTGGAGCATCCGCCGACCGTCACAGGCCGGGCGGGTGTCGTTTAGACAAGAAAAAAGCGGCCTCTTGCGAGACCGCCTCGGTGGTGGCTGTTCGGTTGTAATCGCGACTAGGAGACCTCGCTCCAGCCGTACACGCCCGGCTCCCAGACGTTGCCGTCGATGTCGGAGACCCACGTCTTGCCGTTGTGGGTGACCCTGTCGCCTCGCCGGTACGGGTTGGTCGGCCCCGGCTTCTCCCACACGCCGACGTCGCCCGACTGTCCCGGCAGCACGAGCGCCCAGAGCGAAGGGGCCGCCATGGGCGTCCACGACTCGTTCGAGACGTGGTCCTGTATGCACCGGTACAGCCTGCCCTCGTACAGCCGGCGGTCGCCGGCGGCGTAGGGCGTCCCCGGAGCCCAGTCCTCGTGGAGGGCCGACACGCTCGCGGCCTGATCGTCGGTGAGGTCGGCTGAGCGCACGAAGAGCGACACCGCCGCCTCCATCTGCGCGCGGCGCTGCCGCTCGCGGGCCAGCGCAAGCCCCTCCTCCGTGGGCGGCGCCACCTCGTGTACGAGCGCGCCGTCGACGATGCGGTAGTCGGACTGCGACGAGAAGTCGAAGTCATCCGGGAAGTCGAACTCCGAGTAGGTCTCGTCGGTGTACGCCTCGTCCTCCACGGTCACGAGGATTCGGCCGGTTTCGTCGGTCTGGACGTAGCGCCTCATCACATCACCCCTTCGATTCTCCACACCCTCGACACCCGGCTGAAGGAGTTGAGGGAGCCGTTCTGGACTCTCATCAGGGTCCCTCGCATGTCGTGAAAGAGGGTGGGTCCGTTCGTGTTCATCACCGTGATTCCCGCGACGTAGAGGGCGTCGCCCCCGTTAGAGCAGGCGATGGACCCGCCCCGCAGCCATCCCCCGTTCTCGGGAGGAGTCCCGTTGGCATCCTTGTCGCCTGCCTTGAACTGACGGATGACGAGCATCTTCTCGATTCCCGGCCCGAACGCCTCGCTGTCGAAGTGGAAGACGAACATGTTGTATCGGGGCGCATCGGGAACCGTGATGCTCCCGCCCGTGCTCCACGACCCGGACCATATCGTCTTCCTGACCCTCCCGCCGAGGCCGTTGCCGGTCCATGTGAGGGAGTTCGTGACGACGTTGTTGAACGGCCATATTTCCGTCCCGAGGGATGATGCGCCGCCGGGTTGGTACGGGATGAGCCCGAGCGTGGGGGTGCGTATCCAATCGGAGTCGGCGCCGTTCCACGAGGACATGCCGTAGTAGCCGTTCTTCAGGAGCGTCCTCATGGCTATGCTGCGCGGCGGCTGCGACGAGTCGAATATCACGGTGCCGGCGGCCATGGAGGTCGACCAGGAGGAGTCGACCATGCTGAAGCCGTACCCCTCGAAGACGAGGTCGTAGAAGTAGTAGCCCGTCGCCTTCACGTAGCAGTACAGGTAGCCGTCCGACCCCATGAGGAACACCACCGCGCCGTCCGCCCTGCCGAGCGCGCCGTAGGAGATCGGGTCGATGCTCACGGTTCTCGACGCCGTAGCGCCCCTGACGCACATGCCGACGGAGATCGGCTCGGCCGCGAAGCCGCCGCAGACGCCGCGCACCACGATGCCACCCGCAAGGCCAGAGTTGCTCGCGGCCAGGTCGGACTTCGCCATGAGCCGGTACTTCACATCTGAGCCGAAGTTCCCGGACTCCGTCAGACCCCCGACTCGGTCGAGCATCGACGCGGGGACGGCCACCTCGAGGCGCGGGGCCTTCGGCGCGGGCTTCCCCAGCGCGACGCCGCCCTGCGGGGAGAAGTCGGCGATGAACGCCATGGGCGGCACGGCCGTCCCCGCCGACGAGCTGCCGACGGGGTCCGAGACCGTCACGGTGACCTGGTACTCGGCCTCGGCGCTGAGCGCCCCCGCCCCGACCACGACGCCCACGGTCCCGGCGGTCCCCGACCCGGCGGCCGTGGTCGTGGCTCCGTTGCAGGCCACATTGATCCCCTTGACGACCTGGTCGGTCGACCAGGTGAAGGAGACCTTGGCGTAGGTCCCCGCCTCGTCGAGCGCACCCTTGGAGTCGCACCTGGCGGCCTGCAGCCCCGAGATGCGCGGCGCGGTCCACGCGACCTCCCATATCGCGTACAGGGTCGCGGCGGTGTTCGCGGTGTAGGTCGCGCCCGGCGCGTAGGCCACCGTGGTGGACGCGGGAGAGGTGCCCCAGCCCTTGAAGTTGTAGCGCGCCCTCGT
Organism: Collinsella sp.; assembly: GCA_048318985.1. Taxonomy (GTDB): domain Bacteria; phylum Actinomycetota; class Coriobacteriia; order Coriobacteriales; family Coriobacteriaceae; genus Collinsella. Next base: position 5,020 of record DBFEBE010000044.1, read on the forward strand.
CGGCTTCGCGGCGGACAGCTTGAGGTCCTTGCCGTAGACCTTCGTCTGCGCGCCCGGCGCGCCCGTCCCGCCGTTCGCGTCGTAGGACACGGTCCACGTGTCGGCCCTCCACACGGCGTGGAGCGTCAGGTCCGCGTCCGCGCTGTAGCTCGCTCCGGGGGCGTACTCAACGGTCGCGTCGGTCGACGTCGACCACCCGAGAAACGCGTGGCCGTCGCGGGAGGGGACCGACGTTGAGAGCTTGAGCACCGAGCCGTACCATTTCGTCTGGGGCCCCGGTGCGCCGGTCCCGCCGTTCGCGTCGTACCTGACCGTGTAGGACGCGAGCTTGGGCAGGCTCGACGAGCCGGACCCGCTCGTGCCGGTGCGGTAGGCCCCCACGGACAGGGACGGGAACTTGCCGCTGAAGCCGAACGCGACGTTCCGGTCGGCGGTCCCCCTGGCGACCGTCTTGGACGCGGTCGCGACGAGGACCTTCGACCCGGCCGTGATGCCCGGCGAGGCGTTGGTGCCCGCGCGCCTCTCCCCGTCTATGGTGATGGACCACTCGCAGCCGCTGTTTCGCGCGGTCAGGTAGGTGCTCTCCACGTACAGCGACGCCGAGTAGGTGTAGCTCGCCGCCCCGGAGCTCACCGACACGTCGAGCCTGAGTCGCCAGTCGTCCACGGCGACCCACGGGCTGTAATAGGATGCCATCCGGTCCCCTCCTTCAGCTCTTAGACCATCTGAGGCCGAGGTTGCCGCTCGCCCTCCTCTTCCATATGAAGCCGCTCGCGTCACCGATCTTCATCTCGTCGGTCACGACCGAGCTCTGGATGTAGAGCTGGCGGTTGCTCAGGTACGCGATCCTCTGCGAGCCCTGCATGAAGTCCATCGAGGTGTTCGTGATGCGGAGCCTGAACTCCCCGTTCTGCTGGCCGAGCTCCATGACCGGCTTGCCGGACGGGTCCTGCGTCATGTTGATGTACGCGGTCTTCTTGGCCACGTCGCTCGCGAGCTGGCTCGTCTTGCTGGCGAGCACGGAGACGGAGTCGACGTCGCCCTTCACGTCGCGTATGTCGCTGAGCGCGCCGCTGAGCGCAGACTGGATGGCCCCGATGTTGAACTGCCAGCCGCCGGAAGTCTGCGTCATCAGCGACCCGCCGTTCTGATCCACGACGAGCGATGCGATCGACTTGCTCAGGACGTCGATCTGGGCCCTGGCGCGCTCGATAGCCGGGATCTGCTGTTCGATCTTGTTGTTGGCGCTGTCGGCATCGGCCTGCGCGTCGTCGATGCCCTGCTGGACGTCCTCGGGCGCGGGCGTCCAGTCGGTGGCCCTGTTGCCGCGCTCGAGCTTGAGAGATCCTTTTCGAATCTCAATCCATTCTCCATTAGGATCTGTCGATATATGAGTGAGCATCAAGACCATGTAATTAGTTCGAACGTTCGCTTGCACACTCCTGATGGGCATTGAGTACTTTTGCCATGCCGTCTCGCTCTTCACTGGAGTCCCCGGCATGTTCAGCACTACGTTCGGAATGGTTCTCTGCAAAAAGTAGAGTTGTCCGAACCTCGTCAGAGTTCCTCTGTACTCAAACGAAAGCATCAACTGCTCGTCATTGTCGATGCAGCCGTCATGCGCCAGCGGAACGCATATGCCGTCATTGCTGACTGCCCCATACGTGTACTTGATGCCGTCTTCAGTTTTAACAAGACGGCTGTTGGCGACATATGAGGTAATTCCGTCTTCAGCCTGATTGGCGGAGCCCTTGGGGAGTTCTGCAGTGTACCGAAGGTAGTTTCGGCTACCGACCTCCACGCCCTCAAGCGTGCTGCCGACGGAGTACGACGTGCTGGTCTTGCCGTCGGTGTAGGTGATTGTCGTCCTAGTCCACAGGTACGGCGTGGCGGCGTTGAGCCTCGGGACGGCATCGAGCCAAGCCCCGGTCGGCGCGGCGGTCTGGGACGCTCCGGCCTGGTATCCCACCGACGTTGACTTGATGCCGACGCCGGCGGCCCCGGGCTTGCCGGCGGCACCGGGCGCGCCGTTCGACCCGTTCTGCCCCATGCGCCCCACGGAGTACGAGGTGGTGCTCTTGCCGTCGGTGTAGGCGATGACCGTCCTCGTCCAGAGGTACTGCCCGGCGGAGACCGTCGGGATCGCCGCCGACCAGCTACCCGTCGGGATCGTCGTGCCGGACGCGCCCGCCTGGTAGGTGACCGCCGAGGACTTCACGCCGACGCCCTGCGGGCCGGTGGAGCCCTGGGGGCCACGCTCGCCGTCTTTGCCCGGGTTGCCCTGAGGGCCCTGCGGGCCCCGGGCCCCGTCCTCGCCGTCGTTGCCGCTCACGCAGACTGCTGCGGAGTACCTGACGTCCCCGGACTTCTTGACGGTCTTCGTGCGGGTCCAGACGTACCTGCCCGGGGTCCACGTCGGGGCGGCCTCGCTCCAGGAGCCGCCGGCCAGCCCGCTACGGGAGGTCGAGAGGTAGTACTCGAGGACCATGTCGACCGTGGTGTCGGAGAGCTCCTCCTCGATCGTGCCGCCGGTGCCGAGCCTGATGCTCGAGGCGGATATGTCGAGTTTGTACCTGCCGTCGGAGTCCTTGAAGAACTTAAGGTAGCTCGACCCGTCTCCGACGGCGAACTGGCCGTCGTCGCCCATGAAGACGCCGCGCGCCGCGCTCGACGCGGAGTCCTTGACGCCCGAGTGCAGCGAGTCCGCGCCGATCTTGTAGCCACCGATCGTGGCCCCGAAGGCGACGAGGTCGTTGACATTGATCTTCTCGGCCGTGATGGACTTGGCCGTGATGACCGAGCCGTTCAGCGAGTTGTAGTCGGTCTGCTCGGACTCGACGGTCTCGCCGTCGGTGTTGAGCTTGTAGTACAGTCCGTCCTCGCCCTTGAGGACGAGCTTGTCCGCGACGACCGTGCCGCCCTCGATGAGGTCGCCCTTGATCGTGACGCCGACGAGCGTGCCCGTGATGGAGCCGTCCCCGACGACGAGGTCGCCTATCATGCCGGACTTGGAGAACAGGTTCTCGATGGCCGCCTTGCCGATGTTGGCGAAGTCGATGTTGGCGTACTTCGCGTCGAGGTCCTTGATGGAGGCCTTCTCGGCGTCGAGCCGCCCGATCTCGGCCTCGGCGGCGGTCAGCTTGCCGGATATGGACGCGTCCTCGGCCCTGAGGCTCTCGATGTCGGCCTCGGCGGCGGTGAGCTTTCCGTTGATGGTCGCGTTTTCGGCGACGATGGCGTCGATCCTCGCGCTCTCCGCGTCGAGTTCCCCGACGGTCGCCTTCTCCGCGTCGAGCCGCTCGATCTCGGCCTCGGTCGCCTCGAGCTTGCCGACGGACGCGTACTTCAGGTCCGCCTCGTCTGCGCTCAGCTTCTCGGCGTCGAGGCGCTTGACCTCGGCGTCGGTCGCCTTGAGGCTCTCGACCGTCGCGTACTTCGCGTCGAGCTCGTCAGCATCGACCTTGCCCGCCACGAGGTGCTCGATCTCGGCCGTCTTGGCGGTTATGTCCGCGACGAACTGCTGGACCTGCTCGTCGTCGGCGTACGCCTTGTTGTCGTGGCTCACGACGCCGGTGACGCGCGGGACGTGGTCGACGAACTCCACCGTCACGCGGTCCCCCACCTTGACGCCACGACACCCCGTCGACATGCGGATTCCCGCAATGGGCCGGGGGTGGCCCTTGGACCCCATGTCGAGGTCGAGCGTGCCGTCCCCGTTGTCCCTCGTGACCGTCGCGACGATGCGCGCGGGGGGCGCGGCGTAGACCGGGGCGGAGCCGGACGCGGACTCCACCAGCCCGCGCCCGATGTCCCTCATCCTGCGGTCTTCCTGACGGGACAGCGTCATCTCTCGAACCTCCTGAACTCCGCGTCGACGGGGCACCCGCCGACGAGTCGAATCTTCTGCACGCGGACCTCGAACAGGCCGTCTATCGAGCCGCTCGGGTACCTGAGCCGCACCGAGTCGTTCACCGTGACCGGGGCGTAGACGTGCGTGAGCGAGACCCTGCGCACGGTCGACTGGGCGGTCGACAGGAGCCTTTGGGCCCGCTCGTCCGCGTACGCCTGCATGCTCGCCTCATCGTCACCCGGGGGCATGGACGTGTACTCGTAGCTCCGCGTGATGGTCCTGCCGCGCGACACGGTGGAGAGGCGGGACGCCGGGTCGTTGTCGAACGCCTCGCCGACCACGGCCCTCTCCTCGCTCTCGTAGCGCACGACAACGTGGTTCGGCGTGGAGGTGTAGTCGAACTCGTCGGTCATGGACCTCTCGAACCGGCACCCGGGGCCCTCCTCGAACGACCACGACGCCGCCTGCCCCATCGGGTCCGCGTACCTGCGCAGCAGCACGCGCCCGTACGGGTCGGTCTTCGCGGCGCGGAACCCGGCGAGGCTCAGCAGGTCGTTGACCATGTCGAGCTTCGTGTCCCCGGTCTCGGAGTTGTTCTGCTTCGCGCCGACTCCGTACGAGCGCGGGTCCGTGACCCTGTAGTCTGACGGGTCGGCTATGACCGTCAGCCCGATCTCCTCGCACGCGCGGCGCGCGGCGTCGACCGCCTTGTCGCCCTTCGCGAGCGTGAACGGGGTGGAGAACTTGTCGTCCATGAGCTCCTGCAGGCGGCCCGACAGCTTTACGGAGGACAGGGAGTACCCGGACGTCACCGACCGCTTCGGCCCCGCCGGCAGGAAGGTCCCCAGCGGGACCGATGCCGTCTCACCGTCGGGCCACTCCGCATCGAGGTAGATGCGCACGAGGTCGGGGCCGAAGTCGACCGGCCCAACCGCCTCCACCTCGGCGGACTCCATGATGCGGACGTCGTTGTTGCGCGTGACGGTGCCGCCCTTCAAAAAGTCGAGCCGCCGCTTCTCGCGCCCTGTCGCCCTGTCGACCAGCATGTAGCGGTACCTCGCCGTGAACCGCTCGCCCCATCTAGACGCGGCCATCGGGCTCACCCCACTCGAGCTCCTCCATGGAGACGGAGACCGTCCACCTGCCGTACGCGGCGGACGCGTAGCCGAACGTCCACGACGCGCGGACGCGCGCCCTGCCGCCCCAGTGGTCGCGGTACCAGCACTCGGCGCCCATCGACGACCTTGCGACGGAGCGCAGGCGGTTCCAGAGGTCGAGATCAGTCACCTCGTAGGATGCCGCGCGCGTGGCCGTGAGCGTCCCGTCCGGGTAGAACGACGGGAGCGGCGGGGTGTCCGGCCCGAGGGCGAAGTCGAACGTCTCGCCGCCGAGCTTCGCCGACTCGCTCACGTCCGCCCCATACCCGAGCGCGAACGACTCGCCGGCATCGGGTCCGAACGAGAACGCCTCGCGCCCGTCGGAGTCGAGCCGCGCGTCGACGGGCGTCTCGGTGGACGCCCCGGACCTCGCGTACGCGACGGCGACGTAGCGGTAGTCGGCGTTGAGCGGCGGCAGCGGGTCGACGACGGGCCTGCCCGTGAGGACCCGCTCCGCCAGCAGCACACGGTCGTCGCCCTGGACCCGGTACACGTCCATGCGCTCCGTCCCGATCCCGCCGACTCCGGGCGTGACGTACACCACGGCGCGCAGGTCGTCCGTGTACTCGACGTTGAGCGACGGCGCGGAGGGGCCGGCCCACTCCGTCCTGAACACGCGAACCGCCTTTGCCGTGAGGCCGCTTCCTGCCCTGAGCTCGAGCGTAACCTTGTACTCCTCCTCGTTCCCGAGGTTATGGAGCGCGTGGACCCGCGCGGCAGGGTCGACCCTCACCTTGCTGAGCGCGCCTGCGGACTCGACGGCCAGCCACTGCTCGGACACGCCCGTCGGGTCGGAGACCTCCCATGCGAGCTCGACGGGCAGCGCGTCCACCACCGCTCCGTCAGAGGACGGTGACGTGAAGTGCGCGGACGGGGGCTGCGCAGCCTTGAAGTCGGCGTAGCCGCTCCACTCGCCCCATGACGCGTGCAGGCCCTTGGTGCGGACGCGCACGCGGTACGCGCCGGCGGCATCGAGCTTGACGCCCAGGCTCGTCGCAGCGCCCTCCACGTCGGTCACGGTCGCGGAGCCGGCCTTGGTGACCTCAACCTGCGCTGCGGACTGCGCGCTCATGTCCGGGTGGTTCGGGGTCCAGCCGACGGTCGCGATGGAGCCCACGGGCCAGACCGCGTCCAGTCGCGCGAGCGACGGGGCGAGCGGCGGCGCGATGGTCACGATCTGCTCGGACTCGCCCCACCCCGACCACAGCGCGGCCCCGGCCTGCGTCATGCGGGCGCGCACGCGGTAGCTGACCACGCCGTCCGGGGACGCGGCGTCGGAGAACGTGTTTCCCGTCTGCGCCGCCTTGACCGTCTCCCACTGAGACGAGCCCGCCTTCCTCTGCACCTCGTAGCCGTCGGCCCACCTCGGGGCAGCGTCCATCGTGATCTCGACGGTCTTTGCCGCCGTCTTCTTCACGGAGATGACCGGCGCGGTCGGCGTCGTGTAGACGGTCCCGGCGGAGACGCGAGGCGACGTGCCGCCCGGCCCGTTAGACCTCACGCCGTACTCGTACGCGTGGCCGGCGGAGGTCGAGCCGTCGGCGAACTCGGTCACGTCCCAAGTCGAGGAGCCTATCTCGACCCATGCTCCGCCGTCGGTCCTTCTGTCGACGTACACCCTCGTCCACGGGTACGCGCCGTCCATGCCGGTGTAGTCAGGCCCCCACGAGATCTTCTGGGCCGCGTCGCTCACGCGCGCGGCAGACGGGTTCTTCGGAGGCTTTGGCACGGAGTAGGAGCGGGACGGGATCCAGACGTTCACGCCCGCTGAGCCGGTGCCGGGCGATCCGATGGCGACCCTGATGCTCGTGGAGCACCAGACGTTCCGGCCGCTCCCCAGTCCCTTCTGGACCGTGAAGTCGGCCGTCTTGACAACCGCGCCCCTTCCGTGGCCGTAGTTCTTGCCGAGCGACACGTTCTCGGATCTCGACTGCCCGTCGCACGCGCAGGAGACCGAGTTGCCGTTGCTCGCGTTGGAGCCGATGAGGTAGACGTTGTCGAATATGCACTTGACCCGAACGGTGCACGTCGTGTCCGTCTGGGATACGACCTGCGCGTCGACGCCGCAGCGCCAGTCGTCGGCGTGCAGCCACGCGCCCCATGCAGATGCCATGTCAGCTCACTCCCATCTTGGTCGTCAGGTAGAACTCGTCGAACAGGGCCTCGATGAGCTCCTGCGCATGGGGCGAGGCCCCCTGCAGGCGCGCGCCATCAATGTTCAGGACGTAGGTGACGTTCGAGGAGTTGTTGTTCGTCGTGGTCGAGCTCCCGTGCAGGCTCGATCCGTAGGAGAGCGGGACCCTCTGGCCCGCCGCCACGGCCATGCGCCTCGAGGCCGCCTCGACGAGCGGGACGCTCCGCTCCATGCCGCGCGCCCAGTTCTGGCCGAGGTGGTAGCCCGAAGTCTCGCCGCCCTTCTCCACTCCGGACCACGGACCCTCCTTGGGTACCGAGAACCCGAGCGCGTTCTTCGCCGCCTGAGCGACCTTCGCCGCCGCGTTCGCGACCCAGTTGACGCCCGCGCTGATTCCGCTCGCGAAGTTGCTGGACAGGTGCGTTCCGCTCGTGTACATGTCGCCGACGTTCTTCATCGTCGCTGCGGCGGACGAGATGCTGCCGGCGGCGTCCGACGTCTTGGACCTGCCGGAACCGATTCCCGAGGCGAAGCTGCTCGACGCCTGCGAGCCCTCGGACCCCAGCGCGGACTTCAGCCCGGCGACGCCGGACCTCGCGCTCGAATCGAGCTGCTGGGCGGAGCTGAGCGTCTTGCCGCTACCGGCTGCGAGGTTTGCGGCCAGCGACGTGCCCGCGTCTGACCCGGTGGAGGCCATTGAGCCGGGGAGGTCCGATACGCCCGCCTTCGCGTTGGAACCGAGGCCCGTCGCTGCGGCGAGGGTCCCCTGCTGCCCGGACGCGATTGCGGAGTTGAACCCCTGTACGGCGGATGCGGCGGTCTCGGACATGCCCGAGGGCAACGCGGCAAGCCCGCCCTCCGCCGCCTGCTGAAGAAGAGTCACCGCCTCGGAGACGGATATCTGCCCGTTCGATATCTCCGTCGCGAGCGCGGACGCCGCCTCCAGGCCCTTCTGCTGCATGCCGATCGGCAGGCTCGATATCGACGCCATCGCGCCGGAACCGAGGAACGACGCCGCCTGCTCGACGGTTATCTGACCAGAGCTGATTCCCGCCGCGAGCTGCGACGCGACCGCCATGCCCTCGTCCTGCATGCCGGACGGGAGCGCGTTGATGACGGACGCCACGTTCTCCCCGAGATACCGTGCCGCCTGCTCGGCGTCGACCGTTCCCAGCTCTATGCCTTCGGAGAGCTTCGACGCTATGTCGATCCCCGCCTCCTGCATGGTCGGCGGAAGCTGCTCGACCGCGCCCTTGAAGTCCTCGGAAAGCGCCGCCGCCGCGAGGACGGACTTGGCGGCGAGGCCGTCGATATCCTCGTTGCAGTACCTCAGCGCGTCCTTCAGCTCGTTGACCTTGTCCGCCGCCTCCTTGGCGCCTGCGGACTGCTCGGCCTGCGAGCGGGTCGCGTCCGGGTTCTTTACGAGGTAGTTGTCTATCTCCTTGTTGTATCGCTTCTGCGCCTCGGCGAGGTCGTCCTGGATCTCCGCTTGCTTCTTGTAGGCGTCCGTCAGAAGCTCCTGGGCGGCCTGCGCCTCAGCGTTTCGCCTCCATGCGGCGGCGTTGCCGTTGATCTGGTTCGTGTTCTCGAGGATGGTCCCGTTCTGGTCGGCGATCTTGCCGTTTACGATGTCGAGAATCTGGTACTGCTCGCCGGTTATCGAGTTGTATCCCTCGATGGCCGCCTTGAGCCTGGCCTGCTCGGATGCAGAGAGGCCGGACTTGTTCGCAAGCTCGTCGATGGTGTCGACGTAGGTGGAGAGCTCCTTGTTCTGGGCGCCGACCTCGGCGAAGGACTCTACTATCGAGTTGCCCAGCTCGGTGACGCTGCCGAACGCGTCGTCTGCTGACTGCTTGACCTCGTCCATGGACTTCGCCGTCTCGCGAATGGACGGGTTCGCGGCGCTCGCCTTGCTGCCGGCTTCGCTCATGAGGTCGCCGAACGTGCGCGACGCCTCGGCGGCCTTGCGCTCGTGCTCCTCGGCCTTCGCGAACTCGTCCGCGATGGAGCCGATGATCCCGACGATCACCGAGAAGGCGAGTATCGGGGCGCTCGCCTTGACGAACCCCGCCACCGCCACTCCGGCGGCCTTCGCGCTCGTCACCACGGAGGTGCCCATGGACGCAGCGAGCTCCTTGGCGGACCTGCCGGACTTCTTCATGGCATCGCCGGTGGTGGAGACAACCCCTGTCGTCGACTTCATGGACGATCTAACGCCATCCAGCTCTCTTTCTAGCCCGCGAACGCCCTTGGCGACCTTCTCGGCCTCCTTCGTCGTGCCGGTCCACGAGGTCACGAGCTTCGCATTCTCCTTGTACGTGGACTTAGCAGCCTCGCGCACCCTGTAAAGGCTCACCGCGTTCTCGAGGTGCTTCTGCTGGGCCTTGCCGGAGGACGCCGCTGCTGCGCTGATGGATTCCGAGATGCCGACGTTCGCCCGCTCGACCTGCTTCGCGGACGAGTACATGGCCTCCCACGCGGAGACGTAGTTCTTGGCGCCGCCGGCAGCGATTGCAGCCTTGTTGTTGACGGTTCCGAAGGACGCGGAAAGCATCTTGGACGATTCGTATACGCGCATATGCGCGCCGTCGGTGGTGAACAGCGCGTCCTTGTAGATCGCGAGCTTCGACACGACGTCGGACACGCCGCGCGCGACGTGCCCAGTCGCCTGCACCACGCGCCCGGTCACGGAGAGGAACGGCCCCGCAGCGGCGGCCATTCCGGCCCACATGAGGATGTTGCGCTGCCCCTCCTCGTCCATCTCGGCGAAGGCGTGGGCGGCGTCCGATACGGCCTGGATGGCGGGGTCCATTGCGTTCAGAGCGTCGATGATGGCGTCCACGAGCGGGCGCCCGACCGTGATGGCTATCTCGTCCACCTTGTTCTTGAGCACCTGCAGGCGGCTCGCCATGGACTCGTTTCTGCTGTCGACCTCGTCCTGCAGAGCCGTGTTCTGCTCCCACGCGCTCGTGGACAGCTGCACGGCCTCGGTCACCTGGTCGACGGAGCCGGCCATGCGCCGCATGACGTCGGAGTTGCGTATCTGCGTGATGCCGAGCTCGCCGAGCACGGTGTTCATGTCCTCGCCCGCCTCGGACGAGTCGTGGATGCCCTTGAGCAGCGCGGTGAACGCGCCGGCGGCGTCCTCGCCCCACGCCTTCGCGAACTCGTCGGCGCTCATGCCGGAGCGCGCCGCGAACGCGTCCAGCTCGTCCCCGCCGGAGCTGACGGCCTTGCTTATCTTCACGAACACCTGGGACAGCGCGGAGCCGCCCATCTCGGACTTGATGCCGAGCGCGCTCATGGCGGCGGACATGCCGAGTATCTCGGCCTCGGAAAGCCCGGCCTGGTGGCCCGCCGACGCGAAGCGCTGCGCCATCGCGGAGACCTCGGACTCTGTGGTCGCCATGTTGTTGCCGATCGCGACGATGGTGGAGCCGTAGCGCTCCATGTCGCCCTCGGCCATGTTCACGATGTTGGCGAAGCGCGCCATCTCGGTCGCGGCGGTCTCGGCGTCCATGTTGGTAGCGATGTCGAGCCCGGTCGCGACCTGCGCGAAGCCCTCCAGGCTCTCGCGCGCGATGCCGAGCTGGGCGCCCAGAGCCTCGGTGTTCAGGATGGTCTCGGCGGAGACGGGCTGCACGGTGGACAGCTCGAGCGCGGACTGCGCGAACTCCTCGAGCTCCTGCGCGGACATGTCGGTCGTCTTGCGGAGGTTCGCCATGGCGGTGTCGAAGTCGACGGCCATCTTCGCCGCGTACCCGCCCACCGCGACCATGGGGACGGTGATGGCGGCGGTCAGGCTGTCTCCGACGGCGGCGACGCGCGCTCCGTACTTCTCCATCCTCGCGCCGGCGTCGTCGAGCTTCTGGGCGAAGTCGGCCATGCCCTTGGACATGGACGTGGCGGACTGGGAGTACTTCTTCTCCGCCCATCCGGCGCGGTCGGCGAGCTTGGTCAGGCTGGACGTGGCCCTCTCGACGCCGTTGCCCTCGAACAGCGACGTGATGGCGATGGTTATGGACGCCTTACCCAAGGTCGCCCACCCCCACCGTGTCGCACGCCTCCTGGACGGCCTCGTTGATGCTTTGCAAGATCTGCTCCTCGTCCTCGAGAATCGCCCTCAGCAGGGCGCGCGGCGGCTGCGAGCCGTGCGGCACGCCCGCGCGCCTGCCCCTGAGCGGGCCGGTGAGTATGACGGCGCCGGGGTTCGCGAACTCGATGACGCCCGCGCCGGGGTCCGACGACGCGAACACGACGCCGGACTTTCGCTTCCTCAGCGAGAGCGACGCCGCGTAGTGGCCCGTGGGCAGCGTTCCGAGCCCGGACGCGTACCCCTTGGCCTTCGCGAGCGTCGGGCGAGCGACCTCGCGTATCCGGTCGTTCACGCGCTCCTTGAGCAGCGGGTCGAGCCGACCGAGCGCGTCAAGCGTCTCGGCCAGCCCCCGTATCTCCACGTTCCACGCCATACGCGGCCTCCTGCCTCCGCCTAGCCTTCTCGCGCTCCTCGCGCAGCCTGTCGCGGGCGTCGACCGCCTTCTCGCCGGGCTTCCTCCACCCCGGCCCGCCGTCCTCGCGGCCCGCCGCTAGAACGAGCTCCATGTCGTAGTCGAGCTGCAGGAACACGGACGGGAACTCAAGCGCCAGCGCTATGAGGTCGCGCACGCCCTCTCCCGTGTACCTGCTGAGGGCTAGCAGCTCCCGCCCGACGTACCCGTAGGGTTTTCCTCGAACTCAGCGCCGTCGGGCTCCTCCATGCCGCCGGGCAGCTCGATGACCGCGTCGAAGCTGCACATGGCCTCGGCCAGCGCCTCCTCGGTCACGTGTTCCAGGTCGATCTCGGGGACGCACGCGATGCCAGCGCGGTTGCCGGCGATAATCGACGCGAGGACCCCGACGTCCTCGGCGGACGGGCTCTTGATGGGCCCCTTGGCGAGCGCGATGCGCGCGAGACGCAGGTAGCCTTGGGACATGGGCGCCTCACCCAGCACCTCGTCGCTCCCCGGCGCGCTGAATACGAACTTCCCGTTGTCCATGAGCCGTTCCTTTCTCCTTGTTCTGGCTTCGGCGAGCATCCCGCGACCGTCACCGGTAGCGGGCACGAAAAAAGCGCGCCCCGTCGTGGAGCGCGCCCGCGCGCGGAAGGGTATGGGGCCCCGGCTACTTGGAGGCCTTGGCGGCGCGCTTGGCGAACGCGGCGGCGGCGCCGTCTGTGTACTTCTCGGTCTTGTTGACGAGCTTGATGGTCACCGGGGACTGGTTCGCGGCCTTGATGAGGGCGGCGTCGGTGGAGAACTGGATGGTGGCCTCGTTGCCCTCCGGGTCGACCTCCGGGAAGTCGGCGGTGAACGGGAGGTTGGACGCCTCGATGGACAGGGTCATCTTCGGGTCGTCGGTGTGGAAGAACTTCGCGGACACGGAGCCGGTCACGACCTTGGAGGAGACCCTGGTGGCGGACTTGGAGCCGGTCACCATCTTCTTGTACTCGTCGATGTTGTCCGGGATGGTGGTCACGGACACGCCGAACGCGAGGTTGCCGTTGGCGATGTCGCGCGGCATGGCGCGGCCAAGCGAGGTGAGGCCGGTGCAGTTGTTCTCGACGGTGAAGCTCGCCTCGGACACGAGCGCGTCGGCCGGGACGCCGGAGGCGGTGTCCATCTTGAACTCGCACTCGGTCGTGGTGTACTTGCCGTCGTAGCAGCTCGGCTGGACGTCGCCGGGGATCTCTGCGATGCCGACCTCGCCGTCGATGCCCATGAGGCTCGCGGTCATGGCGAGGTGCTCGTTGCCGGTGGCGGACAGCTCGAGCGTGCCGACCTTGCAGCCGTCGGCGCGGGCGATGCCGTCCTTGCCGACCTGGCCCCACACGGTGATGTAGGGCAGCTCCTGGCCCATCGTGAAGGTGTGCTCGTAGTAGCCCTCGCCCGCAGCCTCGGACGCCTTGGACTCCACCTTGCCGAGCGCGGCGAGCAGGTACAGGCCGAGCGCGTCGGGGTAGCACAGAGACTGGATGGACGGAGAGAACTCGATGGAGTCGACGCGGGCGTCGGACGGGGCGCGGTTGCCGCACGCGACGGGCGTGTTGGCGATGGAGCGCGACATGCCGAACGGCGAGCCGCCGGTGAGGCCGTGGACGAACGTGGGCTGTGCGGCCGGTGCGTCGCGCTCGGTCTGGAGCGCGATGCCGGCGAGGCCGATGGAGGGGTTGAGTGCCATGGTTACTCCTTAGAAAGGTCGTTTATGGGGTCTATCTCGGCGCGGACGCGCACGCCGCCGTCTATTGCCGCGACGTACAGGGCGCGGTCGCCGTCGCGCCCGGTGCCGGCCGTCGAGAAGAACGGCTCGGCGTGGACGCACAGGCCCCCGAGCGTCTTGTCCGCCGCGATTGCCGACGCGACGCGCTCGTACCATCCGAGGACGGTCGCGGTCGACTCCCCCATGCCGCGCATCTTCGCGTACATGGAGACGGGGACCTCGAAGCGGACGCTGTAGCGGCCCTCGGCGCGGCCCATCGCGGGGCGCGAGGTGGAGCGGTCGGAGAACTCCACCGCCTCGGGCATCGCGCCGATCCAGATCTCGGAGTTGCGCCCGGTGCCAGTGCCGCCCACCGTCACGGCGGGGCCGTCCGCCGGGAAGAGCGACTTCACGGTCGACTCGATGCGCTCGATGACTTCGCGGAACATCAGCCGACCACCAGCCCGCGCATGCCGTATCGCTCGATAACGGCGTTCACCTCGGGAAGCGAGGTCGCGGCGCCCGCCACGCCGCCGATGACGAAGTTGAGCACGCCCGCCTCGGTTGAGGTGGAGGTGGCGTTCTCGGGCCCCGCCTTTGGCAGCAGGTACCAGCACGCGAGCGCCTTGACGGCGTTGGACACCTCCTCGGGCGTCCGCTCCATGCCGCACTCCACGACCACCTCGGCCATGGAGCCGACGGGCAGCGAGCCGACGCCGAGCTCAACCCCGGACAGGACGCGCACGGGGACGGGCGAGCCGTCGGGAAGGGTCGCGGACACCGCCCGGCGGATGTCGGACACGCGCTCGCCGTCGGCGATGGGGCACGTCCTCGTGCGGCAGTTCGGCCGGTCGACCCACGCGCGGCGCAGGACGGGCTGGAACACGCGGCGCGCCGCGCCCTCCACCGTCTCCTCCGCGCGGGCGCGTGCCTCCTCGACCTCGGCGTCCGGTGCGTCGGCGAGCATGTACTCGTCCGGCCGGTACGCGCGGATGGCGTCGAGCGAGCAGTAGCGGCGGGACACGACGTCGAGCTGGGCGCGGACGGTCACGCCCGACAGCTCCCACTCGCAGTCGATGAGGTCGGGCACGGACTTGAGCGGCAGGGCGCCGCCCGTCCACTCGACCGTCTCCCCGTCGCTCGCCCGGGTCATGGAAACCGACGAGGGGCCGCCGGCGAAGGCGACCCCGTCGGTCTCGTCGAGCGCGACGCGCACCCGCTTGTCAGGCTCGACGGCGCTCATTACTTGCTCGCCTTGGCGCGGGACGTGGCGGCTGCGGCCGGGGTCTCGGTCAGCGCGTCCTCGAGGTACACGAACGACTTCGGGCGCTGGACCGTGATGAGGTGCTCGCCCTCGGCCAGAAGCGTGTACTCGTTGCGGGTGAACTGGTCGTTCACGAAGCCGACGGACAGCGCGTCGGCCTCGGAGGTGTACCAGGTGGCGGCGTTGGCGTTGAACATGAGGGCGCCGTACTTGGCGGTGTCGTCGGAGCCGGTGGTGAGGTTCACGTCCTCGACGATGGGCATGCCCCAGACCTTGCCGTTGACGGTGATGAGCATGTAGCGCTGGTTGGCGTCCTTCATGAGGTCCAGGTGCTCGGTGACCAGCGGGTGGACGCCGAGATGGGTCGGCATCATGCCGGTCGCCATCCAGGACTTGGTCTTCATGCGGCGGAAGGAGTCGACGAGGGTGTCGCCGGCGGCGTTGGTGTACTTCTGGATGCCGTCCTTCTTGAGGATGCCCTTCTTGGTCGCTCCGTTGTCGAGGTTGAGCAGGGCGTCGGTCTCCTTGAGCTTCAGGCCGTACATGAGGTCGTTGCGGATGATGGACTCGAGCTGGCCGTAGTGGTAGGCGGTGTGCTTGGAGATGGGCATGTGGTGGGCGAGGGTGAACAGGGACGCCTCGTCCTTGGCCCACGACTCGTCGGACTCGGCCTTCACGGTGCCGGGGGTCCACTCGGCGGCGTTGTTGGTGAACTCGCCGGGGATCATGTACTCCATGTTGGAGTCGGTGGTGCCCTTGGAGATGACGTCGATGATGCCCATCGGCATCTCGATGATGTTGGAGGGCAGGCTGTAGCTGGTCTTCTTGGGGTCGACGAGCTGGTACGTGGCGTCGGCTGCGTTCATGACCTGCTCGTAGGTGAAGGCCATCTTCTCGCCGTACTTGTCCATGATGCCCTGGAAGCCCTCGCGGGAGCCAAGGAAGGCGTCGATGAAGCTCTCGGGGTTCACGGCCTTGGCCTGCGGGGCGGCCGCGATGACGGGCACGCCGCCGTCGCTGCGCATCTTGTCCTCGGCGGCGAGGACGTCGGCCAGCATCTCGTTGAGGGCGTCCTTCTTGCCCTTGAGGGCGCTGATGGCGTCGCGGTGCGCGGCCTGGACGTCGCCCTCGGTGGAGTTGAACGCCTTCTCCTCGGCGGCCATGCGCTCGTCGAGGTCGAGGATCTCGTTGTGGATCTGGATAGAGGATTTCATGCGGACGCTCCTTAGCGCTCGATTCCGCCTCCCAGCTTGAGGAAGGCGCCGTTTACGCAGACGGTCCTCGGAGCGGCCCCCGCCCCACCCTCGCCGGCCCCCGGCGAGGGTTCGGTATCGTCTTCGGCACGGATGGTCCGACCACCGTCACCAGCGCCCGCTTCGAGGCCGTCCGGGGCGTTGCGGAAGCCCTTCAGGCACTCCGGGGACACGCACGCGGCCACGGGGTCCGCGTCGCTCATGCGGTCCGCGAAGCCGCGCTCCACGGCCTCCTCGGCGGTGAACCACGTCTCCTCGTCCATGAGCGACTCGACCTCGTCCTTGTCCATGCCGGTCTTCTTGACGTACTGGTCGGAGATGGTGCCGCGGAGCTTGTCGAGGAGGTCGGCGGCCTTGCGCATGTCCTTCGCCTCGCCGCTCGCGTAGGTGTACGGGTTGTGGATCATGAACAGCGCGGACGGGCCGATGACGACCTCGTCGGCGGTCAGGGCGAAGTAGGACGCGGCGGACGCGGCCAGACCCTCGATGGACGCGGTAGTGCGCCCCTTGTAGGCGCGCAGCGTCTCGGCCATGGCGTTCGCGTCGAACACGTTGCCGCCGCCCGAGTTGATGTGGACGCACACGTCCTCGCCGCCCGCCTCCTTGAGCTGCTTCGCGAAGTCGGCGGCGGAGATGGAGTCCTCGTCGTACCAGCAGGCGCCGATGGTCCCGAATACGTTGATGTCCTTCATCGTGTGATCCTCTCGATATCGGATTGCATGTCGTAGTCGATGCGCGCGATGAGGCACGCGTTGGCGTATGGCGTCAGGACGCGGGACGCGAACTCGCGGAACTTCTCGGTGTCCCCGCCCTCGTCGAACCGGGCGCGCACGCGCGCGGCCATGTCCTCGTGGATCGCGTCGAGCGCCGACGCGCTGTCCCCGCCGGGGTCGGTCGGGTCCCCCTCGCCCGCGAACCCGGCCCCGTCCGCCGCGCCGGAGTCGGCCAGCTGCGTGACCTCGCCCGTGCCCGCGTCCACGGACACGTAGGACGTGGGAAGCAGGAAGTCGTCGCCGCCCTCGTAGGGGGCCATGTCCTCCTTCGCGCGGACCTCGTTTCGGCTGAGGAACCCGGAGTACACGCCGATGCGGTAGCCCTCCATGCGGTCCCGGTAGTTGCCGCGAAGAAGCCCGTTCATGTCGAACTGCACGTAGCAGTCGGTCAGCCCGCACTCCCACAGGACGGAGGAGAACGCGCGCTCTATCTCGGCGGCCTCTGGGACCAACGTCTTGTTCGCGAAGTTGAGGGCGCCCTGCTCGATGTTGCTGTAGGTGGCGTTGGAGAGGTCGAACACCTCCTGCGGAGGGACCGACAGGGTGCGGCACGTCTGCTGCAGGATCCACTTCTCCTGCTCTATGAGGGACATGTCGACCATGGAGCCGCCCACGCTGTGGTACGTGAGGCCCTTGTCGAAGATGCGTATCTTCCCGGCGCCCAGCACGCCGCGGCTGCCCGCGAGGTCGGACTTAAGGCGCTTGAAGTCCTGGTCGTTGAGCTTCTGGTCGGTGCCGAGCCATCCGGGGAAGTTGTCCCCGCCGTTAAGTATCTCGGAGTAGAACTCCTCGAGGTCGATCGACATGTTCAGCTCTCGCGCGGCGAGCTCCGCGAGCGAGCGGCCGTACAGGCAGTCCGAGTCGAGAACGGGCGACTTCACCCACACGACCTCGTGCGACAGGTACTTCCCGGACGGCGTGAACTTGTCCCCCTGGTACTCGAACACCGGCTTGCCGGTGCGGGAGTCGACGCCGACGCCCGGCATGGAGGACATGGGCCACAGGGCCACCGGCTTTCCGCCGGACCACTCCACGCGGACGAACGCGTTCCCCTTGGCGTCCTTGGTCATGTCGAGCCAGCGGATGCCCTCGGTGGCCGACACGAAGGGGTTCCAGCGGGTGCGCAGAAGCGAGGACAGCGCCTTGGCGACGCGCTTGCCCGACTCCTTGCGGGCTCCGTCCACTCGCTCGTACACGTGGACGGGCAGCGACGCGAGCGGTCGCGCCTTTGCCAGCGCGCACGCGCGGTACGCGTTGCTGAAGTACTCCTCGCGCGAGCCGCCGTGGAGGTCGCGCCTCACGACCTTGCCGTCGGGCAGAGAGTACTCCACCCAGTCGGCGACCGGCTCGGGGAGGCCGGTGACGCGGTTCATCACGGCCCCCATGAACTTGTCGAACATTCCCATGCGCGCTCCTTAAAGTCCGTTCGAGCGCATGGTCCGCCGCCCGTCACCCGCCGGCGGCTAAGCGGTCGTCTCCGACGGGCGCGGCGCGGGCGGAAAGGAGGAAAGAACCCGCGCCCGAAGCATGCGCGCGCCGTCACCTACAGTTCGATGGTCCAGCAGGACGGGGACTCCTCCTCGTTGTTGTCGTACGCGTACATCGCCATGGCGGCCGCGACCGCCGCGTCGATGCGGCGGGACCCCTGCCCGTGCCTGCCCTTCTCGGACGCGAGCCTGCGCCCGTACGCCTTCGACTCCGAGGACACGGCGTTGATGCAGTGGCGCGCGAGCACCGGGGTCGCCGCGAGCGACGCGCGGCGGGTCGAGACGGTTCGCGCGAGCAGCTCGGACGCCGGGCACATCACGGACGGCATCTGGGGCATGTCCACGACCTCCATGCCGCGCTCGCGGTCGAGCCAGTTCACGAGGAACTGCATGCGCGCGGGGTCGGTCACGATCATCGGGCACCCGCGCTCGCGGCCCAGCTGCTGCAGGACGTCGGCGACCTCGGTGAGGTCGTACACCTCCATGGGGCCGGGCTTCTCCCAGCACCACTCCTCGAACGCCCACCTCTGGCCCTGCCGCTGCGCCGCGACCACGGCGAGCGTGTCCCCCCGGACGGCGCCGTCCACGCCCACGGCGAACCACGAGTCGCGGTCGAGCACGGCGGACTCGCGGGCGCACGCCTCCACGTCGGCGCGCCTCATGAACGGCTCCTCGACCTCGTCCATCGGCGTCCGGTTGAGGTAGTAGCGCACGAAGCCCGCACCGGGCCTGCCGTCCTCGAGCTTGTCGGACTCGTACTGCTCCTCCAGCTCCTCCATCGTTATTCGCCCGGCGGCGGCTATCTTCCTCCAGCACCTCCGGTCGGACGGGTCGTCGCCGTCGGTGATGCCGAGCCAGCAGATGTAGGCGTGCTTGTCGTTCTTCAGCTTCCGGTACAGCTCGAACAGGAAGCCGTCGCGCGACGCGCCCGCCGTCGTGATGCCGATTGTCAGGGCGTTGCGCACCTTCGCCTGTCCGGAGACGCCCGCCTTCCACACCGCGTCGTCGCGCCACACGTGGATCTCGTCGCCCACGAGGACGTGGAAGTGCTTGCCCTGAAGCGCCGCCTCCTTGTACGGGTAGACGTGTATCTCCTGCCCGGTCGCGTCGTTGCGTATCGTGTCCTTGTACACGTGCCACTGGGCGGACAGCGTGCGGTTCGCCCTCACGATGGTCTTGATGTAGTCCTTGACCATCTTCGTGTTCTCCTTGGAGTCGGCCACGATGCCGTACATGCCGTTGGGCAGCGGGTCCATGGTCGCCACGGTGAGCACGATGCAGGCAGCGAGCTGCGACTTGCCGAAGCCTCGGTGGACGCCTATCAGGGCGCGGCGGAACCGCCTCCTCCACCTGCCGGTCCTCTTGTCGACCTCCCCCGTTCCGAACAGGGGGCGCCAGACGTTGTCCATGAGCCACGGGCCTATCCGGTAGGGCTCGCCGCACAGCTCCGACTCGCCCGCGAAGGTCAGGAACGTCTCGGCGAATATGCGCATGCGCTCGACCTGGCGCGCCCCCTCCTTCGAGATGCGCCCCGTCTTGGTCCTGTAGCTCATGGCTGCCTCCGCATGGCCGCGTCGATCTGCTCGGCGATGGAGAGCGTGACGGCCTTGCCCGCCGCCTGCGTCAGGCCGAGGCGCGCCCGCGCGAGCGGGGTCAGCCCGAGCTGGTCGGCGAGCTTCAGGGACTCGGCCGTTGCCTCGCGCATCTGCTTTATGTAGGGGTTCGGGACGTACTTCTCGTACTCGCCCGTGTCGGGGTCCGGCTCGCCGACGGGAATCAGCATGCGCATCTGGCCGTCCTCGCCCATGACGCGCCGCCGGCACTGGTCGACCATCTCGAGGTCAAACACCATCTGCTCGACCATCGCTGCGTCGCGCTCGTCGTACGCGAGACCGCGCCCGACCATCGAGGTCCACAACTCGGCCATGTGCGGGTGGGCCGCCACGGACGGCGGCATGGACAGCGCGCCCGCCTGCACCTCCACCGCCGCCGTGGTGGTGGCGGATATGGCCGAGGACACGGCCTCTCCCCCGTC
>DBFEBE010000045.1:0-2802 GCA_048318985.1 Collinsella sp.
GAGTGTCTTTTTCTCACAAATTCGAAAGAAGGCGTATTATTTAAACGTTTCGGTCCCGCGCGGCGCGGGACCATCCGTATCAAGATGGGAGATCCATGAACGTCCTCGTTGTCAACGCTGGCAGCTCCAGCCTGAAGTACCAGCTCCTCAACACCAAGTCCGGCGAGGTCTTCGCCAAGGGCAACTGCGAGCGCATCGGCATCGATGGCTCCTTCATCGGCCATGAGGAGATGGGCGTCAAGGGCAAGCTCGAGGTCGCGCTTCCCGACCACAAGACGGCCATCAGCCACGTCTTCGAGATCCTGAAGTCCGTCGACCAGCCCATCGAGGGCATCGGCCACCGCGTCGTCCAGGGCGGCTGGTACTTCCCCGAGTCCGCCGTGGTCACCGACGAGACCCTCGGTTGGGTCCGCGAGGTCGCTCCGCTCGCCCCGCTGCACAACTACGCCGAGGCGGACGTCATCGAGATCTGCCGCGACATGTTCCCGGAGCTCGGCAATGTGATCGTCCCCGACACGGCGTTCCACTACAACATGCCCGAGCACGCGTGGCGCTATGCGATTCCGCGCGATGTCGTCGAGAAGTACCACGTCCGCAAGTACGGCGCCCACGGCACCAGCCACCGCTTCATCTGGCGCACCGTCAACGAGTTCCTCGGCGGCGAGGCCCACAAGGTCGTGAGCTGCCACCTCGGTTCCGGTGCGTCGCTCTGCGCCATCGAGGATGGCAAGTGCATGGACACCACCATGGGCCTCACGCCGCTTGACGGCCTCATCATGGGCACCCGCTGCGGCACCGTCGACCCGGCGACCGTGTTCTACCTCAACCGCGTCGCCGACATGAGCATCGACGAGATCGACACCATGATGAACAAGCAGTCCGGCCTGCTCGCCGTGTCCGCCAAGTCCTCTGACTCCCGCGATATCGAGGCCGGCATGGACGAGGGCGACGAGAAGTGCGCCATGGCCATGGAGATGTTCTACTATCGTACCTCCCAGCTGTTCGCCGAGATGGCGGCCTCCATGGAGGGCGTTGACACCATGGTCTTCACCGCCGGCATCGGCGAGAACTCCGTCACCATGCGCGCCGGCGTCGCCGAGCGTCTCGGTTGGATGGGCGTGAAGATCGACCCCGAGCTCAACAAGATCCGCTCCGACGAGCCGCGCGTCATCTCCACCCCGGATTCGAAGATCCGCGTCCTCGTGGTCCCCACCAACGAGGAGCTCATGATCGCACTCGACGTCGAGGCCCTGCTCGGCTAGGTTTTTCTCGCGTCGCGCTGCGCCGAGCTTGACCTTCGTGCCGCAACAAGGTCTACTGTGCATCGCGAGGGCCCTGTGGGCATTGAACTGCCTCCCATTTCTTGGACACGAGAAATGGGAGGCTTTCTTATGTCCGATGACTTGAGACTCAGATACGACGAGAGCATGCGCCGGATGGCGGCGGAGCTGTTCGCCGGAGGGCGCGGCTACCATTCGGCGGCGACCCGTCTGGGACTGCCGCCGACGACCGTGAGAAAATGGCATCGAGCGTACGTCGCGCTCGGCCTCGAAGGGTTGTTGGCCATGGGAAAGAAGAGCAGGAGCTACCGCTGGGAGCTCAAGGCGTCGGCGGCCAGGGACGTGGTGGAGGGCGGCGAGTCCAAGGCCGCGGTCATGGCGCGCTACGGGATAGCGTCGCTGTCCCCGCTGGAGAAATGGTGCAAAGCCTACCGGGAGGGCGGCGCCGAGGCCCTGAGGCCGAAGCCCAAGGGCAGGCCGCCCGTGTCGGGCGCGAAAGCGGTCCGCAAGACGCGCGAGCAGGAGCTCGAGGAGCGCGTCCGGAAGCTCGAGGCCGAGAACGCCTACTTAAAAAAATTGGCGGCCCTGGGGGCGGAGAAGCGGCTGCGAGCTGGGAGAGGGCCCAGATAGTCGCCGAGCTCTCGGGGCGGGGATTCGCCCTCGCCGACCTGCTGGAGGCGGCGGGGATGGCCAGGTCGACCCACTGTTACGCGCTCCGCCACCCGCCGAGGCCCACGAGGCCCGAGCTCTGGGGCAAGGCCGTCGAGGTCTTCAGCCGGACGGCGAACGGGTGCGGCCACCGCCAGATCGCGATGTGCCTGCGGGCGGAGGAGGGCGCGCGCATAGCCGACAAGACGGTGCTCAAGATGATGCGCGAGATCGGGATCTCCTGCGGCATCCGCCGCGAGACCGACTACCACAGGTACAACCCCTACAAGGGCGTCGTCGGGAAGACCTTCGAGAACGTGCTGGGGCGCGACTTCGCGGCCGACGGGCCGTGGGAGAAGATGGGCACGGACGTCACGGAGTTCAGGCGGCCCTGGGGGAAGGCGTGCTTCGCGCCGGCGTTCGACTTCGGCAGCTGCGAGATAGCGGCGTGGTCGATCTCCCGGCACCCGGACATGGCCCAGCAGAAGGAGATGCTCGGCATGCTGCTGCCGAAGATCCCCGAGGGCAAGAGCCCGATCATGCACAGCGACATGGGGTGGCAGTACCAGCACGAGGCGTACTGCGCCGCCCTGCGCGAGGCGGGGGTCGTCCAGAGCATGTCGCGAAAGGGGAACTGCCTCGACAACGGGGCGACGGAGCAGCTGTTCGGCCACATGAAGGACGAGTTCTTCCGCGGGCAGGGCTTCGAGAGCTTCGAGGAGCTCAGGGAGAAGCTGGAGGAGTACATAGCCCACTGGAACACGAGGAGGAGGCAGGTTAGACTGAAGGGACTGACCCCGGAGGAGTTCCGGAGTCAGTCCCTAGCGGCTTAGACCGTATCTATTGACCCGTCCAAGATTTGGGACGCAGTTCA
>DBFEBE010000046.1:0-3593 GCA_048318985.1 Collinsella sp.
GCAAACGTCGTTTCGGTGCTTCTTCACGCTCTTCTCGTCGACGGCCTGGCCGCCCGCCCGCCTGGCGGAAAGGTCGAGCCACGCCTTGGCCTTGAAGGGGATCAGCCCCTCGACCGACAGGACGGCGACGCCGCTGGCCGACGTCCTGTTCTCGACGAGCAGCCGATAGTACTCTTCGTCAAGCAGAATCGCCGAAAGGCTCGACACCTCGTCGTCGATGTGGATCGGCATGAGGCCGGACTCCGCGTCGCGCAGGCCGACGTCGGTGCGCGCGAACAGCTCCAGCATGGCGGGGAAGGCCGGGTCCTCCGGCTTGGAGAACCGGTAGAACTGCGGCTTTCCGCTGCTCTTCTGCCTGTTCTCGTACCCGCCCTCCTTGACGAAATCCCAGAAGACCTGGCCGAACTCGGGCGTCAGCGCCTCCACCAAAAGGACCAGGTCGAGGTCCTTGGTGGCCCTGAAGTCCTGCCCGGCCTCGCCGAACAGCAGGTCGCAGGCGCCGCCGCCGATCAGGACGTACTCGCCATCGTGGCCCGCGAAGCGCTCCTTGAACTTATCGATTCCCCTCATGATCGCCTCCAAGCACTCGGGTCAAAACGTTCTCGATTTCGCCCGCGATGCGCGGGTCGTCCCTCTCGTCGGCGGGAAGGGACAGGATGGCCGAAAGCGGGTCGACCGCGCATCCCAGCGCCGGCACGGGCTCGTAGCGCAGCACCTGCACCACGCACGCGGGATCCTCTGGCTCGTCGAGACCAGTGTCGCGCGCGGCGGCCGCCAGCCCCAGAGCGCGCTCCTGCGCCTTGGTCGCGGCGAAAGTCGGCCAGGGGTCGTCCTGCAGCATCGAGAGTCCGCACAGCGCCGAGATCCCTCCCAGCGGGAGATCCATGTCGGGCACGCGGCCCAGGCGGTGCTCCCTCGCGACCGGACTAGACATGCGCGGCTCCAAGCGATGCCACATCGCCATCTTGTCCCTGCCGGGGCGCAGCACCCGCCGGCGTCCCTCGGTGCCGACGATGGAGGGGTCGGCGGCCGCGAGCTCGTCGAATGCGCGCGAGGCGGTCATCTTCGCCGCGCCGAGGAGGCCTGCCGCCTGGGTGACGCTGGCGCCGTCGAGGTCGCCGTAGAGCGCCATGAGCGCGAGGCGCTGCGTCTGGGGCGAGAACGCGCCAACGTCTGTCTGCCGCCTGTCGCGCGCGTGGCTCCGCCCGCTGCTCAGCGCGATTCCCAGGAACGGCAGGTACACCTGCTTGTCCGGGGCGATGAAGGGCAGGCCCGCCTCGAGCATCCGCCCGACCCTGTAGCCCGTGGCGCCCTCGAGGGCGAAGGACACAGGGGTCCCCAGGGCCGCCTCCAGGGCGTCGCGGTGCTTCGCCATGGTCTTCACCGTCGGGCTTTCGACGGGGGAGGCCACGGCGAACGGCACGCCGAAGGCGGTCCAGCGCTCCAGGGAGTACAGCCCCCTCAGGTAGAGGGGGAGCCCCGAGGCGTCGACGGGCTCGCAATCGACTCTCGTGTGCAGCGCCTTCTCGACGTACTCCCTCATGCTCTGCCTCCTCATGTAACTAAACAATTATCAATGTACCATTATGAATGGTACATAGCAAATCAATTAGTTACATTTAATGACGCCTTGCGAGTCCTCGTGGGCTTTCGGAATCGCGATGCGTCTAGCAGGGCGTACCGCTCGTTTTTCCCTGCGTTTTCGTCTTGACAGAAGGGATATCTCACCAGGGGCCGAGATGATCGCGAGGTTTCTGGACGACCTGGAGGATACCGCGAAGAACCCGACATGGCGCCCGGCGGAGCTCCAGGCGATCGACGCGCCGCCGGCACTGGACTACCGGACGCCAGACCATACGGCAAATGCAGCGAAGTACATGGATCTGTACGGCGCCAAGCGCCGCGCGGAGGCCAAGTATGCGGAGGCCGGACCTGGAGAGAGCCGAGCAGGCCCGCAGGAATGTCGCCGTCGTCCTCGAGAAGGCATCTCCCGCCACCCTCGCGGCCGCGGCAAAGAAATCGGCGGCCGCCGGCATAGCCGACAGCCGCCGGGACGATCCCGCAAAGACGATCCGTTAGCCGGTAGGCATCGACGCCCTAGTGCTTGATGCCGCCGGCCTCGTCCGCATGCGAACCGGCAGTTCGGTTCGCCGCCGCGCTCGCGGCCTTGGCGAGATCTGCGGGACGCCTATCACCGCCATGCGCTTGCGCGGCGTTATGCACCGGCACGCCCTTCACGGGGTCGAGCGTCATGGCTTCCCCGTCGAGATGGACATCGGTCCGGTGCACCGGTTCCGAGTCGCGCCCGTCATAGGTGAAGACATGCACCGGCGTCGGGTAGTCATCCTGAAGCTCAACCGGCGCCGCCTCGATGAAGGCGAGCTGCCCGCTGCTTTTGCCGTCGGGCAGGTTGATATCCACGCTGATACCGCCTGCGAACGGCGTGGCGATCAGCTCGCCGAAATCGGTCATTACGGAAATGCGCTCGTTCATTACATACGATCCTTGATACCCAAATAGCCATCAGATTCGTTTACGCTCCGCGCCGCCGCCCAGGCGGCCACGGTGGCGTCGGGGAAGTGCCCCCTGGCGCGGCTGAAATCGGGGGCGACGGTCTCGCCCCAGCAGAAGTCGTAGCCGCAGGTCCATACCCGCTCGCCATCCACCTCGACGGGCGCCGACATATGCACCGGCGAGCCGTCGAAGGCCTCGATGACGTTCTCCCCGTCGAACAGAATGGGGAAGTCGTCCCCGTCCTCGCACAGCTGCCCGACGATCTGCTCGACGGACTCATGCGGGAAGTAATAGATCGGGCCGTAGTTCCAGCCGACCCCAATGGGGTCGCAGTAGGCGCGAAGCCCGTCCGGGTCCCCGGTGCGCTGCGCATAGACGCCGTCTATA
The DNA here is from genome assembly GCA_048318985.1 of Collinsella sp. Classification (GTDB taxonomy): domain Bacteria; phylum Actinomycetota; class Coriobacteriia; order Coriobacteriales; family Coriobacteriaceae; genus Collinsella. The sequence goes on from DBFEBE010000046.1 coordinate 2,902, forward strand.
TCGACATGGCATGCGAAAAGGCAATCGCTCCCGCACGTCTCGCCGACGGGTGCGCGCCCCGCAACCTCGGTGAAGTACGAGTCCAGGCATCCGGCCGCGGCAGCTCGGACCCCCGGGTCCTCCTTCAGCGCCCCGGCGATGCCGTCGCAGACGGCACGCCCCCGAACGCCATCATCCTGGGACGCGACCTGGGGGAGCATGATGGCGGGACCGTCCTGGCCGAAGCGGCAGGCAAGCCCGTCCTCGCGACGCTCCAACCCGATGGCGCCCTGCGCGCAGGCGATATAGATATCCTCGAAAGTCGGGAAATCGGGTTTACGGGAGAAGTAGTCCATTCAGATCGTCCTCCTAGATATGGGGCCCAGTGCCGATATCGGCACCGCCGGCGGTCTTTGACGCCGCGGCCCTCGCGCCCTCGAACAGGCACTCTGGGATACGCCCGGGGATTGACTCCCTGAATGCCCTTTTGGCGTTTGCCCGATATGTCTTTACTGCCTGGACCACATCATCGACACCCTTGGCCGCCTTTGCGCTGTAAGAGGGAAGGCACTCGATCCAGGCGGGACAGCGCGCGACGAGCGATTTGATGGAATCCAGGTCATCGGTGACGAGGCCGGCGGTGAGGCCGTTGCCATCCATGCCGATGGCGTCCTCGAACCAGTCGAGGCGGTTGAGGCACGACCCGTCCCAGC
>DBFEBE010000047.1:0-52903 GCA_048318985.1 Collinsella sp.
GGCCTACATCCGCCACTGGAACCACGTGAGGCGCCAGGTCAAGCTGAAGGGCCTGACCCCGGTGGAGTTCCGGGAGCAGGCCCTTCGGGGGGCCGCGTAGCGGTTATGATTTAGCTCGTCCAAGTTTTGGGGCGCAGTTCAAGGATGGGACCTCTTGTCTTAACGTGTGGTCAAGGTCGATGGGACGGTCCCTTAGAGCAGGTTGCGTCCCATGTACGCGATGATGTCCGCGGACTCGTATAGGGCTTTGCCGTCGATCACGAGACAGGGAACCTGGCCTTTTCCGCCGATGGAGATGAGCTCATCGCGCGCGCCGGCCTCGGCGAGAATGTCCTTGCGGGGCAGATTGATTCCGTGCTCCTTCATAAAGGACTCGACGCGACGGCAGAACGGGCACGTGCTCATGGTGTAGAGGGTGTAGCTATGGGACATGGTGTTCCTTTCAAACGCAACTTATTTCATACCATATACCCGCTCCGCACCGTTTCATAATCAATGTACTTCCGCTGCGGCTGCGAGCACGCAAAGCTGCTAGCATACGGGAAGGCATCCGTCCGGGAGGGTTCTCGTGTTTTCGTTCATGAAGCGTCATAAGGTGGCCTACGCCATCGCCATCGTCCTCGCGCTCGCACTCGGTTTCGGCCTCGCGTATGTCGTGGGTGTAAAGGGTTCGACCCCCGAGGCGGAGAGAAGCGAGCATATCTCTCAGGAGCAGCAGGATGTCGACGCGAATGAGGAGATTGCCGGCACCGTCGATCAAGGCGATGGGACAGAAGACGCCGCCGTCGCATCCGAGTCGGAATAGGGCCGTCGCGTCTGCCGCGGCAGCGGTTGCCCACGATTCGCCTGCCTTCTCATCCAGTCGCAGCGCTCCATATCTTGGAGGGCGCTGGACTATACGGCAAGGCGCTCGCGAAGAGCCTCTTGCAAGACTTGGGAAAAGTTCTCGCCTGCCTCCATCGCTCGCGCGTTGAGCCAGGCGGGGAGCGTCACGGTTCGCGATACGGACCTGTTGACATGGGCCATGCGGACCGAGGGCATGTAGATGTCAACAAGCACGGTGCGCTCGTTCTTGTCGACGGAAATGCTGTTGATGCATGTGGGGGAGGGGAGTTCACCCTCATCCTGCTCCATGCCAAACAGCGTTATCCCCAGGAGTTCCCGCGCGCTTATGAGCGCATCCTCGTCGTCGACGCCGCTGGTGGCGACGTCGAGGTCGGGGAACGTTACCGCAATTTCGCAACCTGGTTCATACGTGAAGACTGCAGGGTAGCAATACCGATCACGTGTGTTCATGACCTCGTCTCCTTTCGCCTCGAGGATGACTCCGAATGCGTAGGCCGCTCTGCCTCTCGATGCTGACGAGCGTTTTGGGAGGTATCTCCTTGTCGGGATGTTTTACGGTCACGCGCCCCGGTTTTACCCGATGCTTGAACTGATGATGGCCGCCTACGACGTTGACCTCATACCAGCCGTCAGCGTATAGAAGCCTAAGGACTTCCCTCGATGAGATGCTTTCCATGAGCTTCCCCTACTGTGTAAGTATAGCAAATAGAATAGTATGTGTTAAGGAAAAGGAGCGCGGGCGCGCTGCAGTATGCAGCCCGCCGAGCTTCAACATACCGCCTGCGTGCGCGCCAGGCGACGTGCCCGTCGCGCGGGGAGATGCCGCCTGTGCCTCCGGTGCTCCCGCATTGCCCGCGGTCGTTTTACGTCGGCGGGCATCATGCTCGAGTTATCGCTGTATTCCGCTCGAAGCTCCCGGCGGCGTCTCCGTCCCGCTCGCTCAGGATGCGAAGATCACCAGCGTGCGCCAGGGTAGCCCCGCCTGTTCGCTCGAGCAGGTAACCAAGGTGAGAATGTGGGTGGCTTTCGCCATGAGGGTATCGGCGTCGTGTGACCGGGCGGTCGCGTTGCTTACGATGGTCCGGATCCACGAGCGCAGGCCGGCGACCGATATGGTGCCCTGCTCCTGGATGGTCTGGTAGGAAGCGTCGCATCGGAGCGCCGCCAGGGGTCGGTAGGTACGAATCCTACCGGATGGCAGCGCCCACGACGCATCGCCCACGGCGTCGAACGCATCCTGCTCGTAGGCGTCGGACAGTTCGCTAAACATCAGTGTGCTGTCTTGAAGGTGATGTCCGAACACGAGCATGCGGCGGCCGTTTGCCCGCGACCGAGTCCCGAGGTACGGGCAACCGAGGGGATTGGGCTGGTCGAAGATATCGTGCGTGAGATACCAGCTTTCCTGATCGCTTCTGGGTGCCTGGACGACGGGGGAGTCGATGTGCGTGCCCTCGACGGTGAGCCATCCTTTGACATTGGGGTTGATGGACATGATTGCGCTCCAATCGTTTTGAGGTACGTCGGATGGGTTGTGTGACGCAGGCGATATCTGGGAAAGATGCGCGCTATGAAGCCCGGCAAGGTCGATGAGGGACGCGTGTACGGCGGAAGCCATGCAGAGCGTGACCGAGAGTATTGCGGCTGCGCCCGCAAAGGCGCGTCTCAGAGCCGTCCCTCCTCTGACACTCATCGTTTCCAAGCGGCTATGGCAAGGGCGCCGGCGACCGCGGCCCCGGTGACGAGCGCGATGATGAGCGGCTTGACGCCGGTTTGATCCAAGATCCCGTATGCGGTCTTGGGGATCTGGACCACGTTGTCGGAATCGTGGTCTTCGAGTCCCTGCCCTCCTCCGTTGCGGAACATATCGAGCCGCGCGCTGTTCTCCAAAGGGGCTCCGTCGCGATATCGGTCGGTGAGTCTCATGTGGAGCAATGCCGGTGCGAGGTCTTTCTCGCCCTGGGCGCCACCGCCCTTACTCTCCTCAAGGTGTTCCGCGTCATCGTGGGGGTGCTTAAGATCTTCGCGGTCCCATCCGCCCTCGCGCGTGGTGAAGCCGGCATCGACACGGCCGTATTCAAGACGGATGGCCGAGACCGTAAGGCCGGGTTCGAGGCCGAGGTCCGATACGGAAAGATGGGTCGCAACGGTGCTGTCGATTCCCTTCGCCCAGAGGTGCCAGTCGGAATAGTCGAGCGCCCGTCGGTCATCTCCCAGGCCGTTGAGCACCGTCGAATCGTCGAGCCATGGGTTGACGTGTCCGTCATCGGTCGTCGCGTTCGCCGCCGTGTGCTCCACGGTCTCCCCGATAGGTTCTGTCTTGTACCAGACGTTCAGAAGACCGTCGAAGTCCCCTGTTGCTTGAGGGGTGGTGATGCCCTCGAGGACCACCAGGCCACCGATGACGCCATCGAGCTCGTCGGTCACCGTGAACTCATCGACCCATGTCTCGCTCTCGTTGCGCGCATCGATCGCGTAATCGAATAGGCCCTCTTCCGAGGCGGTGACCTCAGCCCTGTTCTTCCCGTCCCCGTTTTCCGTCGTGCCCTCGGCGACCGGGTCGCCGATTTCCTGGCGCTTGTCTATGCTGCCTGAGATTTCCAAGGGCCGGTCGTACATGGTCACGTGCTGGACGGCCCCGGTCTCCTCTACGGTGAAGGTCACGCTGGAGGCCTTGTCATACGTACGCGGTTCGAGCTCCTCGACAAGGGTGTAGGAACCCGGGGCGAGACGCTCGATGAGGTGGGGCTCTGTGGTCGAGACCCACTGCTCGACCACGTTCCCGTCTTCATCGAGGACGGTGAGCCGAGCTCCCTCCAGCTCCTGCTCGTCGGTGATGTCGCGCTTCGATATCGCGATGCGCGTGAAATCGTCGTCGACCTCAACCGAAAAGGTGCCTGTTCCCTGAATCGTGCCGTCATCGGCGACCTCGAACTCGAGGGTATCGGGGGAGACGAGGTATCCCGCCGGTGCGGCGGTCTCGCGAAGTTTCCAAGTTCCCGGTTCAAGATGCGAGTACCGAGCGGTGCCGGAATCGTCGGTGACGAGCTGCACGGCCTTGCAACCCTCCTTGAGATCGGGTGTCCCCTCGCTCGTCTCCGCGTTCTCATCCTCAGCGCGCCAGAGGTGGAACGTGGCGTTGCCCAAGGGGCTGTCGGTGCCCTTGATGGTCTTCTGGATGACGATCTCATTCGGGGTATCGACGCACGTTGCATGCGCGAAAACGACGGCGCAGGATGAATCTTTGTACGCGAGCGTAAAGGGGATGATTTCCGCATTCAGGGTGTGCCCGGCAGGGGGACGCGTCTCCCTGAAGGCGTAGCGTGCCGTCCCTCCGCCCAAGGGCAGCTCGCGCGTGGTCGCGCGGCCGTCATCATCGGTTTCGACGGTGTCGACGATCTCCCCGGCATGCGCCTCGACGGATCCGTTCGGGGCCACGATGTCCTCGAGGGCGATGACATCGAACGTGGCGCCCGCAAGGTCGTCACATCCCGCTTCGCAGCGCTTCTCGATGTGGGCGCGTCCCCGCGCTCGCTCGTCGGAGGCCTTAAGGGTCACAAGCGTCTCGTCGTCCTTCGAGGTGATCTCGAACGGCAAATCCTTCGTATTCAAGAGGTAGGGCGCACTCGCCGCAACTTCTCTCAGGAAGTAGGATCCGGTCTTCAGCCGGTCAGGAAGGGTGACGGACCCCGAATCATCTGTTGTGAACGTATCGCTTCCCGACCAGCCGTTCGCCCAGGCGTCGGGACCCAAAGGCCGTTTGTCCTTATCGAGGATCTGGAACGCGAAGCCTGCGAGCTCGACGGGCTCCTGGCTGGCGGTATCGATCTTCACGATCTGGACGCGCGCCCGCGCCCGATGGTTGTCCACCATGTAGCGAAGGCATGCGCCGTCGGCGATCTGGTCTGCAGAAATGGTCCATGGATCAACGGCTTTGAATCCGTCGGGTACCGTGCTCTCGACCTCGCGCACGGTGTATCCCTTGCGGTCGAAGGGGATGGAACCCGAGGCGCCTGAGGGGCGAGATCCGCTCCCGAGCCAGGAGCCGTCCGTCGACGCGTGCCCATCCTCTCCGGTCGTGATGGTCCCGACAACGTTGCCGGTGGTGTTGGACACGATATCGAAGGATATTCCAGCCAACGGTTTCTCGGTGCTCTGGTTTCCGGCGGCCCCGCCCTCAAACTTCATGATCTCGATATCGAAGCACACGGGGACCTCCTTGAAATCTTCTGTAGGGGTAAGGGTGATATGGGCTTTTCCGCCCAGCTCATCTGCCGTGACGCTGAAGGAATGGGTGGATGCGTCGAGCACATATCCTCGCGGCGCCTTCGTCTCGGTGACGGCGACGGTTCCAAGAGGGATGCCCGCAAACGTGAGCGTTCCGTTTTTGTCGGTCGATCCCGTAGCGGAGAAACCCGGCTTGGATGTGGATATCAGCTTGTATTCCGCCCCCTCAAGAGATGCCCCGGGTTGCGCCGGGCCGTTGGTCGCCGCGTCCTTCTTGACGATGGAGAGGCGAAACGTCCCGGGCCGATCCTCAAGGGTCACCTCGGTGTCGCCTTGCCCCGTCGTGAACTCGACGCGCTTGTCGTTGAGGAGGTAGCCTGCTGGCGCTTTCGTCTCGACTGCGTAATACTCCGTGTTGGGTGCGAGCGCCACCTGGGCGCTGCCGTTCTCATCGGTTTCGATCGATGCGACCTTGGTCCCATCGTCGCGGCGGAATATGTCGTATCGCGCGCCCTGCGGCGAGTAGGAGGGATTGTCCGCGGTGAGTTCGATCTGGGCGGAGATCTTGGTGAAGCGAACGGTCACCCTCTTCTCGACGGTCACAAGGTCCTGGTAGTCGAAGGTCTGGTTCGGTCCGAACGGGGTCTCATTTTTCCACAGGATGGCGCAGCCCTCCTCGATGCCTCCCCCGCCCGCCTGCTTGTAGGCGAGCCCTTCTTGGTAGAGCTTCCATCCAGCTTCCTTCGCCTGGGCGTCTCGTGCGTTTTGCCAGCGTTCGAGGTAACCCTTGTTGCCGTGGTAGGTTCCCTCATCGGGGGAGGTGTACGAGAGTACGTCTTCGCGCTGGTCCGCGATGGAAAGCCACGCGGCGTAGGTCGTCGCTGCCTCCGACCGTGTCTCGTTGAGTCCGTATATCGAGGTGACGGTCTTGCCATCGTAGCCGTGGTAGAGCACGTAATCGAGCTCAGGGATTCCAAGCGCCCCGTATCTCGTGAGCGATTGGCCGACCTTGGGCGTGACAAGCCAGCCCTGGGCGCAGTAGGCGACGGGGGAGGTCGCGCCGTCGACGCGGATGAAGCGGCCCGTGGAAGCAACAGAGTGAGGGTTGACTACCAGCTCGCTTACCGTCAGGCGACCCTCCGCCCCGCTCGCCGCAAGCGGTGCCGTTCCCAATGCGACTGCACAGGCTATTGCCGATATGAGCGCGTTCGTCCAACGTGCTCGCCGTGGTGCCGGCAGCCTCCCGAGTACGTTTCGCACCAGCTGTCTTGCTCGACGCATCATCGCGACCTCCTTCGAATGTGATGGGGTGGCGAGCGTACGTCGCGGGTTGTTACAGGGATGTTGGCGGGTCGAACAGTTGGGAGCGATGCGCAACCGCAGAGTCTCGCCCGCATCGAACAGCAGCTGGTCGCTGGCGGTCGACCGTTTCGCCTGAGGGGTGGGCCAGTGCGCAGCTCGCCTGCAGCGAGGCAGGGTGACCACGAACAAAGCAGAAACCTCTGTCCGGACATCGCCCCGCGTGCCATCAGGGAGCGCCCTTTGGCACGCAGAGCATCGGAAAGAGAGAGTTGCCGTCTCGCGCGTGTGCGCTATACTAGTCCCCACGCGGGTATCGCCAAGTGGTAAGGCATCAGCTTCCCAAGCTGACATTCGCGGGTTCGAGTCCCGTTACCCGCTCCAGTGAGAGCCAGGAGCCCGGCGCCATCGCGGTGCCGGGCTCTTTTCGAATATGTGCCGGGGCTCGAACCCGTTGGGGTCGCGAGGCTGAGGAAACGGCGCGAGCCGTTTCCCAGCGAGCGTGCGAGGGCGCGGAGCGCCCGAAGCTGCGGTCGCCGGAGGCGAACGCGAGTCCCTCATACCCGCTCCAGTGAGAGCCAGGAGCCCGGTGCCATGTAGGTACCGGGCTCTTTTCATGCATGCACCGGGTTCGCGCACCTCCATCACCCCACCCCATCCTCGCTCAAATGCTGCGATACGGTGACAGCGCGCGTCCGGCGCTCCCCTGCGGGATGCGTCCAAGTACAATACCGGTGTACCGTCGCGCGCGAACACACACAAAGGAGCCGATATGATCGATCGCTACACGCGCCCCGAGATGGGCCATATCTTCTCGCTGGAGAACAAGTACGCCATCTGGCAGGAGATCGAGGTCCTGGCCTGCGAAGCCCAGGCAGAGCTCGGCAAGTGCGGCATCACCAAGGAGGAGGCCGCCTGGATCCGCGAGCACGCCGCGTTCGACCGCGCCGAGGTCGATGCCATCGAGGCCGTGACCAACCATGACGTCATCGCGTTCCTCACCAACATGGGCGAGCATATCGACGCCGACGTGCCCGAGGGGGACCCCAAGCCCAGCCGCTGGGTCCACTACGGCATGACCAGCTCCGACCTGGGCGATACCGCCCTGTGCTACCAGCTCGTCCAGGCGACCGACATCATCATCGAGGACGTGCGCAAGCTCGGCGAGATCTGCCGCCGCCGCGCGTTCGAGGAGCGCAACACCTTGTGCGTCGGCCGCACCCACGGCATCCACGCCGAGCCCATGACGTTCGGCATGAAGTTCGGCAGCTGGGCCTGGGAGCTCAAGCGCGACCTCGACCGCCTGCTCGACGCGCGCGCGAACGTCGCCTTCGGAGCCATCTCCGGCGCGGTGGGCACGTACAGCTCCATCGATCCGTTTATCGAGGAATATGTCTGCGAGCATCTCGGTCTCGCCCACGATCCGCTGTCCACGCAGGTCATCTCGCGCGATCATCACGCGTACCTCGCCGGCGTGCTCGCCACGACCGCGGCGACCTGCGATCGCATCGCGACCGAGATCCGCAACCTTCAGAAAACCGATACGCTTGAGGCGGAGGAGCCGTTCCGCAAGGGGCAGAAGGGCAGCTCCGCCATGCCCCACAAGCGCAATCCCATCACGTTGGAGAAGGTCTGCGGCCTCTCCCGCGTCGTGAAGGCCAACGCCCAGGTCGCGTTCGACAACGTCGCCCTCTGGCACGAGCGCGACATCTCCCACTCGTCTGCGGAGCGCGTCGCCCAGGCGGACAGCTTCATCGCCCTGGACCACATGCTCACGTGCCTCATCCGCATCGTTGACGGCCTCATCCTGTACCCGGCGCGCATGCAGGCCAACCTCGACCTCACCCGTGGGCTCATCTTCTCATCCAAGGTGCTGCTCGCCCTGGTCGACACGGGCATCACGCGCGAGGATGCGTACAAGATCGTGCAGCGCAACTCCATGGCGGTGTGGGACGACGTCCACAACGCCGTTGACGGCCCCAATCTGCGCGAGCGCCTGGAGGCAGACCCCGAGTGCACCGTCGACCCCGAGAAGCTTGACGAGATCTTCGACCCCTGGGATTTCCTGACCCGGATCGACGCGGTGTTCGACCGCCTGGAGGGGCTGTCGTTCGCGGAGTAGCCCGCCGCGGCATCCATCCATGTGGGCCCGATGGCGCCCGCCCGTCTGCTCTCGACGGGCGGGCGCCGCTGCGTTCGGCCGCGACGCCCCGGGTATAATGGCGCACGACACGAACGACGAGGAAGAGCGGCCGCTGTGCGCATGCGGCGCTGCCGCCAGGGGAGGGGAGCCATGCTCACGAACGACTTCAAGCCGCGCGGCGTCTGCTCGCGCAACATCCATGTCGAGCTTTCCGACGACGGCCGTACGATCGAGGCGGTCTCCTTCACGGGGGGCTGCGACGGCAATCTCAAGGCGATCTCGAAGCTCGTCTCCGGTATGGAGGTCGACGAGGTCGTGGAGCTGCTGCAGGGCAACACGTGCGGCCCGCGCAAGACCTCGTGCGCCGACCAGCTGACGCGCGCCCTCGTCGAGACCTCGCAGATGGCGGATCGATGAGGCTGTTCGACCGCGGCGGCGTTTCCCGCCGGACGTTCCTCTTCGGTTCGGCCGCCGCGACGGCTGCGACGGCGGCCTCCCTCGTGCTATCGGGCTGCGGTGGCGACAAGGAGGTCAAGGAGACCTCGGGACAGCCCCAGGTGGTGGACGACGCATCCCAGATCATCGACGTGCTCGACGAGTACAAGGACGTCGACCTCGCCATCGCTCAGGCGGGCGAGTGGTCCCTGCCGCTCGGCACGCTGCTGTTCCATTGCGAGGGGTCGTGGTCGGCGGCGATGATGACGCCGGAGTCGGCCGCCTCCCCGAACAGCATCGGCGTTCTCTCCCTTGACAACGGCAGCCTGCTGACGCTGGTCGGCTCCCCGACGCTCGGGCGCACGTACAGCTTCTTCGACGTACGTTCCGGCTCGGGCGTGTTCGCATGGGTCGAGATCGAGTACGCGACCCTGTCCTGGACCCTGCTCGCCCGCAGCTTCGCGGACGGCTCGCTTTCCGGCGATGCGGTCGAGCTCGACCACGGCGACTCCGATTGGGAGCCGCCGCGCTTCACCTGCACGGGATCCTCGGTCATCTGGCAAAGGATGCCCAGCGCGTCGGGTTCGAAAACATCGGAGAAGAGCCACTGCTACCGATGGAGCGTCGGCGACGGATCGTCGAACGATGAGATCTGGGAATCCTTGGGGCGCTTCGCGACCTCGCCGCGCGTCTCCGAGGGGGTCCTCACCATCGTTCCCCGCGTGCTGAACGACGAGGGGACCTACTACGGCATGACCGCCGTGGACCTATCGAGCTCGAAGTTTACGAAGATCGATCAGCTCGTGCTGCCGGCGGGCGTGCGCCCGTTCGAGGCGGTGTACATGGGAGACTCCTTCGCCTTCTCTATCGAGGCGAGTTACGACGGCGTGGGAAGCCTGGGCAACATGGGCACGTTCATCGGCAGGGAGGGAGGCCCCTACGCCTATCTCTCGCGCGAACCCGCCGCATGCGTGGCGGGCAAGGGGACGCGCTACCTCATGAAGACCCGCGCCTCCCACTGCCTCATCGACACCGCCGAGCAGACCTATGCGCTGCTGCCCTGTCCCGACCGCGCGCTCGATTACGGCGACTATCCCGCGAGCGAGGGCGTGACCGACACGTTCGTGACCTACGCGGCGGTCAAAGACGACCAGGGCATCCCTGCGAGCGTGACGGCGCGCGCCTTCACGCTCTGAGGCGCGTTTGCGCGCGGGCCGTCCACCCTCGCTCCCTCGCCGCTCCGTGCGCCATCGGGGCGTCGGGCCGTGCATAGGACCCCAGGGCGCGCCCCCGCCCCTAGGAGACGTGCGGGGCGGGGGCGACGAGGGGAGCGGGCTCGGCATCGCATGGGATGATCTGCTTCTGCATCCACGTGATGTCGAGCCAGCGCCCGAGCTTGTAGCCGCAGGCGGCGTGGGTGCCGCAGACGCGGTAGCCATGTTTCTCGTGGAACGCGATGGAGGCCTTGTTGTCCGAGGTGATGCACGCGATGCTCGCGTGGACGCCCTGCGCCTCCATGCGCCGCTCGAGCTCGTCGAGAAGGATTCCGCCGAGGCCGTTGCCCCGATGCTCCGGCGCGAGGTAGATCGATAGCTCGACGGACCAGCGGTATGCCGGCCGCGAGCGGAACGGGCCGTAGTACGCGTATCCCGCCGCCTTGCCGGTCTCCTCGTCGACGGCGACGAGATAGGCGAACGAGGCGAGGCCTCGCTCGATGCGCGCTCGGAACTCGTCCTCGCTCGGCACCTCGACCTCGAAGCTCACCGTGGTATCGGTGACGAAGGGGGCGTAGATGGCGAGCAGCTCGGCGGCGTCGTCGACCCGTGCGGGGCGGATTCGATAGGGCATGGCATCTCTCCTACTAGAAATCGGCGGATATGGGAATAAGATATCGCACTCGTGCGCAACGGGGCGCTCCGTCCGGCGATGGTCGCATTCCCCGGCGCGCTCTGTGCGCTAAAATGAATGGATAAAGATTTTACTCAGGAGATAGGGAGGCCGCCCATGGCTTCGGATGCAAGAAAGATCCTGCTGGTTGAGGACGAGAAGGCGATTCGCGACGCTGTGGCAGCCTACCTGGAGCGCGAGGGCTACTGGGTCGTTGGCGTGGGCGACGGCCAGTCGGCGGTCGAGGAGTTCGAGAAGCACCAGTTCGACCTGATCGTTCTGGATCTCATGCTTCCCAAGCTCTCCGGCGAGCGCGTGTGCCGTGCCATCCGCGACACCTCCGACGTGCCCATCATCATGCTTACCGCGAAGGGAGAGGTCGAGGATCGCATCATCGGTCTCGAGCTCGGTGCGGACGACTACCTGATCAAGCCGTTCTCCCCCCGCGAGCTGGTGGCCCGCGTGCGCGCTCTGTTCCGCCGCACCCATCTGGCCGACGAGCCGCAGGTCGAGGTGCTGGACTTCGGCGACCTGGTGATCGACATCTCCGGTCATAAGATCCTCGTGGAGGGCAAGGAAGTCGACCTCACCGCCTCCGAGTTCAAGCTGCTCACCACGCTCGCCCGCCATCCGGGCCGCGTATACAACCGTATGGAGCTCGTGGAGAAGGTGCTCGGTTACGACTTCGAGGGCTACGAGCGCACGATCGACAGCCACGTGAAGAACCTGCGCGCCAAGCTCGGCGACGACCCGAAGAAGCCCAAGTGGCTGTACACGGTCCACGGCGTCGGCTATCGCTTTGAGGCTCCCGCCGCGCCCGCGGCCGACGGAGGAAGCGCCCAGTAATGCTTCCCGCCCGCTTGGTCATCGATCAGAAGAATAAGCAGCAGAACGAGGCGAGTTCCCGCGCGAGCTGGAACACGCCTCGTTCCGATTCCCGGTCGGGCATGAGCTACGGCTCCCGCATGGCCGTCTCCTTCGCCCTGACGTCGCTCATGACGGTGCTGATCCTCGTGTGCGTCGTGTCGGTGGTGTGGGGCAACGCCTTCTCGGATTACACGCGCGCCAACGTGACCGAGATCGCCCACATGGCTGCGTCCCAGCTCGCGGACGGCTATGAGCACGACGGCGGGACCTGGGACCTTGCGACCATCGCCGACCTCGCGGAGTCCGGTCTGGTCTCCGACGACATCGGTATCCAGGTTCTGGACGATTCGGGCAAGGTGGTCTACGACGACACGTGGCCCGCGGCCGCGCTCGCCGCCCAGATCAAGAAGAACGAGGAGGCCCCTGGGGACGCAGGGGTCGGGTCGGCGTCGGCCGAGGACGTCGCCTCCTCGCACACGCTGATATCCAGCGCGCCGACAGACAAGGACGGCGCGGTCTCGGCGCCCATCCGGGACTCTTCGGGAAAGACGGTCGGTTCGGTTCGCCTCTGGATCTTGGGAAGCGACGCGCTGCTCACCAAGGCGGACACGGTGTTCAAGGAGAAGACCTTCAACGCCATGTGGTTCGCCTCGGTCGCCGCCGTGTGCATCTCGCTGGTGATCGGCCTCATGGTGTCCCGTCAGCTGGTCAAGCCCATCCGGCGCATCACGGGCACCGCGAAGCAGATTCGCGACGGAGACCTGTCCGCGCGCACGGGCATGCGCGGTGACGACGAGATCGACCAGCTCGGAGAGACGTTCGATGAGATGGCGACCTCGCTCGAGAAGGACATGAAGCACGAGAAGCGGCTCACGTCCGACGTCGCCCACGAGCTCCGCACCCCGCTCATGGCCATGCTGGCGACAGTCGAGGCCATGCAGGACGGCGTGTACCCGACCGACGAGGAGCACCTCGAGACCGTCGCCTCCGAAACGCGCCGCCTGGCGCGCCTGGTCCAGCAGATGCTCGACCTTTCGCGCATGGAGAACCGCACGGCCCCCCTCAACCTCGAGCAGGTCGATGTCTGCTCGCTCGTGCGCACGGTCGTCAACACGCAGGAGCAGCTGTTCTGCCAGCGCGACCTGAGGCTCAGGTTCGCAGACGAGGCCCAGGGGCGCCCCGCCGTCCTCGAGGTCGATCCCGACATGATCACGCAGGCGATCATCAACCTCATGAGCAACGCCATGCGCTACACCCCCGAGGGCGGCTGGGTCGTGGTGTCGGTCGCGCAGGACCGCAAGTACGTGACGATTTCCGTTTCCGATACCGGTATCGGTATCGCGAAAGAGGACCTCTCGCGTATCTTCGGGCGCTTCTGGCGGGCCGATGCGAGCCGTGCCCGCGAGGCGGGCGGCCTGGGTGTGGGCCTCGCCGTGACGAAGCAGATCGTCGAGCGCCACCACGGTTTCATCTCGGTCGAATCCGAGTTGGGCAAGGGTACTAATTTTTCGATACATCTTCCGCGCGAGCGGGCTGGCGAATCGGTTTCTCCTACAATCAAGCACTAGCCGAAACGGCTGAAACGACGGTGAAGGCGGCTGGACGAACGTCCCGTCGCCGCTCCGTCGGAAGGTGCTGCTCGAGGAGAGACGAGCCAGCGCGTCATCGCGATGTGAGGAGTTGAGCAAGATGGACATGATGGATCGGCGCCCGGATTCTCAGGGCAAGGTGCGCGATATATATGATGCCGGAGACAACCTGCTGATGGTCGCTTCGGATCGTATCTCCGCGTTCGACTACATCCTTCCGAACGAGATCGCGTACAAAGGCGAGGTGCTGAACCGCATTTCTGCATTCTGGTTCGACAAGTTCGCGGACCTGTGCCCGAACCACATGGTCTCCATCGATCCAGATCAGTTCCCGGAGGAGTTCGCCGAGTATCGAGACTATCTGACCGGCCGGGCCATGCTCGTCCGCAAGGCGGAGCCTATTTTGATCGAGTGCATCGTGCGCGGCTACCTTACCGGCTCGAGTGAGAAGAACTACGAGGAGAGCGGAACCGTGTTCGGCATCAAGCTGCCGGAAGGCCTGCAGGAGGCTTCCAAGCTTCCCGAGCCGCTGTTCACGCCGACCACCAAGGCCGCCCTCGGCGGACACGACGAGAGTATCTCCTATGCCGAGTGTGAGAACCTGGTGGGTAGCGATATCGCGTCCCAGATTCGCGACCTGTCCGTCGGGCTTTACACTGCCGGCGCGGAGTATGCCGCCTCTCGGGGAATCATCATCGCCGATACGAAGTTTGAATTCGGGCTCATCGATGGTAAGGTGACCCTTATCGACGAGTGCATGACTCCCGATTCCAGCCGCTTCTGGCCCGCCGCGGGGTACGCGGAGGGCAAGGCCCAGGATAGCTACGACAAGCAGTTCGTGCGAAACTGGCTGCTGGATCATTGGGACTTCGAGGGTGACGCCCCGAAGCTCCCCGCCGAGGTGCTTGACGGCACGTCGGCACGGTACCGTGAGGCTTTCGAGCTCATCACGGGCGAGAAGTTCGTGTCCATGAAGGAGAATGAGTAAGTGAGTACCCGTAGTCCGATGAACAAGCGCACGCAGGCCGTCCAGTCGGGGGAGGTCGCCGGCTACAAGCGCAAGTCCGCCGGCTCGGCGAAGCCCGCCCGTCAGGCCGCCGCGTCCGTTCGCGTGGTCCCCGCCTCCGCGAAGGCGAAGCGCGCGCAGATTGAGCGCGGCGAGTCCCTCGAGGGCCTGACTCGCGAGGAGAAGCGCGCCCGCAAGCGCGAGCGCCGCATGCTCGAGGACAGGCTCTACGCCGCTTCGGGCGAGCTGCTGAAGGGCGATCCGGACTACAAGCCGCGCCGCCGCTTCTTCTGGGTCCTGCTGGGTATCGGCCTGGCGGCGACCATCGCCGTGTGGGTGATGCTGTTCGTGGGCGATGCGAAGCAGGCCGGTGTTCCCGAGTATGTCCTTCTGGGCATCGCGTACGCGGCGATCATCGCCTCGTTCATCTACGATCTGGTCCGTATTCGTCCGCTGCGCAACGACGCCCGCGCCCGCGCCGAAGGCATGTCCGACAAGAAGTTGGATGAGCTCCTTGAGGCCGCTGCCGCCAAGAGCGTGAAGAAGAAGTAATCCGATTCGCGGCGGCCCGTGGGAGACGGGCCGCCCGACACGGTTCGTAAGGGAGGGCGAGGAGCGGCCGCGAAGGCTGCCCTCGCCCTTTGTGCGGCCGCGCCGACCATAAGCGGCGCCGCGGCCGATCGTCTCGAGAGGAACGACGATGATCAAGAGCGATCTGACGGTAGAGGACGCCCGGGCGGGCATGAGGGCGCTCGGCCCTTCGATCGAGCGCTATGCGAAGCTCATCGTGCGCACCGGCGCCCATGTCAAGCCTGGGCAGGAGGTCGTCGTGCAGGCCCCGGTCGAGGCTGCCGCGTTCGTGCGCACCGTCACCGCACAGGCGTACGCGGCCGGCGCGGGCCACGTCACGGTGATTTGGGGGGATGACGCGGTGACGCGCCTGGAGTACGAGAACGTGGAGACGGCGTACTTCGAGACCGTGCCGGAGTGGAAGCGCATGCAGCTCGATTCCCTTGCGGAGGCGGGCGCGTGCTTCATGTTCCTCGAGGGGTCGGATCCCTCAGCGCTCGTGGGGATCGACCCTGCGAAGCCGGCGGCGGCGCACAAGGCGCGCAACATGCAGTGCCGCAGGTTCCGCCGCGGCCTGGACTACAACATCAACCCTTGGTGCATCGCCGGCGTCCCCGTCTCCGCGTGGGCCGAGCGCGTGTTCCCCGGGATGCCGAGCGAGGTCGCGATGTTTTGCCTGTGGGGCGCCGTCCTGTCTGCGGCCCGCGCGGACGGGGAGGATCCCGAGAGCTCATGGGAGCTGCATAACGCCACGTTCGAGAAGAACCTTCGCTTCCTGAACGAGCACCACTTCAAGAAGCTGCGCTACCGCGCCGGCAACGGCACGGACTTCACCGTGGGGCTCACCGATCGCCATCTGTGGGCGGGCGGATGCTGCGAGACGCCCGACGGGCACCCCTTCTTCCCGAACATGCCCACCGAGGAGGTGTTCACCTCTCCGGACTGCGAGACGACCGAGGGGATTGTGCACTCGGCGATCCCCCTCATCCACCATGGCAGCAAGGTGGACCGCTTCTGGATGCGGTTCGAGAAGGGCTCCGTGGTGGACTTCGGGGCCGAGCAGGGATATGAGACCCTGAAAAGCATCCTCGATACCGACGAGGGGGCCCGCCGTCTGGGCGAAGTCGCGCTCATCTCCAAGAACACGCCGATCCGTGAGAGCGAAACGCTGTTCTACAGCACGCTGTACGACGAGAATGCGAGCTGCCACCTGGCGCTCGGCATCGGGTTTGCGGAGTGTTACGAGGGCGGATACGACATGACGGTCGAGGAGCTGCGCGAGCGCGGCGTGAACTCCTCCAGCACGCACGTCGACTTCATGATCGGCACCGACGACCTCAACATAACCGGTATCTGCGAGGACGGCACCGAGGTCCCCGTCTTCGTGAACGGGCAGTGGGGCTGGGAGTAGCCCTTCCTCTCCGCGAACGTCCGGGCGTGGTACAATGCCACACGCGGGCCGTTAGCTCAGCTGGCAGAGCAGGGGACTTTTAATCCCAAGGTCTAGGGTTCGAACCCCTAACGGCCCACCCTTTTTGGATTGAGACGGCTCTCGAGGACGGGAGCCGTTTTTCATATGCGGGGTTCCTCCCGCGCGACCGGATCGAGGAGAGCGCATGACGCGAGAAGAGGCCCTGAGCGTTCTGGGGCTTGACCCCGGCGCGGGCGCCGCCGAGGTCGCGGTGGCGTATCGCGAGCTCGCCCAGATGCTGCACCCCGACAAATACGGTGACAACAAGCGCCTCCGCGCCCGCGCGGAGCAGCAGATGCGCTCGCTCAACGAGGCGCGCGCCGTGTTGCTGGGGCGTCGTCCGTCTGCGGCGTCGGCGCCCCGACCCCGGGCCTCGGCGTCCGCGCCCGAGCAGATCGCGCTGGAAGCGTCTGCCCGCGCCCGGGCCGCAGAGACCGCGCGGCTGGCGGTGGTCGTGCAGCTGCGGACCCTGCGCGAACGCCGCCGTGGTTTTATGTCCCTGCTCGTGCTGTCGGCCGCGGCGATGCTCATATGCTCGAGGCTTCGTGGTACAGTTGCCATGCTCGGGTTTTCCATATCGTCGATGCTGGTGATATGGGGGGCGGCCGACGCGATCGCGCTGGGGAACCAGATTTCCGTGCTTCGCCGGCGCTCGCTCGAGCTGACCAAGACGCGAGACGCCGCCAGCGAGATCGCACGTCAGGCGCGCGAACTGTGAGGCGTTCGCGGCGCATAAGCGAGAGGAACCGAGCCATGGACGATACTATGCAGAACACCGGCGCCGTTTCGCCTGAGCTCGACGAGATGGTCGGGCGCTTGCTCGACAACATGCTCGGAGCGCTCGCGGCAGGTGAGGACCCGGGCGTCGCGATCGTCGTCGAGGATGCCTGCGCCAACGCGTACGAGGCGTTGTTCTGCGAGGACGGCACCGAGCAGTGTCTCGAGGCCGCGACCTCGTTCGTGGCCGAGCACACGGGCGGCGTTCCCGACGAGGGCGTCGGCAGGGTCGAGCGGTACGCGGTCGCCTATGCCGGTTGCGTGCAGCTCGACGGGGTGTACGAGGACGCTGTCCTCGTGAGCTTCTGCGAGCGCGCGATGCCGTGCGGGTACTCTGCGTTCGTCGCGTTCCGCGGCATGGGCCGAGGAGACGACTTTATGTGGAGCGACCCTGAACCTGCAGGTGAGGAGCCTTCGCTCTTCTAAGGTCGTTTACAATCTATGGGCGTTTTGCACCGATTACCGATTATCCGCGCGTGCCCGCCGATTCCGCGCTCGCACGTCGCTTAAGGGACACGAGAGGGAACGGGGAGACCCATGCGAGTAGAGAACCTGAGGAACATCGCCATCATCGCCCACGTCGACCACGGCAAGACCACTATGGTCGACAAGCTGCTGCGCGCCACGGATGCGTTCCGCGCCAACCAGCAGGTCGAGGACCGCGTGCTCGACTCCAACGACCAGGAGCGCGAGCGCGGCATCACCATCCTTGCCAAGAACATCTCTATTGAGTACAAGGGCATCAAGATCAACGTGCTCGATACCCCCGGCCATGCCGACTTCGGCGGCGAAGTCGAGCGCGTGCTGCGCATGGCCGACGGCGCTCTGCTGCTCGTCGATGCCTTCGAGGGCCCCATGCCGCAGACCCGCTTCGTGCTGCGCCACGCCATCGACACCGGCCTCAAGATCATGGTCGTCATCAACAAGATCGACCGTCCCGGTGCCGAGCCCGAGCGCGCCTTCAACGACTGCCTCGACCTCATGGCCGACCTCGGCGCATCCGATGACCAGCTTGAGTTCGCGATGGAGCACGTCGTCTACGCCTCTGGCGTGAACGGCTACGCCCGTCTCGATCCCGAGGACGGCAACATGGACATGTACCCGTTGCTCGACATGATCGTCGACGAGCTTCCCGCGCCCGACGTCGACGTCGACGGCCCGCTCGCCATGCAGTGCGTCACCATCGACCATTCCAACTTCGTGGGCCGCATCGGCATCGGCCGCGTGTTCTCCGGCACCATCCATCAGGGCGATAGCATCCTGGTGGTCAAGAACGGCGGCGAGCGTTCGACCGCGACGGTCAAGCAGCTCTTCACGTTCGACTATCTGGGCCGCACCGAGTGCTCGGAGGTTGGAGCCGGCGACATCGCCGCCGTGGTGGGTGTCGACTCCACCGACATCGGCGACGTCTACACCGACCCCGAGAACCCCGTCGAGCTCGATCCCATCGAGATCGATCCGCCGACCCTTTCCATCGTCTTCGAGGCTTCGACGTCCCCGCTGGTCGGCCGCGACGGCGACATCGTGGGCGCGCGCCAGCTGAAGGAGCGCCTGTTCACCGAGGGCGAGAACAACGTGACCATGCGCATCGAGGAGCTTCCCGACAAGAGCGGCATGGAGGTGTCCGGCCGCGGCATCCTGCACCTCTCCGTTCTCATGGAGACGCTGCGCCGCGAGGGTTACGAGTTCCAGGTTGGCCGCCCGCGCGTCCTCTTCAAGAAGGACGATGCCGGCAACACGATTGAGCCTATCGAGCAGGCTGTCGTCGAGTGCCCGGACACCTATGCCGGCAAGGTCATCGAGGTGTTCGGAAACGCCGGCGGCACCATGACCGACATGCAGCCCGGTACCACCGTCACCCATATCGAGTTCCGCATCCCCACCCGCGGCATCATGGGTCTCAAGAACCGCGTGCTCAACGTCACCCATGGCGAGGGCGTCTTCTACCACACCTTCCTTGAGTACGGTCCCTATGCCGGCGAGATCGGTGGTCGCAAGAACGGCGCGATGATCGCCATGACCACCGAGAAGGCGGTGGGTTACGCGCTGGGTACGCTGCAGGAGCGCGGCGCCCTGTTCGTCGAGCCTGGCACCGAGTGCTACGAGGGCATGCTCGTGGGTGAGCGCAACCAGCCGGGCGACATGGTCGTCAACATCGCGCGCACCAAGAACCTGGGCAACCAGCGTTCGTCCACCTCGGACATCTCCGTGCAGCTGGTTCCGCCCCGCACGTTCTCGCTGGAGGAGGCGCTCGAGTACATCGTCGATGACGAGCTCGTCGAGATCACGCCCAAGAACATCCGCCTGCGCAAGCGCCTGCTGAACGCGATCGACCGCAAGAAGGCGGCCGCCCGCGCGATGAACGCCAAGTAAGCCGCCTTTCGTAGAGTTCCGCCGCGAAAGCGAAGCAAGGCCCCATCGTCCCTGCGATGATGGGGTCTTTTTTGCGTTGTGCGGATGGGCAAGCCCCCAGCGGGGCTAAAAGTGGGTTGGTAAACTGTGCGTCACGGTGAGGGTGGCACGAAACCGCGTCGAGTCGGTATCGCAGAGGGTCTGTAAAGCACGTGTATATACGAGGACCGGCGTGTTTGCCCTCCAGATGCCCGGAATCGTCTCGAAAAACAAGGGCTTCATATACAGAACCCCCTATATGGCGGAAGCGGATACCGACTCGACGCGATTTGTGACCAGCTTGGCCGCATGCCGCGCCGGCAGTTGGGCAATCGGGGCGTCATGAGGAGGATTATATGCAGAACAGTTGCAGGAATATGCATATCGACATCCGGTGTGGGGTCCTGCGCCGTGGATGGGCGTCGCGTGCGACGGGTTTTGCGGAGCGGGCGCCTCTTGCGGCGGGGACGGCCTTCTTCACGCGTGGCGGTTCGCATCGGACCCGCTCCCACGCCCGTTCCCCGCGGCGTTTGTCCGTTGCGTGGCCGTACAGAAATGTAAGCTTGCCCTCATCGGGAATTCATCTCGGGGCGGTATTCTCGACGGACCAGAGAAAAGGAGTCCTGATGGTCGGCCCGCACCTCATTCGAACCACGCTGTCGGCGATGCGCCGCGCTTCGACCGCATCGCTCGTCGCGATTGCCGTCGTGGCGGTGGCATGTGCGTTCACCCTTGCCTATCGATATGTTCAGGAGCGTCGCGGCGTGGGGGCGGTCGCCTCGCCGTCGTTGCCGACCGAGGCGTTCGCCGAAGAGGTCCCGCCGACCGGATCGTTTACGGCCCGACTCGACTACACGTGCTTCGGGGTGCCGGGGTCGGGCGAGGTGTCATCGGACGTCTTCTGGGACGACGCCTGGTTCTTCTCCGATTCCGGTAGCTACAACCACGGCATCGCCCGAGCGGCATCTGTTCTCTCGGCGCTCGCCTACTCCGAGTCGGAATACTACAAGGAGGGAAGCGACAGCCCCGCCTATATGGAGCATGCGCTTGCGGGTCTGGGGTTCACGCAGGTGGACAGTTCGTCCTATCGCTACCGGAGCGAGGTCGTCGACGAGGTTCTCGACATGGTGACCGACGAATCCGACGGCGTCGCCTACACGGCCGCGACCAAGAGGATCGCAGACGGGGAGGGCCGGGAGCGCACGCTCATCGCGGTGGCGGTTCGAGGGAGCTACGGTTCGGAATGGCTGAGCAACTTTGACGTGGTCGGCTCGTCGGAAGGCGCCTCCGCTGAGGAGCTCGAGCTGCGCCGCTCGCAGGACCATGCGGGATACAAGCGCGCCGCCGCCGAGATCGAGGAGGCGGTGAGCGCGCGCCTCGCGGCCGCGGCGGCGGACGGGGAGGAGGCCGCAGTGCTGCTCTGCGGCCATAGTCGCGGCGGAGCGATCGCGGGCCTCGTCGCCGCGATGCTCGACGACGAGGCGGCGCGAGGCGATCGCTCCGTTCCCGCCAGCTCGGTGTTCGCCTACACGTTCGCATCCCCGCGCACCACGATGAGCCTCGAGAACGACCGAGCACGCTACGGGAACATCTTCAACATCCTGAACCCGGCCGACCCGGTGACGCGCCTTCCCCTCGAGAGCTGGGGCTACGCCCGTTACGGCGTCGACTTGGCGCTGCCGTCCGTGGATGACGAGGGGTTTGCTGCGCGCTACGCGGCGTTCGAGGGCCGCATCGGCGCCCTCACCGGCGAGGGCAGCCCGTACGTTCCGGAGACCAAGCGCACGCTCGATACGGTTATCGAGGAGATGTCGGCGGCGGTGGAGACCCCTGCGGAGTTGGTGACGCCTTCGGGCGCTGCCAAGCTTGCGGCGGCCCTGGTGATGCGCATAGACCCGCTCACCGTGCTTGGGGGACATTACCCGAGCGTCTATATCGCCTGGATGCAGGAGCTCGACGCGAACGACCTGATGCAGGCCTCCGCGGTCTAGAAGGCTCTGACCTCGCTTCTGGGCGGCGCCGCATCTTGGTTGCGGAGCCCACCGAAGGGCGCGCCGAGGAGAGAGCGTGCCAAAAGGGTGCGTCCCTTTTGGCACGCGGGGTCGTCGCGGCCCGTGGACCTGCAGATCCCGCTACCGCTCGAGGACCGCGACGGTCTCGATGTGCGGGGTGTGCGGGAACATGTCGACCGGCGTGAGGCGGGTGAGCCTCCAGCCCCTTCGAGCGAGGAAATCGATATCCCGAACCTGCGTGGAGGGTCCGCAGCTCACGTACACGATGCGGCGCGGACCGAGGGCGCAGGCGGCTTCGAGGAATTCGGGCGTCGATCCGGCGCGCGGCGGGTCGATGGAGAGCACATCGACCCGCTCCCCGTGCCGGGCCGCCTCGACCATGAACGCCGTGGCGTCCTGAGCGACGAAGCGGCACCGGTCCGAGAGGTCGTTGAGCCGGGCGTTGCGCTTTGCGTCGCGGATGCCCGCCTGGTTGCGTTCGACGCCGATAAGCTCGATGGTCTTGCCCTGCTGCTGCGCCCGTGCAGCTGCGGCGATCCCGATGGTGCCGCTGCCGCAATAGGCGTCCATGAGGACGTCGCCGCAGCGAAGCTCCATGCCGTCGATGGCGAGGCGGTAGAGCGTTTCGGTCTGCTCGGGATTGGTTTGGTAGAACGCGCCGGGGGATATGGCGAACGTGCATCCAAGCAGCTCGTCAACCATGTGGTCGGCGCCGTCCAGGATGCGCGTCTCGTTGCCGAGGATGGCGTTACCGGGGCGCGGGTTGACGTTTTGGGCTATGCAGACGATGCGCGGGTCGAGCGCGCGAAGCGCCGCGACGAATTCGGCGCGGCGCGGGATCTCCCGCCGCGCCGTGACGACGGTGAGGATCGCCTCGTCGCGCTTCCAGCCCATGCGCAGGACGGCGTAGCGGAGGAGCCCGCGCCGCCGGTCCTCGTCGTATGCCGGGATGCCCAGGCGCTCCGCCGTCTCGGCGGCCCCGTTCAGGATCGCCCGCGAGCCGTCCGTCTCGACGATGCAGGACCCGACGGGAACGATGGCATGCGTTCCGCGGGAGAAGAACCCGCAGCGGACTGCGCCGTGGGGGCCGGGTGCGAAGGGCGTCGACGCCTTGTACCGGAACGATCGCGGCGCAGGGATGGCCCCGGCCTCGCCGCCGCGCCCGCCCATGCCGACGATGGGGTCCACGGCCACATCCCAACGGTTGCGGCCGATGAGATCGGAGAAGAGGTCCCGCGACGCCTCCTGCTTGAGCGCAAGCTGTTTGCGGTAGGGCAAGCCGAGCCAAGCGCAGCCCCCGCATGCGTCCATGATGGGGCACGGGCCGTTCGTGCGCGCGCGTTTCTTCTTCTTGGGAGGCGTGCCGTTTGCGCGCGGCTTTATGCGGACGCGGTCGCCGCTGCGCCTATCGTCGCCGGAGGCGGCGTATCGCCCGCCGCTCTTTCCGCCCTTGCTGCGCTGCTCGCGCCTCCGCGAAGGCTCGGGATGCTGGTTGCTGTATTTCTGAGAGGCCATGGGCATTCGCGCTCCGGAGTGCCGCACGGGTTCGCGGCGTCGTGGTTTGTGCGGGTCAAGGATACCATGCGGCCTCCTCGGCATATTTGCGCGCGGCGCGAGGGCATGCCTGTCGCATCGCGCGCGCCTTCCGACCGCATCGCCGTCCGAGTGCAAGGCCGATCCGGTCGGCGCGCTTTGATAGGATGGGATGAGTGCCGGCGGCGCGCGGCCGCGGGACGGATGAAAGCGGTGCATCATGGCAGACAACGTCGTCAAACTTTCCCTGTTCGCCAAGGTGAGGGCGCTCAAGGCCCTGCCCGGCTTCGAGCGCGGCCGCACGTTCGCCCTCACGGACGCCATAGCCCCGCAGCCGGAAGGCGGCATGGGCTACCTGGTTGAGGTCCTCGCTCCTCGCCGCGTGCGCATCGTGGCCTGGCTTGCGCTCGGGGGCGCCATCTTCGCCTGCGACGAGCCCCTCGCGGCGCGACCCGACCGAAAGGGCGACGCCGGGATCACCAGGTACGATGACGACAAGGTCGGCTTCTACGTCCACGAGGACGGGCGGACCTCGATCGTGGAGCACTTCTCCCAGCGCGAGAGCGACGGCCGCTTCACCGTGACCTCCACGCTGCGCGACATGGGTCCCTATGGCACAGGCGCCTACGATATCGACGAGATGGGCGCCGCGTGCTTCCTGGCCAACTGGGTCGCCCCGCGCGAGAACGGGGAGGAACTCACCACGACCACCGTCGGCGACCTGCTCGATGAGCTGCTGGAAGCGCCCTATCCTGATGCGCTGGATGCGCTGGTGTTCCGAGGCCAGGGCGAGCAGGCTGCCCCCTTCGAGCGCTTCGCCGCACAGTCCCTGACCGCCGCGGGCGCCGAGTACGTCCGCCCGATCGCCGCGGCGCACGAGGTCGACCTGCGCCGGCTGAGCTCTACCGGCCTGTTCTGGACCGGGTGCGACAAGGGCGATCTGGTCGACCGCGAGCTGGACACCCTGCAGGCGGTCGAGGGTGCGCTCAACCGCCTCGTGTTTCTTGAGCACTACCTCGGCACGGACTCGTCTCCGGCGATCTCCGGCCTCTCCATGGAGCAGTGCGAGCGCGCTGCCAGGGCGTCGCTCGTCGATTTCGCCTCGGTAGCCGCGGAATTGCCCCGAAGCTGCGAACGTCCGAGCGACTACGCCTCCATCGCGGGCGCGACGGCGTCCCGCGGCGGCGAATGGGACGTGCGCACCCGTTTCGCCGCGATGGTGGAGCGTTTGCGCGCGCCCTTCGGCTTCGACTACGATTTTGATTGCGACGCCCGCGGCGGCGTGTTTTCCATCCGGGCGGTCGTCCCCGCGGCGTCGGCATTTCCCTTCGAGAGCGACGCTGTCCGCAACGACGCCCGCACCGCCTACGCGCTGCGCCTCGCCATGACGCTCGCCGCCGCCTCGTTCGGCTCGAGCGTGGGCATCGTCCGCGCGGTCGTGACCGTATTCGAGCGCGAGCTGGACGGACCGGCGATCGCATCGCTTGATTTGGGCCGACAGGCCTTCACGATGCGGGTGCTTCCGCGCATCCAGTCCTCTGAGGCCCTCGCCGCCGACCTGCCCGTCGACGGCCTCATCGAGATGCTCGCTCCGCGCGAGCTGCGGCTCGACCGAGCTGAGGACGGGGCCCTGTCGCCCGTCGATCCGATATCGGCCGACTTGCCGGATCGATCCGCCAAGATGGCCGATGACGCCCGCCCGCTCCCCGCCGCGCTCGCGTCCTCACTGCGAGCGGAAAGGGCTTCGGACCTCGATATCTTCTCTGCTGCCGACGACCCGCTTCGCGATCGCTACCGCGAGGTGACGGCGCGCATCGAGGAAGGAGGATCCAGCGTAGCGGGGGACGTCGCCGACATCGTGGACGCCTACGACGCCGCCGAGGCCCTGCAGGACTCCGATGCGCGCCCGCTCTACTGCGTGAACATGGTCGCGCGCGTCATGGCGGGCAGGCTTGGCGACGATGAGGCGACGAGGTACCGGAAGCTTCCCGACACGGCGTTCGATGCGCGCTCGACGCTCTGCCGCCTGCTGCGCGACCAGGGGGACGGCCAGGCCGCGCTCCGGATCGCCGAGCAGCTGGTCGAGCTCGCCCCCACATCGTTCACCGCGTATCACTCGCTCGCCCTGACCTATCGGGAGCTCGGTCGCGACGAGGATGCTGTCCGTGCGCTCATCGAGGGCCTCAAGGTCGCTGTCGCGCCCACCGATATCGCGGCGGGCTACTATCGCCTGGGCTTCCTGCTTTGGCAGGCGGGCGATCCCGCGCTCGGCCTGGCGTGCTACGCGCTCGTCTCGCGCGGAACGTTCTTTTTCGGAGAAGCTCAGGTCGAGATGGCGGACCTCATGCGCGAGGCGCACATCTCCCGTGCGCCCTCGGCGGACGACGCCCGCGGCGCGCTCCGCTCCGCAGGCATCCCGGTCGCCCCGGTGCCCGCGACCGTCGAGGCTGCCGCGGCTGCGGCGATCGGCTTGGTGGACGCCGGCTTCTTCGACGCCGCGGGCGCGCTGGTGCACTTTCTCGCGACGGCCAGCGTCGCGCCAAGCAGCCGCGATGTCCTCCCCGCCGTCCTGCGCTCGCTCTCGTAGCTTCGCCCTTTACCGCGCGCGAGTGTGCGCTGGGCGATATGCGGCTTTGCGGCGGGCGCTCGATGGGTAGGCTCGGGGCATACGGCTGTCGTGCGGGGTTGCACAAGGCACCTCGTCACGCGTTTTCGGCGCGCGTCGCTGCGTGCCGGGAAAGGGAGGTGTCCCATGGGTGCGCCCAAGACTGGTAACGTGAGGAACGTGGTGCTCGTAGGCCAAGGCGGGGTGGGCAAGACCTCGCTCGCGGAGGCCATGCTCCACCTGTCCGGCAAGACCGCTCGCCTGGGTGGTCACGGTGGGACCAAACCCACTCTCGATTACGACGCCGAGGAGGTCAAGCGCGAGTTTTCCATCTCGACCTCCATCGCGCCGATCGACTGGAAGGGCGCCCGCATCAACGTGCTCGACGCCCCCTGCTACCCCGATTTCATCGGCGATGCCTATGCGGCCATGAGCGTGTGCGAGACCGCGCTGTTCGTCGTCGACGCCGCCGAGGGCCCGCAGCCCACCACCGTCAAGCTGTGGTACGCCGCGGAGGACCTGCGCCTCGCGCGCGCGGTGTTCGTCAACCGCGTCGACAGGGAGAACGCGGACTACGCCATGTGCATGGAGATGCTGCGCGAGCGCTTCGGTATGCGCCTGGGCGCCGTGACCCTGCCCTGGGGCACCGGCTCCGATTTCCACGGCATCATCGACCTGGTCCGCATGAAGGCGCGCACGTGCGACGGCACGAACCAGACCGAGTTCGACATCCCGGCCGAGCTGCTGCCCGAGGCGGAGGCCGCGCACGAGACGCTGTGCGAGCTCGTCGCCGAGGCCGACGACGCCCTCATGGAGAAGTACCTCGAGGGCGAGCCCCTCACGCAGGACGAGGTCGAGGGCCTGCTCTCGACCGCGATCGCCAAGCGCCTGTTCGTTCCCGTGTTCGCCGGCAGCTGCACGCAGGAGCAGGGCGTCAACTCGCTCATGGACGACATCGCCACCTACTTCCCGGCGCCCACCGACTACGGCGAGATGCCGCTGATCGACGGCGACACCCTCAAGATCTCTTCCGACGACGATCGCCCCGTGGTGTTCGTCTTCAAGACCCTGAACGACCCGCAACAGGGTCGCATCTCCTTCATCAAGGTCCTCACCGGCACGATCGAGCCGGGTATGGAGCTCGTCAACGCGCGCACCCGCCGCGGCGAGCGCCTCGCTCACCTCAACGTGATGTGCGGCCGCGAGATGACCGAGGTCGGCCATGCGTACGCCGGCGACATCGTGGTCGTACCCAAGCTGTCCGCCGAGACCGGCGACACCCTGTCCGTCACCGGCAAGGTCGAGGCGGCCGCGTTCAAGTTCCCCAACTCCCAGTACCGGATCGCCATCGAGGCGGAGAACCGTTCCGAGGAGGACAAGCTCTTCACCTTCATCGACAAGGCGTGCGAGGCCGATCCCACCATGAGCATCGACCGCGACGAGGAGACGGGGCAGACCGTCATCTCCGCCGTGGGCGAGGCCCAGGTTTCGGTCCTGCTCAACCGCCTGGAGGAGCGGACCAAGGTCGCCGCGCACATCGTGCCGCTGCGCATCCCGTACCGCGAGACCATCCGCCGCGTCGCCTCCGCCCAGGGTCGCCACAAGAAGCAGACCGGCGGCGCCGGCCAGTTCGGCGACTGCTTCCTGCGCGTGGAGCCGCTGCTCGACGGCACCGAGTATGAGTTCGTCGACGAGGTCGTGGGCGGCCGCATCCCGCGCGCGCTGATCCCCGCCGTGGACAAGGGCGTCCAGGAGACCATGAAGGAGGGCGTGATCGCCGGTTACCCGCTGACGGGCATCCGCGTCGCCTGCTACGACGGCTCCTACCATCCGGTCGATTCCAACGAGATGGCCTTCCGCACCGCCGCGCGCATCGGCCTCAAGAAGGCGTGCGAGGACGCGGATCCCGTGGTGCTCGAGCCCATGGAGAACATCACGGTGACGATCCCCGAGAGCTACGCCGGCGCCGTGATGGGCGACGTGTCCGGCTCGCGCGGCCGCGTGACCGGCATGGACACCAACGACCGCGGCGAGACCGTGATCATGGCGACCGTTCCCTATGCCGAGCTGGTGGATTACGCCACGCGCCTGCGCTCGCTCACGCGCGGAACCGGCGACTTCACGATGGAGCCCGCGGGCTACGAGCAAGTCCCCTACGACGTTCAGCAGAAGCTCGTGGAGATCTACGAGCACATGCGCGCCCAGGGCAGGTAGTCGTTTCCTGACCCGATCGGTTCGAGGCGGCCCTCTGGAATGCATGGGAATGCGCTCCGGAGGGCCGCTCTCTATGCGCAACCTTCCAACCCGGCCTACCTCAAATTGGTGCCTGTCCCTAAATTGAGGTGGGCCGGAGCGAGGCTCAGTCGATGACAGCCGACCTTGCCGGGCGGCGGCGCAGTGCGGCCGCGCACGCCCTTCGGCGCGGCGCCCGTATCAAAATCGGGGAGACCTGCGTTTCGGCGCCGCGTGCGCCCTGCGTCCACCTCAATTCGGTGCCTGTCCCTAAATTGAGGGGCGCGTCATCGGTGGAAAGTGGGAGAAGAAATCCACAGGTAACCATCGCGGGGCTTGAAGAACCCGCAGGTGAGCGGCTTGATGGCTGCATAGACACGCCGCTTCTGATGTATATCTCTTCCAAGCCTTTTACCTGCGGAATGAATAGAGCTGGTAGTACTACCTAGCACTTCACTAAATCTTCAAGTTAAGAAATGAAAAAATGCCTGTAAACGGACACGCAAGAATGAATAACTGCAGGTAGATGCTTTTATGTGGAAAACTCATTTAGGCAAGGCCAAAAAAATGTGGAAAACGTTGAAAAGCGTCATATCCCCACGCCTGCGGCGCGAGGTTTTCACCATGCCTTGTGGATGCCCGAATCAGGGAAGATAGCTCTTGACATGCCTTGCCGACATGCCTTGTCTGCCGATACCATGGAGGTCCATCGCACGCCGCCGCCCGCGAGGGCGCCGCGTCGTGCCGAGCACACAGGCAAGGAGAGTCATGGATTCTGCTTCGAGCGATTATTCCTGGTCGCCCGCCGGCGGCTCCGAGCGAGGGGCGCGCGGGGGGCTGCCCAACAACCCGGAGGCGGAGGAGAAGGTCCTCGCGGCCATGCTCCTGTCGTCGGAGGTGGTCGAGGGTGCTCTCGTGGAGCTCGTCCCCGACGACTTCTACCGCCCCGCCAACAAGACGTTGTTCTCCGCAATGCAGGAGATGTACAGCCGCACCCTGCCGATCGACGCCGTCTCGCTCATCGACTTCCTGAAGTCGATGGAGAAGCTCGAGGCGGTCGGCGGCGAGGCGTACATCCTCGAGCTCATGGGCCAGACGCTTTCCCTGGTCAGCTGGCAGCACCATGCCGGCATCGTCCGCCGCGACTCCATGCTGCGCGAGATCATCGGCGCCACCAACCAGATCAATGCGCTCGCCTACAGCGCCCCGACCGACACCAAGGAGGTCATCGAGCGCGCCGAGTCGATGCTGCTCTCGGTCACGTCCCGCGAGGTCAAGAGCAGCTACAAGTCGCTGACCGAGTTCATGATCGAGGCCTACAACGAGGCCGAGGAGGTGTGCGCCGCCGGGGGAGAGGCCCACGGCGTGCCCACCGGGTACCCCAGCCTCGACCGCATGCTCATGGGCCTGCGCGAGGGCCAGCTGGTCATCATCGGCGCCCGCCCGGCGGTCGGCAAGACGTCGTTCGCCCTGAACCTCGCCCTCAACGCCGCATCCGAGGGCTACACGGTCGCCTTCTTCTCGCTCGAGATGTCGGGCAAGGAGATCGCGCAGCGCTTCATCTGCGCGCACGCCCAGATCAACATGTCCAACTTCCGCACCGGTCGCATCTCGCCGCAGGAGTGGGCCAACATCAACGAGGCGACCCAGGACCTCTCGCGCCTGGACATCCTCATCGACGACACGCCCGGCACCACGGTTACCGAGATTCGCGCCAAGGCGCGCCGCATGCTCCACAACAAGGAGAAGGCCGTCGTCATCCTGGACTACCTGCAGCTCGTGAGCCCGCCGGCGGGCCGCCGCGCGGAGAACCGCTCCGTCGAGGTCTCCGAGATGAGCCGAGCCCTCAAGATCATGGCCAAGGAGCTCGCCGTCCCCGTCATCTCGCTGTCGCAGCTCTCCCGTGCCGTCGAGTCGCGCACGGGCAAGCGGCCGCAGCTGTCCGACCTTCGTGAATCGGGCTCCATCGAGCAGGACGCCGACATCGTCATGTTCCTGGACCGTTCGAGCAACGAGCAGGAGGCGGGCCGCGACGACCGTCCGCCCGAGGGCATCACGCGCATCATCGTCGCCAAGAACCGTTCGGGCCCGGTCGGCGACGTCGACCTGGTGTTCCTGCCCGCGTCCACCAAGTTCTACGAGCTCAACGAGCACGCCGACGAATAGGCGCGTTCTGCCGGCGACTGCGCACCGAGGCGCGTGCCAAGAGGGACGTACCCTAACGGCACGCCGAACGTTCAGCCGTGCCGTTAGGGTACGTCCCTCTTGGCGAGGGCCTGTCCCTTTTGGCACGGCGCCAAGCCCCGTCGGAGCTTCTGCCCGTTCCCGTGCCAAGGGGGCGCGTCCCCCAAGGGCGCGCTGCGCTCCGGGGCGTTTTTCTCCGGCGTTTTATGAGCATACGGAGCACGCTGCCGAATAGCCGTCCGGCCTGCGTGGCGCGGCGCGCGCGAGCGCCTATAATACCGATGTTTAGGGCGCTTGCACGGAACAGCGCGTTCCCGAGATTTTTGAGGAGAAGACATGGCGTCGACAGTGTTGGTCGGTACCCAGTGGGGCGATGAGGGCAAGGGCAAGATCTGCGACCTGATCGCCGGGGATTTCGACTGCGTGGTCCGCTACCAGGGCGGCAACAACGCGGGGCACACCATCGTGGTGGGCGACCGCAAGTACGGCCTGCACCAGGTTCCCTCGGGCATCATGTACCCGGACTGCATCTCGGTGATCGGCAACGGCTGCGTCGTCAACCCGGCCGTCCTGCTCGAGGAGATCGACATGTTCGAGCGCGACGGCATCACCACCGCCAACCTCAAGGTGTCCGGCAACGCGCATGTGATCATGCCGTACCACATCGACCTCGACGGCGCCTACGAGGAGCTGCTGGGCAAGAACAACATCGGTACCACCAAGCGCGGCATCGGCCCCTGCTACCAGGACAAGATGGCCCGTATCGGCCTGCGCATGCAGGACCTTCTCGATGAGGAGACCTTCCGCTCCAAGCTCGAGGTCGCCCTTGCCCGCGTCAACCCGCAGCTCGACCGCATCTTCGGCATGCCCGTCTACACGGTGGACCAGATCTGCGAGACCTACCTCCCCATGGCCGAGCGCCTGCGTCCGTACATCTGCGAGACGGGCATCCTGCTCAACGACCTCGTGGAGGAGGGCAAGTCCATCCTGTTCGAGGGCGCTCAGGCCACGCTTCTGGACATCGACCACGGCACCTATCCGTTCGTGACCTCGTCCAACTGCACCGCCGGCGGCGCCGTGACGGGCTCGGGCGTGGGCATGAAGAACGTCGACCGCGTGCTCGGCATCATGAAGGCCTACATCACCCGCGTCGGTTCCGGCCCGATGCCCACCGAGCTCTCCTATGAGGACGAGGCTGGCCACACCCTCACCGAGGTAGGCGCCGAGTACGGCGTCACGACGGGCCGTCGCCGCCGCTGCGGCTGGTTCGACGGCGTCATCGCCCGTTACGCGACCCGCGTCAACGGTCTGACGGACATCGCGCTCACCAAGCTCGACGTGCTGTCCGCCTTCGATGCCATCAAGGTCTGCGTCGCCTACGAGTGCGACGGGGTCCGCTACACGAGCGTGCCCGAGCACCAGGCCGTCTTCGCGAACGCCGTCCCGGTGTACGAGGAGCTGCCCGGCTGGAAGTGCGATATCACGGGCTGCCGTACCTTCGAGGAGCTTCCCGCCGAGGCCCAGGCTTATGTCCGCCGCCTCGAGGAGATCGCCGGCTGCCGCATCTCGTTTGTCGCCGTCGGTCCCGATCGCGAGCAGACCATCAACCGCTCCTGGAAGTAGCGCATGAGTCCGTTCGCCATCGTCTGCGATAGCGCTGCGGATCTGCCGGAGCTTCTAGCCCAGCAATGCGATGTCCGCGTCGTCGCCCTGGATGTCCGGGGCGGCGACGCGTCTTTGCCCGAAGAGCGCTCGGAAGGCCGCGGGGCCTTGCGCTCTCCGCTGGGCGCGCCGGTCTCCTCGGCGTTCTTCAAAACCTATTCCGCCCTCATCGACGAGGGGTATCGCGAGATCCTCTCGCTGCATGTCGCGGCCGAGCTTTCGCGCACGTACCTCATGGCCACCGCCGCCGCTCGCGCGCTCGAGTCGTCCCGCGCCCGCATCGTGGCGGTCGACACGCGAAGCGTGTCAGTCGGGGAGGCCGTGGCCGTCCTCGAGGCGGCGCTCGCCCGCGAGGAGGGGGCGTCGATGGACGAGGCCGCCGAGCGCGCCGCCCGGGTGGGGGCGTCGGGGGTGCTTCAGTTCATCCCGGCGTCCGCCGGAAGCCTGATGCGGGCGATGCCGACCTCGCGCACCGAGCGTCTCGCCGCCGCCATCTTCGGGGCCAACATGGTCGCCGAGGCGCGCGTCGACGGGCGGGGGGCGTTCCGCGTGGAACCGCCGCGCAAGGCTTCGAGCGTGAAGCATGCGTGCGCGCTGGTCGCGCGCCGTCTCGCCCGCCGTTCCCAGAACGAGGGGCCGCTCGCGTTCGTGACCATGGGTTCGGACGAGATGGCCCTGCGCGCGCTGCGCAAGCCCCTGGAGACCAACGAGCTCGAGGGAACCGATGCGGGTCTGCTCCCGCTCGGCCCCATCGCGCTCCGTTCGTTCGGATCCGCGACGGTCGGCGTGTTCAGCTGGCCGGAGACGTATCATAATCCCAAGGTAGACACCCTTATCGCGTCGCTTGCAGACCGCATGCGCGCATAGGTTCAAGGAGGAACCCCCATGGACGCAGACTCCCGCATCGATATCCTGCTGCTCGGCTCCGGCGGCCGCGAGCACGCGATCGCGAAGAAGCTCTCCGAGAGCCCGCGCTGCGGCGCGCTCTACATCGCCCCCGGCAACGGAGGCACCCTCGAGCTGGGCGAGAACGTCGCCCTCGACGCCGAAGACCCCGCTGCCGTGGCGGACTTCGCCCGCGAGACCGGCTGCGGCCTGGTCGTGATCGGCCCCGAGGCCCCGCTGGTCGTCGGCGTCGCCGACGCCGTCCGCGAGGCCGGTATCCCGTGCTTCGGCCCGGGCGCCGCCGGCGCGCAGCTCGAGGGGTCCAAGCGCTTCTCCAAAGAGCTCATGGCCCGCGCGGGTATTCCCACGGCGGCCTACGGTTCCTTCACCGACGAGGGGTCTGCGCTGGCCTACGTCCGCGAGCAGGGCGCTCCCGTCGTCGTCAAGGCCGACGGCCTGGCGGCGGGCAAGGGCGTCGTGGTCGCACTCACGCTCGACGAGGCCCTGCAGGCCGTGCACGAGTGCTTCGACGGCGCGTTCGGCGAGGCCGGCAGCACCGTCGTCATCGAGGAGATGCTGACCGGTCCCGAGTGCACGCTGCTCGCCTTCACCGACGGGAAGACCGTTCGCCCGATGGCGACCTCGCAGGACCACAAGCGCGCGCTCGAGGGCGACCTCGGCCCCAACACCGGCGGCATGGGCGTCTACAGCCCCGTGCCGATCGTCACGGACGAGGAGCACGCCGAGATGTGCCGCATCCTCGACGAGACCATCGCCGAGGCGCAGCGCGAGGGCATCGATTTCCGCGGCTGCCTGTACGGCGGCTTCATGCTGACGCCGGCCGGCCCCAAGGTCATCGAGTACAACGCCCGCTTCGGCGACCCGGAGACCGAGGTCCTGATGCCCCGCCTGGAGAGCGATCTGGTCGAGGTCATGCTCGCCTGCGCCGAGCAGCGCCTTGACGAGGTCGAGCTCGCATGGCGCGACGAGTGGGCGGTCTCCGTCGTGCTGACGAGCGCCGGCTACCCCGGCTCCTATGAGAAGGGCAAGGTCATCACCGGCATCGAGGACGCCTCCGCCATGGACGGCGTCACCGTCTACCACGCCGGTACCGCTGTCAACGAGGACGGGGAGGTCGTGACCTCCGGTGGTCGCGTGCTCGACGTCACCGCGCTCGGCGAGACGTTCGAAGCCGCCCGCGACCTGGCGTACGCCGCCTGCGACAAGATCGAGTTCGAGGGCAAGACCCTGCGCCGCGACATCGGCCTGCGCGCGCTGCGCGGCCGCTCCGCCTGGGGGGCGTAGCGTCGACGCTTCTGGCGGCACGGGGCCTTGGGGCCCGACCGCCGCATCGAGGCGTTTGGATAGCGGACGGGGCCGTTCGCACTGTTGGATTTCAAGCGTGGTGACGGGATGGCCCGTCATCACGCTTTTGGCACGATGGGAGAGATGATGGAGAACGAGGAGACATGCGGCGAGGTCACCGAGGTCGAGGCTCGGGAAGCCGAGTCCATGGAGGGGCAGCAGGCGGTTGAGCCGACGCTGGTCCTGGGGGACGACGACCCGCGCGATCCCGGCCTGCGCGAGCGCGCGCTCTCCGAAAAGACCGCGTGGAAGGGCAAGATATTCGACGTGAGCACGCTTGAGGTCGAGCTGCCGAGCGGGCGACGCAGCCGCCGCGACGTCGTGCGGCACCCCGGTGCTGCCGCCGTCGTCGCGCTGACCGAGTCGGGCAAGATCGCGCTCGTCCGCCAGTACCGTACCGCGCTCGACCGCGTGACGGTGGAGATCCCCGCCGGCAAGCTGGACCCGGGCGAGGACCCGC
The DNA here is from genome assembly GCA_048318985.1 of Collinsella sp. Taxonomy (GTDB): domain Bacteria; phylum Actinomycetota; class Coriobacteriia; order Coriobacteriales; family Coriobacteriaceae; genus Collinsella. The sequence continues at coordinate 34,444 of DBFEBE010000047.1, forward strand.
TCGATTGCGCCCGGCGCGAGCTGCACGAGGAGACGGGCTTCATCGCCCATCGCCTGCGGCATCTCACCACGATCGCGAGCTCTATCGGCTTCTCGGACGAGCTCATCCATATCTTCATGGCGACGCAACTCGAATTCGACCAGGCGTGCCCCGACGAGGACGAGTTCATCAATGTCGACCTCGTGCCGCTCGCGGAGCTGATCGACGCGGTGCTCGACGGGAAGATCGAGGACGCGAAGACCGTGGTCGGCGCGCTCGCGTGCGATGCGATCGCGCATCGGCTGTAGGTGTTCACGGCGGGCCGGAAGGGGTACGCCCCCTGCTCAGCTTCGCTTCGCTCAGAAATCGCAGGGGGCGTACCCCTTCCGGCCCGACACGACTCCCGCCGTGCGCCCGGCGAGATGGCAGGGCTCTGGGAGTTCCCAGGCGGCACATCCGGGCTTTGCCCGGATGTCGCCTTTCGGAGTCGGGGGGGCGGGCGGTCCCTGGCGGCTCATTCCGGCTCCGTCGGAATATCGCCCCTCGGGATCGGGGCAGGTTGGTTGATTGCGCGGGGCGCTTCGTCCTGCTGTTGGGTTGATTGAGTGTGTGGGGGAGTATGCGTGTTTAAGCGTTTCGTATCGTACTACGGTCCCGAGAAGGGCCTCTTTTTCGCCGACATGTTCTGTGCGCTGCTGCTGGCGGCGATCGATTTGGCGTTTCCTATGATTCTGCGCTCGCTGACCGGTGGGCTGTTCACGCAGGGTCCGGCGGCGATCCTGGGGTCGCTCGGTTTCATCGCGGCGGGCCTGATCGCGATGTACCTGGTCCGCATGGGCTGCCGCTATTTCGTGTCGGCGCAGGGCCACATCATGGGCGCCCGCATGGAATCCCGGATGCGGCAGGACCTGTTCGACCAGTATGAGCGCATGAGCTTTGCGTACTTCGATGCGCATAGCTCGGGCGACATGATGAGCCGCGTCGTCAACGACCTGTTCGATATCTGCGAGGGCGCCCACCATCTGCCCGAGTGGATCCTTATCTGCGGGATCGAGATCGTGGGTGCCTTCGTCATCCTGTTCACCATCTCGCCGCTGCTCGCCGCGGTCATGGCGGCGATCACCGCAGTCTTCGCCGTCATCATGGTGTGGCAGAACGTCCGCATGCGCGCGGTGTTCGCCGATAACAGGAAGAAGATCTCCGAGGTCAACTCGCAGTTGCAGGACTCGCTGGGCGGCATGCGCGTGGTGAAGTCCTTCGCCAACGAGCGCTGCGAGCGGGAGAAGTTCGCACGGGCCAACGACCGCTACCTCGACTCCAAGGTCAATCAGTATCACGCCATGGGGTCCTATCAGGCGACCAACGCGCTCATGTCCGGCGCGCTGTACACGACGATCGTGGTCCTCGGGGGGTACCTTGTCGCCACCGGGAGGCTTTCAGCGATGGACATGGCGACGTTCGCCCTCTACATCAGCCTCTTCGCCACCCCCATCGAGACGCTCGTCAACTCGACCGAGTCGTTCCAGAAGGCCATCGCGGGATTCCGCCGCATGGACGAGGTCCTGGCGACCCTGCCGGACGTGCAGGACGCGCCGGATGCCCGCCCGCTCCAGGTCGGTTCCGGGGCGATCGAGTACCGCGACGTGTGCTTCTCCTACAAGGACGTCGAGCTCGGCGGCCGCGCGGAGGGCAAGCCGGTCATCGACCATCTCAGCCTCGCTATCGAGCCGGGGGAGACCGTCGCGCTCGTGGGGCCGTCGGGCGGCGGCAAGTCCACGACCTGCGCGCTGCTCCCGCGGTTCTACGACATCGATGCCGGCTCCATCACGATCGACGGGCAGGACGTGCGCGAGGTGACGCAGGAGTCCCTGCGCCAGGCCATCGGTCTGGTCCAGCAGGACGTCTACCTGTTCGACGGCACCCTTCGCGAGAACATCGCGTACGGGCGCCCCGGGGCGACGGACGAGCAGATCGAGAACGCCGCCCGCCGCGCCAACATCCATGAGTTCATCGCGGCACTGCCCGAGGGGTACGACACCGTGGTGGGCGAGCGCGGCAGCCGGCTGTCCGGCGGCCAGAAGCAGCGCGTGGCGATCGCCCGCGTGTTCCTCAAGGACCCCTCCATCCTCATCCTCGACGAGGCGACCTCGGCCTTGGATAACGAGAGCGAGGAGGCGGTGCAGGAATCGCTCGAGCGCCTCGCCGCCGACCGCACGACGATCATCATCGCGCACCGCCTCTCGACCATCAAGAACGCCGACCGCATCGCGACGGTCGAAGATGGCCGCGTTGTGGAGCACGGGACGCACGAGGAGCTTCTCGCCCGCGGCGGCATCTACGCCCGCTACTATCGGATGCAGTTCGAGGGCGTCCGCACGGGCGCCGCACGGTAGGCACGGCAAGACGATCGCGTAAGGTGCACGATGGCTAAGAACAACCTGTTGACGCCCGAGGAGGCGGAGGAGCTCTTTTCCGAGCTGGACGCATCGGGCGTGGTCGCGACCGACCGTCCCGCGTCCGATCGCGCGCGCTTCGCGCGCCGCCGCCGTCCCGCGAAGGTGGACCCGCTCTCGGGCGACGACCCGTCCGGCTCGCACGTCGGCGAGACCATCTCGCGCACCGCGATCGCTTGCATCGTGCTCGTGCTCGTGCTCGTCGTCGGCATGCAGGTCGCTTACGGCGTGGTGCGCCGACTCAACACCGCCAACCTGTCCGATCGGGTCGATGCCGAGACGGTCTCGCATGCCATGGAGAGCGGCGTCGAGTGGGGCGACGGCTTTACCCAGTTTCCCAGCGAGTTCATCGTCGACGAGGCAGACGAGCGCACGGGCGTGCTCGAGGTGTCCGTAACGGATGTCACGAGCAAAAACGAGCTCGAGCTCCTTTCGAGCTCTCAGATTCAGGCATCGGCGCTTTCGACGAACGCGTTGCTCAACGAGCATATCGACCGCGTCGTGTACAACGTCTTCGTGCTTGTGGACGATGCGGGCGGCTTCGCTCACGATCGGTTCTTCGGGTTCGTCAAGGCGAGGGGCACGCGTCGCGCAATGCTCACGTTCGTGTGGACGAAGGATGACTCCTCGGTGAGCAACTACATCGACTGGCAGCTGAGGATCATCGGCATGGACGACAAGACGACCGCGAAGATCCAGGAGCAGGTGAACTCGGTGTCGTCGCTCGCCGGTCCGACCGGTATTGCGCAAGGCGAGATCGAGGGCAATCGCGAGGAGCTCCGTCGCGAGCAGCTTCTGCACGGCACCGAGATCTTCCGCGGCGGTCCGGCGGAGAAGGACCCGAAGGAATTGGCCGCGAAGAGGAAGTGACGTCCAGCGCCGCGACGTCGCCAGCTTGCGCTCAACACGGCCCCGCACCGGAACACATCGTTAGGTACCGCGAGCCCGTTTCGATCGTTCGGAGCGGGCTCGCTGCATGGGGGCGCGCCTTGCGCGGCCGATCGCGCGCCGTCCGCCGTTGGGCTCGGCCGCCGGGATGCGGATCGAGCGCGCGGCGCGCGTTGCGCATCGGGGCGGGGCGATTGGATGGTTGCGGGCATGTAAACGCGGTGGGCGCGCTCGCGCGTTCGGGCCAGACGGGGTATGGTAGGCCTTGTCGCTGGTCCATAAGTCCGCGTGAGAAAGAAGGATACCCATGTCTAACGGAATTACCAGCTCCGCACCCCTCTACCATCGCGAAGGGGGCTACATTCCGCGTGTCGCGGCCGTGCACGATATGTGCGGGTACGGCAAGTGCTCGCTGGGCGTAGCCATTCCCGTGCTCTCTGCTGCCGGGTGCGACGTCTGCCCGGTGCCGACTGCCCTGTTCAGCGCCCACACCAAGTTCCCCGTCTTCTACATGCACGACACCACCTCGATGCTCAACGAGTACCTTGACGCCTGGAAACAGGAGGGCATCGAGCTCGACGGCGTGTACTCGGGCTTTCTGGGCTCCGCCGAGCAGGTCGCCGTCATCCAGCGCCTCTATGCGGAGTACCCTTCGGCCTTGCGCATCGTCGACCCGGTGATGGGCGACGGCGGCGCGAAGTATCCCACCTATACCGATGAGATGTGCGAGGCCATGGTGGCCCTCGTCGATGGGGCGGACGTCCTTACCCCCAACCTCACCGAGGCCTCCATCCTGACGGGGATCCCGTATCGCGGTCAGGACGTGGACGCCGCCTTTATCCGGCAGAACATCGACGCCCTGCTCGCCATGGGCGCGAAGTCCGTGGTCATCAAGGGCGTTGTGCACGAGGGCGAGAACGTGATTCGCAACTACGTGGCGACGGGGGCCGAGCCCGCCGCGGCCGAGATCGCGAGCGAGCTTCTGCCCTACATGCTGCACGGCACGGGCGACCTGTTCGCGAGTGGCCTTACCGCCGCGATCTTCGCGGGCCGCTCGCTGGCGGAAGCCGTGGAGTTCGCCGGCACCCTCGTGCGCGACGCGATGCGCATCACGCGCGAGCAGCCCGACTTCGAGGTGCGCGGCGTATCGTTCGAGACGGTCTTGGGCGAGGTGACGGAGCTGCTCAAGTAGCTCCTGCGCCGGGGATCCCTTCGGCCGGTGTGCCCATGGTTCGATTGGTGGAATGGCTGTGTTCCCGGTAGGGGGCGACGTTCCCTCGGTTGGCGATTTACAGAGCGGCTACGTCCTCGGTTGGAAATCGGCGGGACGCGGTCGATAGGCTTGGGAACCCCGGTCAAGGCTTCGCCTTGACCGGGGTTCTCTGTCACGGCTGCGTCGCGACGGGGGCAACGCGGACCGGTTATGCCGTAGCGGGGGTTGGTCAATTCGAAATCAAGAACAACCCCCTGAGTTTTTGGACAAATCTGCCAGATAATGACGATGGCCTCGGACACGTTAGCGCAAAAGAGGGGTCTGTAAATAGAAAAGACGCTATACAGGGGCCATACGGAGACGTTTTGGGCAAGAGATGGCCCGGCATCATGAATAAGAAACCCCTGCAATCGTCATTTTCTGGCAGATTTGTCCAAGAATATAGGGCGTTTCTAAATATATTATAATTACAGACCCCCATTTCCAGCTATTTCTGGGGCACGGGCGCCGATCCGGGACGCCGGCTCATGGGGTGGCAGGTGCCGTTTCGAATAAAACAGCAAAAATACCTTTACAAGATGAATAAATCGAGTTTCAACTCTCAAAACTGAAGGAATGCGCCTACAATACCGCACGGGCCATTGACCTTTAAGCCGGTACGGAGAGACCGAAAAGGAGAGAACATGGGGCTTAAGAGCACCGCGGGCAACGCGTCCCGCAAGGCTGCTGCCAGCGATTTGGCGCAGCGCATCCTCGCATCGACAAGCAAAGGGAATAGGGGTCCGGCGATTCTCGCGCTGGAAGACGGTACCGTCTTCTACGGCCGCGCGTGCGGCGCTTCGGGGACCGTCACGGGCGAGGTGTGCTTCAACACGTCGCTCGAGGGCTATTTCGAGGTCCTGACCGATCCCAGCTATGCGGGCCAGATCGTCACGATGACGTATCCGCAGATCGGCAACTACGGGATCGCTCCCGCTGACGTCCAGAGCGCCTATACGGGCGATACCGGCCGCCCCGCCGCATCGCCGGCGCTTCGCGCCCTCGTGGCGCGCGACCTGTGCGCGACCCCGTCCAACTGGAGGTCGGCGCTGTCCGTTCCGGATTATCTTGAACAGCAGGGCGTCGTCGCGATCGAGGGCGTGGACACCCGCGCGCTCGTGCGGCACCTGCGTGACCACGGGGCTCAAAAGGCGATCGTCTCCACGGAGGTGTTCGACCTCGACGACCTCGGGGCCCTTCTGGACGAGGCGCCATCTTTGGTGGGGGAGAACCTCGTGCAGACGGTGAGCTGCCCGGCGTCCTATGCGTACGGTGCGGACGACGTGCCGGCAGGTCGCGCCTTCGCCCGGACGCCCGCTGCCCCTGCCCGCCATCGCGTCGTCGTGTACGACTGCGGAATCAAGCGGGGGATCCTCGAGGGTCTCGTTTATGCCGGCTGCGAGCTCACGGTCGTGCCGTGGGACACTCCTGCTTCCGACGTGCTCGCCCTCGAGCCCGACGGCGTGTTCCTCTCCAACGGCCCGGGCGACCCCGATGCGGTCGAGGGCACGTACACGCAGGTCGAGCAGCTTCTCGGCAAGGTACCGGTGTTCGGCATCTGCCTGGGGCACCAGATGATCAGCCTCGCCGCGGGCGCCCAGATCGAAAAGCTGAAGTTCGGCCATCGCGGCGGCAACCAGCCCGTGATGAACCTTTTGACCGGGCGCGTGGAGATCACTGCGCAGAATCACGGTTTCGGCCTGGTGTTCCCAAGCCTCGGCGCGGTTGTTCCGGAGCTCTCCGGTGGCGTGTCCGAGCACCCTGCCGACGGCGACCTGCGCGCCTGGGTGCGCGCCGGCGTCGCGCCCGTCGTGCGCAACGAGCGGTTCGGCCGCATCCGCCTCACCCACGTCAACCTCAACGACGGGACCGCCGAGGGCATCCAGCTGCTCGACGCGCCCGCATTCAGCGTGCAGTACCATCCCGAGGCCTCGCCCGGCCCCACCGATTCGCACTATCTGTTCAGCGCGTTCTCGCGCCTCATGGACGGCGACGCGGACTACCTGAACATCGACATCGCCACGGATCGCCTGGCGGGTTGGAATTTCGCCGAAGCCGAGTAAACCGATAACGGAGACGGCTTGCCCCGGTTCCGAAGAGCGGCCTGGGGGCGCCACGTGTGCGCCTCCGCGACGACTGAGGGCCGATCTTCGGTGCCCGGGCAAGCCACAGGGATGGACGCCCATGCGGGCGGTTAACGAATAAGCGGAGGTACCTATGCCCAAACGTGAAGATATCAGGCGAATCCTCGTCATCGGCTCCGGCCCGATCGTCATCGGCCAGGCGTGCGAGTTCGACTATTCCGGTGCCCAGGCCTGCAAGGTCCTCAAGGAGGAGGGTTACGAGGTCGTGCTCGTCAACTCGAACCCCGCGACCATCATGACCGACCCGGGCCTTGCCGACCGGACCTACGTGGAGCCCATCACGGCCGAGTTCATCGAGAAGGTGATCGAGCGCGAGCGCCCCGACGCCCTGCTGCCCACGCTGGGCGGGCAGACGGGCCTCAACGCCGCCGTCGATCTCGCCCGCGCCGGGGTGCTCGATCGCTACGGCGTGGAGATGATCGGCTGCGATCTTGCCGCCATCGAGCGCGGCGAGGACCGCAAGCTGTTCAACGAGGCGATGGCCGAGATCGGCCTGGAGGTCGCCCGCTCCGGCTACGCCTACTCCGTGGACGACGCGCGCGCCATCGCGGGCCGCGTGGGGTACCCCTGCGTGCTGCGCCCGAGCTTCACGCTCGGCGGCGCGGGCGGCGGCATCGCGCACGACGAGGCCGAGCTCGTCTCGATCGTCTCCCAGGGCCTCGAGCTTTCCCCGGCGGGCGAGGTGCTGGTCGAGGAGTCCATCGAGGGCTGGAAGGAATACGAGATGGAGGTCATGCGCGACCGGGCCGGCAACGGCATCATCGTGTGCTCCATCGAGAACCTCGACCCCATGGGCGTGCACACGGGCGACTCGATCACCGTCGCTCCGGCGCAGACCCTGTCCGACCTCGAATACCAGCGCATGCGCGTGGCATCGCTTGCCATCCTGGAGAAGATCGGCGTCGAGACGGGCGGCTCCAACGTGCAGTTCGCCGTCAACCCTAAGACCGGGCGCCTTATCGTCATCGAGATGAACCCGCGCGTGAGTCGCAGCTCCGCGCTCGCCTCCAAGGCCACCGGCTTCCCCATCGCCAAGGCCGCCGCGCGCCTGGCCGTGGGCTATACGCTCGACGAGATCGTGAACGACATCACCCGCGCCACGCCCGCGTGCTTCGAGCCCTCGATCGACTACTGCGTGGTCAAGGTCCCGCGCTTCGCCTTCGAGAAGTTCAAGGGCACGGACACCTCTCTCACCACCCGCATGAAGGCGGTAGGCGAGATCATGGCGATCGGCCGCACGTTCGAGGAGGCCTTCGGCAAGGCGATGCGCTCGCTTGAGGACGGCCATGTCGGCCTGATCGCGGGTAGCAAGGACGGCGCTGCCGAGCTCGACGACGATCAGCTGGCCACGCGCGTCGCGCAGGCGGCCGAGAACCGCATCTTCTTCGTGGCCGAGGCCCTGCGCCGCGGCTGGACCGTCGAGCGCCTCTGCGAGCTTACCCGCATCGACCCGTGGTACCTCGCCCGCATCGGCGACATGGTCGCGGTGCAGGAGGGCGTGCGGGGTCTGCGCGTGGAGGACATCGATGCCGACGCCATGCGCCTGCTCAAGCAGTACGGGACGAGCGATGCCGAGATCGCGCTGCTCACGGGCAGCGACGAGCGGTTCGTGCGCGCGTACCGCAAGGGCCTGGGCGTGGTGCCGTGCATGAAGACGGTGGACACCTGCGCGGCCGAGTTCGCGAGCGCGACCGAGTACCACTACAAGACCTACGAGGGGCTCATGCGCACCGCGCCGACCGCGCACCGCGCCGCCGCCGGCGACGAGGTGAGCCCGTGCGCCAAGCCCAAGGCGATGATCCTGGGCGCGGGGCCCAACCGCATCGGGCAGGGCATCGAGTTCGACTACTGCTGCGTGCACGCGAGCTACGCGCTGGCCGAGCAGGGCTTCGAGACCATCATGGTCAACTGCAACCCCGAGACGGTCTCGACCGACTACGACACGAGCGACCGTTTGTACTTCGAGCCGCTCACCTACGAGGACGTCATGGACGTGATCGACGTCGAGCGCCCCGACGGCGTGGTGGTCACGCTCGGCGGCCAGACGCCGCTCAAGCTCGCCCGCATGCTGCAGGAGTCCGGCGTGCGCATCATGGGCACGCAACCCGATGCCATCGATCTGGCCGAGGACCGCGAGCGCTTCAGCGCGGTGCTCGACCGCCTGGACATCATGTACCCGCCCGCGGGCATGGCGACCTCGTTCGAGGAGGCCGAGGCGGTGGCGGCGCGCATCGGGTATCCGCTGCTCGTCCGTCCGAGCTACGTGCTGGGCGGTCGCGGCATGATGATCGCCTACGACGCCGAGCATCTGCGCGAGTACATGGCAGAGGCTGCGCGCGTGTCGCCCGACTACCCCGTCTACCTGGACCGCTTCCTGGAGGGAGCGATCGAGTCCGACGTCGACGCGCTCTGCGACGGCGAGGAGGTCTACATCGGCGGCATCCTGGAGCACATCGAGGAGGCGGGCATCCACTCCGGCGACTCGGCGACGTGCATCCCGCCGTTCTCCTTCTCCGCCGAGCTGCAGGAGCGGCTGCGCGACACCACGCGCCGCATCGCCCGGGCCCTCGGCGTGCGCGGTCTCGTGAACGTGCAGTACGCCATCAAGGGCGAGACGGTCTACGTGATCGAGGCCAACCCGCGTGCGAGCCGCACGGTGCCCTTCATCTCGAAGGCGACGGGCGTGCCGTTGGCGAAGATGGCGGCACGCATCATGGCGGGCGAGAAGATCCGTGATCTGGGACTGCCCGACGATGCGCGCGAGCTCGACCGCTTCTGCATGAAGGAGGCCGTGATGCCCTGGGGCCGCTTCCCGGGCGCCGAGGTCATCCTGGGGCCCGAGATGAAGTCGACCGGTGAGGTCATGGGCATCGCGAAGAGCTATCCGGAGGCGTACGCGAAGACGCAGCTCGCCATCGACTACCGCCTGCCCGCGCCTGCGGACGGCAAGGTGTTCATCTCGGTGTGCGACCGCGACAAGCGCCACATCCTGTCGCATGCGCGCATCCTGCGCCATCTGGGCTTCGATATCGTCTCGACCGAGGGCACCGCGCGCGTGCTCGCCGGCGGCAACGTGAGGTGCGAGGTCGTGGAGAAGATCAGCGGCCCGCATGGCGGGGAGCGCGAGAACGTCGGCGACATGATCGCGGAGGGAAAGATCGCGTTCGTCATCAACACGCCGTACGGCCCGGGTTCGCGCAGCGACGGCTATCTGCTGCGCACGGAGGCCGTGCGTCGCGGCGTGACGTGCCTCACGGCGCTCTCGGCGGCCGGCGCCTCCATCGCGGCGGTCGAGGCCGCGCGCGAGGGCGGCGGGGGTGCGGCAGCGCCGGGTGCGGGCATGGACGTGATCGCGCTGCAGGACCTGGCGTAGGCCGGCCGAAGAGAGGCTGCTTGGGAAGGGCGGGCGCGTACCCGCCCTTTCTTCGCCTCGCGTCGGAGCCGCCGCGCGTGGGGGGCGCATGCGCGTGCCGTGCGTCCTTCGCGCGACGTTGCCCCGCTTGCCGAAAGGGCTGCACCGAAGGGGCGTATCGCGGGTAGGGTGGACGGGGTACCCATCGACCCGAAAGGCACGACATGCCCCAAAGCACCGGCAATCCCTGGATGTTCATGATCATGATGGCCATCGCCGTCTTCCTCGGCGGAGGCGTCTACTGGCTGCGTCAGCGTCGCGAGCAGAAGCGCGCTGCGCAAGAGCGCACCGCCTCGACCGCGCGCAAGAGGCGCCCGCACAAGAAGAAATAACGAGGCATCGGGCCCATCCCGATCGGCGCCCTCGCCGCACCGCCGTATCGCTTCGCGCCCCGTCCGTTGCCCTGCTCCCGCCCGGACACGACAAGCAGACCAGATCGCGCGGCGAACGCCCTGCCAGAGGCGTTTGCCGCCGACCGGCACGTAGGGTGTCGCTGAAAAGTTGTATACCAACAATACCAGTATGAATATTGACCGAAAGGTGTAGACCAGTAAACCACCAGCTACTTGTATCAAATTGTCGATACAAGTGTCTCGGTAAACGGTATATCGAAACCGTTCGCCGTTTTCAGAATCTAACCAAGCCGGTGAGCTAATAGGATTACCCCCGTTCCATTGATCGGATTGCTGGTAGTAACCAGTTGCATTCCGTCAATACCAGTGCGCCTGCGCGCACGTGCACCAAGGGGGAAGAACCGAAAGGAGCTTGGATGCATAAGAGTTCGATTCTGAGCCATCGCTGGATAGGGGGAACCGCGGTCGTGGCCGCGACGGCGCTCTCCATCGCCATCGCGGCGCCGGCGGCCGCCGCCCCGCTTGCGGGCGTCGAGTCCGCCGCGGTGAACGCCGAGCACAACTACGTCGTCGACGTGAACTTCGCTGACGGCATCAAGGGAAAGATCACGTTCCTCGAGGATGGCATCTTCCGCTACAACATCGATCCCGCCGGCGAGTTTTCCGCCTACGCGACCCCGCGCGACGAGTCTCATACGGCCCGCATCCAGGCCCAGCCGGATGCTTCCAAGAAGTACGCCCATCCGCAGGCGAACGTGTCCGAGAAGGACGGCGCCATCGTCATCACGGCCGGCACCACCACCATCTCCCTGGACAAGGCCACGGCGAAGATGACGGTCAAGTCCGGTGACAGCGTGGTCATGGAGGAGGCCGCTCCGGTCGACCTCTCCGACGGCTCCACCGTCCAGACGCTCGTGAAGCACGACGGCGAGGACTTCTTCGGCGGCGGCACGCAGAACGGCCGCTTCATCCATACCGGCAACTCGATCAACATCAAGAACGAGAGCAACTGGGTCGACGGCGGCGTCGCCTCCCCCAACCCGTTCTACTGGTCGAGCGCGGGCTACGGCGTGCTGCGCAACACGTTCGCCGACGGCGTGTACGATTTCGGCAAGACCGAGGGCGCCCAGACGGTCGCCTCGCACGGCGAGAACGAGCTCGACGCCTACTACTTCGTCGCGGACGCCGCGAGCGGCAAGTCCACGGCGCCCATCGCCCAGGAGCTGCTGCAGGCTTACTTCAAGGTGACGGGCAATCCCGTCCTGCTGCCCGAGTACGCCTTCTACGTCGGCCACCTCAACGCGTGGAACCGCGATATGTGGTCGGCGGAGCAGAAGGACGGCTACGGCGCCTGGAACATCAAGGGCAGCACGCCTGCCGCCGAGAACGGCGGGGAGACCAAGTACGAGAAGGGCGGCACGGGCACCTCGATGCAGGCCGGCTCGATCGTCGAGTCCCTCAACGGCCACGGCCCCACCGAGCAGACCGAGAACATCCCGGAGGGCGTGACCTTCTCCCGCGAGTTCTCCGCCCAGGACCGTCTCGACAGCTACCTCGAGAACGACATGCCGCTTGGCTACTTCCTGGCCAACGACGGCTACGGCGCCGGCTACGGGCAGAACGGCTTCGGCAAGACCGGCGGCGTGAACCCGGACGGCACGAGCTCGCCCGAGCGCCTGGCCGCGGTCGCCGCCAACGTCCAGAACCTCAAGGAGTTCACGGACTACGCCAACAGCAAGGGTGTCGCCACGGGCCTGTGGACCCAGTCCTACCTGAGCCCCGACAGCAACCCCAACACGCAGTGGCAGCTGCTCCGCGACTTCTCCTCCGAGGTCAAGACCGGCGGCGTGACCACGCTGAAGACCGACGTCGCGTGGGTCGGCCCCGGCTACTCCATGGCGCTCGACGGCACCAAGACCGCGTACGATATCGTGACCGAGCAGGCCGGCTTCCGCCCCAACATCATCACCCTGGACGGCTGGGCGGGCACCCAGCGCTTCGGCGGCATCTGGACGGGCGACCAGACGGGCGGCAACTGGGAGTACATCCGCTTCCACATCCCCACGTTCATCGGCCAGTCGCTGTCCGGCAACCCCAACGTGGGCTCCGACAACGACGGCATCTTCGGCGGCCAGCCCGTCATCGCCACGCGCGACTACCAGTGGAAGTCCTTCGCCCCGCTCATGCTCGATATGGACGGATGGGGCAGCTACGTCAAGGCCCCGCAGACGCATGGCGACCCCTACACGGGCATATCCCGCATGTACCTCAAGCTGAAGAGCCAGCTCATGCCGTACATCTACACCACCGCAGTCTCCGCCGCGAACATCGACACGGGCAACGGCGACGCCGGCATGCCCTTCGTCCGCGCGATCCTGCTGTCCGACGACTCCGCGTACGCCGCCAGCACGGCCACGCAGTACGAGTACACGATGGGCGACGACTTCCTGGTGGCCCCGATCTACCAGAACACCGACGGCGACGAGGCCAACAAGGGCATCGGCGACGGCGACGACGTCCGAAACGGCATCTACCTGCCCGGCACCGAGAAGGACATCTGGATCGACTACTTCACCGGCAAGCAGTACCGCGGCGGACAGGTGCTCAACAACTTCGACGCCCCGCTGTGGAAGCTCCCGCTGTTCGTGCGCGCGAACGCCATCGTCCCCATGTACGAGCCCAACAACAGCCCCGACGAGGTCGACCGCACGGTTCGCAACGTCGAGTTCTTCGCCACGCAGGGCGACAACGAGTACACGCTTTACGAGGACGGCGGCACCTTCGTCGAGAACAAGATCGACGAGTCCGACAAGGAGTACGGCCGCGAGGCGAACATCTCCTACGGCTCCAACGTCAAGACGAAGTTCACCTCCAGCGCCAAGGGCGACGTCGCCACGTTCAAGGCGGGCAAGTCCAAGGGCGGCTACGAGGGCTATGACAGCCAGCGCAGCACCACCTTCGTGGTGAATGTCTCCGCGAAGCCGAAGGAGATCGTCGCGAAGAACGGCGACGAGAAGCTCAAGGTGACCGTCGTCGACTCCCAGGAGAAGTTCGACGCCGCCAAGCCCGCAGCCGGTGAGGCCGTGTACTTCTACAACGAGAAGCCGAACCTCAACTACAACGCCACGGCCGAGAGCGAGTCCGTGCGCAAGGAGGGCTTCTCCAGCACCGAGATCGTCACCAACCCCAAGGTGTACGTGAAGTTCGCCAAGGCCGACGTGAACACCGTCGAGCAGACGCTCGAGGTCACCGGCTTCGCCAACGAGGGCGCGCTGCCGGGCACCGAGCTCGACGCCAGCCTCAAGGCGCCGGCCAACCTCGCCGCGCCCGCGGACGGCCTCACCCCGACGAGCGTCAAGCTCACTTGGGATGCGGTCGAGGGCGCCGAGGGCTACGACATCGAGATCGACGGCATGCTGAACAGCATCCCGAGCGGCGATACCTGCGAGTTCACCGTGACGGATCTCGCCTACAACTCCGAGCACGAGTTCAAGATCCGCACCCGCGGCGGCAAGGGCTACTCCGAGTGGAGCGCCCCGCTCAAGGTGAAGACCCTCGAGGACCCGTGGCGCAACGCGCCCGCGCCCGTCGACGTCGCCTGGGAGGGCGGCGAGCAGTGGGGTGCGCTCAAGCTCGCGTTCGACCATGACGACAAGAGCGGCAGCGCGTTCCACTCCACCAACGGCGGAGAGGCCATCGGCATGCCGATGACCATCGACTACGGCAAGGTGTACGCGCTTGACGAGTTCGTCTACACGCCGCGCCAGGACAACGGCGGCAACGGCAACGTCGCCAAGATGAAGATCGAGACGAGCGTCGACGGCGCCCACTGGCAGGACCACGGCGTCGCCGAGTGGGACAACAAGGGCGAGGGCAAGATGAAGCCCAAGACCGTGAAGCTCGAGGGCACCTCTGCGCGCTACCTGCGCCTCACCGTCGAGGAGTCCACGGGCGGCTTCTTCTCCGCGACCGAGCTCGCGCTCTACAAGGTCGACAAGACCGAGGGCCAGGAGACCGGCTCGCTGAAGGCGCCGGCGACCGTGGGCAGCGAGGACGAGCAGCATATCGACAACTGCGTCGGCCGCGAGAACCGCGGTACCGGCGTGGCCGACTGGAACTCCCATGTCGCCCAGTCCTCCGCCGACTTCAACCTGAACGGCGCGTACGACGTCTACGACATGTCGTTCACGATGTCCAAGCTCGACGGCGGCACCAAGAAGGAGGGCAAGGTCGGCGGCTCTATCGTCGTCGCGCCCGAGAAGGCTTCCGTCAAGGCGGGCGAGACCGTCACGGTCGCCGTGCGCGTCGACGGCGCCAAGAACGTCAACGCCATGGGTGCGCTGGTCAAGTACCCGGTCGCCGACTTCGAGTTCGTCAAGGGCAGCATCAAGGTCGCCGAGGCCGCCGGCGGCATGGTCAGCAAGTCCGGCAACTACACCTTCGGCGAGGAGCTGGACTCCGTGAACATCGCGCTTGCCAACAAGGGCGACAAGGAGCTCTACGCCGGCTCCGAGGACATCGCGACCTTCCAGCTCACCGCCAAGCGCGATTGCGAGGTGACCCTCGACAGCCAGGCGTGGCTCATCGGTCCTGCGCAGGACTTCGTGACCGCCGGCGAGGGCGAGGTCGGCCCGCAGATGAAGGAGCTCGGCCAGGACGCGTTCAACATCAGTCTTACTAACGAGGGCTATCCCACCGATGACGGCACGAACGTCGAGAAGCTCGTCCAGCAGAACAGCTACGACGGCCTCTTCAACGACAAGGAGAGCGACCGCGAGTTCGAGTTCAAGTGGTTCATGGGCGCCGACCAGCCCTTCGACACGAAGGTCGGCCTGCCGGCGAACCTCACGTTCGAGCTCAAGGAGCCGCGTGCGCTCGCCAACGTCGAGCTCTTCAACGGCGCGGCGAACTCCAACGGTTCCATCAACAGCCTCGAGGCGAAGATCACCTTCACGGACGGCAGCACGCAGGAGTTCAAGGGCGGCGACTTCGACACGAACCAGCCCCAGTACACCTTCGAGATCTCCGAGGCCAACAAGGCCAAGGCGGTCGCCAAGGTCGAGATTCGCCCGCTGACCTCCACGGGCGTGGCGACCGGTATCGAGAACCCCGAGAACCGCATGCTCACCATCGGCGAGATCAACTTCAACTACATCGAGGGCGAGGTCACGCCGCCGGTCGATGAGGTCAAGGAGATCGGCCAGGACGGCTTCGCCATCACGATGACCAACGAGAAGCTGCCCGAAGACGACGGCGCCAACGTCGAGAGGCTCATCCAGCAGAACGGCTACGAGGGCCTGTTCGACGGCGACGAGGGCGCGAACGGCTTCGAGTTCAAGTGGGATGTCGCGGGCAACCAGCAGGACGGCAAGCTCCCCGAGTACGTCATGCTGCCCACCACGATGCACTTCGAGCTGAAGCAGCCCGTCGTGATGCGCGACGTCCAGATCGTCAACCGCGACACGTATAACGGCACCGTCACCTCCCTGGAGGCCGTCATCACCTACACCGATGGCACCACGACCGAGTTCAAGGGCGGGGAGTTCGCCGAGAAGCAGGCTGTCTACACGCTTGCCGCCGAGAAGGGCAAGCAGGTGAAGCGCATCGACATCACGCCGCTCACCTCCGAGGGCACCGCGAGCGGCTACGAGGGCGATGCGGCGAAGAACCGCATGCTCACCCTGCGCGAGATCAACTTCCGCTACGCCGAGGCGGACCAGAAGCCCGAGGCCGAGGTGGACAAGTCCGCGCTGGCGGCCAAGGTCGCCGAGCTCAAGGACCTCGCCAACGACGGCTACACGGACGAGTCCTGGAGCGCGTTCCAGAAGGCGCTCGAGGCGGCCCAGGCCGTGCTCGATAACGCCGAGGCGACGCAGCAGGATGTGGACGGCGCCCTGAAGGCGCTCGCCGACGCCCATGCCGGCCTCGTGAAGCCCGAGGCGCCGCAGGTCGACAAGTCCGCGCTTGCGGCTAAGGTCGAGGAGCTGAAGGGACTCGCCAGCGACGGCTACACGGCCGATTCCTGGAAGGCCTTCGCGGACGCCCTCGCTGTCGCCCAGGGTGCGCTCGATAGCGCCGACGCCACCCAGCAGCAGGTCGATGACGCCCTCAAGGCGCTCGAGGCCGCCCATGCCGGCCTCGTGAAGGACGAGGGCCAGGGCGGCACCGGCGGCCAGGGCCAGGGCGGTTCCGGCAGCACCGGTTCCGGTGACGCGGGCGCCCAGGGCAAGCCGAACGGCAAGCCCGGCACGAGCGGCGATCTCGCCCAGACCGGCGACGCGGCCGCGATCGCCGTGGGCGCGACCGGCGTGGTCGGCGCCATCTCCGCCGCGGTGGGCGCTCTGCTCCGCCGCCGTCGCCGCGACTAAGGCGACGGACCTCGCCGATCCGACGGCTACGCGGGCGGCCTGCACAGATGGCGGGCCGCCCGCCTTCCCCGTTCGAATCGGGGTCTCAAATTGGGGACAGGCACCGATTTGAGACCCCGATGCGGCGGCAGCCGCCGCATCCCGCGTTCCGGTTCGGGCGCGCGGGGCGAATATGTCGCCGGGTACCGCTGCGAGAGCCCGTGCGGCCATCCGTGCCGGCGCTTGGCAACCCCGCCAGCGCCGGACCGCTTCGGCTCTTCGCGCGGCCGCGCATATTCGCCCCGCCTGCCCGCACCGTCCCTCAAAAAGGGGACAGGCACCAATTTGAGAGCGCTGGTCTGAGGGGCGCTCCGGTGTGCTCGGGGTCCATGCGGCGGGTCGCCGCCCGCATGCGGGTTTGCGGGCCGTCCGGCTCGCGGCGGGACCCCTCATCGCGCACGCCCGCGCGATGCCCCGCAACTCCCATGAACATCGCATGGGTCGGATGGGTCTTCCGGGTGCTCGGCTATACTTGGGGGAGTCTATCGAGCATCTAGGAGGCAACCATGTCTGAGACGGAAAAGACCCCGCTTGTCGGCATCATCATGGGTTCCAAGTCCGACCTTCCGGTGATGGAGGGCTGCACGGCGGAGCTCGAGGCCCTCGGCGTCCCCTACGAGCTGGTCATCGCCAGCGCGCACCGCAATCCCGCGAAGGTGCACGAGTGGGCCGAGACCGCGGCCGATCGCGGCATCAAGGTGATCGTCGCCGCGGCCGGCAAGGCCGCGCACCTCGGCGGCGTCGTCGCCGCGTTCACCCCGCTGCCGGTCATCGGCGTCCCCATGAAGACGAGCGACCTCGGCGGGCTCGACTCCCTGCTGTCCATGGTGCAGATGCCCTCCGGCGTGCCGGTGGCGTGCGTCGCCATCAACGGGGCGAAGAACGCCGCCATCTTCGCGACGCAGATTCTCGGCGCCACCATGCCCGAGTACCGCGACGCCATCGCGAAGCTCAAGCAGGAGATGGCCGAGGCCTAAGGGCAGATGAAGTCCCGCGGGCGCGCGCTCAGCCGCGCGCCCGCATTCTTTTGGCGCGCATGAGCGAGTACGGCTCGGAGGGAGAGGCGTGACGATGTTGCATTCCGATCGGGAGGGATTGGTCGGCGGCCGCGGCCCCGCGCCGGCGCCGCGCGCCGCATCGAGTTGGGACCGCACGGAATCCGACCTGTTCCCTGAGCTCTCCTCTTCTGGCCGTGCCGCGCAGACGGCCCCTGTCCCGGCGCCCCGCGTTCGCATGGTGTCGGCAGGGACGCATTTCGCTGCTCCCGTGCCCGACGAGCCTGAAGCGCGCGCTGCCGGGGAGGCTCCAGCGAGCGGGCGCCGTGCTCCCGCGTCCGCCGCGTTCTCGGATGACGACAACGCATGGGTTCCGCGGCCCGTCGGCGCCCGCTTCGCTCCGTCGAAGGCGGAGCCGGCGTCCGGATCCGCCAGCTCTTCCGTGCGCGAGCGCATCGAGCGCCAGGCGAGCGCCAACCCGTTCGATACGGCGCAGTTTCTCATCGCCGCCGGATGCGCCCCTACCGTGCCGGGGTCGCCCGCTCCCGCGGCGCCAGCCGATCCGTCCGCACCGGTG
>DBFEBE010000048.1:0-7693 GCA_048318985.1 Collinsella sp.
GTCCAGTTCTTCCGCCGCGAGCAGGACCTCAAGGAGTTCCCCGCCGCCGAGGAGGAAGACCTCACCCTCACTGGGCGTCAGAAAGGTGCCCTCGCACTGTTCGTGCTCACCTTCGGCTTCATGATCGTAGGCCTCACGCCCTGGACCTCCCTCAATCCCGAGTGGACGTTCTTCCAGGACTTCACCGCCTGGATCGCCGCCACCCCGGTCGTCCGCAACATCCTGGGCACCGACGTCACCGCCTTCGGCGACTGGTACTTCCCCGAGCTCTCGATGATCACCCTGATCATGGTCATCCTCATCGGACTTGTCATGCGCTATGACGCCGACACGATCATCGACACGATCCTCAAGGGCGCCTCGGGCCTCGTCTCCACCGCCTTCGTCGTGCCCCTGGCGCGCGGCATCCAGGTCGTCATGGACAACGGCCAGATCACCCCGTCCATCCTCAACATGTGCGAGGGCGCGCTCGCGTCGCTCCCACCCTTCGCCTTCGTCATCGTCGCGCTGGTGTGCTACTTCCTCATCGCGTGCCTGATCCCCAGCTCTACCGGCCTCGCCGCCGCCACCATGGGCATCATGGGCACCCTGTCCACCTTCGCCGGCGTCGACGTCTACATCATGGTCATCATCTACCTCATGGCCCTCGGCCTCGCAAAGATGATCACCCCGTGCTCCATCGTCGTCATGACCTGCACGGCGGCGGCCCACATGAGCTACGGCGACTGGGTCAAGAAGATAGCCCCCGTCGTCGCCCTGCTGTTCGTCGCTTGCTGCGCCTTCCTCTGCGTCCTCGTGATGCTCTAGGCGCCGCCCCCCTCTGGGAACCGCGCGTCGCGGGCAAGCCTCCACCCCGCTCGCGACGCGTTTCCGAAAACCGTCCGCTCCACACGGACCTACCGAAAGGAACTGTCATGTCTGAAGAGAAGGTCTACGTCTCCAACGCAACCAACCCGCTCAAGAAGGTCATGATGTGCTCGCCGAAGTACTACACCTTCAACGCGATCAACGTCATCACCGCCGAGTGGATGAAGAAGGGCGACACCGAGCAGAACAACGTCATGGTCCAGGAATGGCAGATGCTCGTCGACGCCTACAAGGACAACGGCATCGAGGTCGTCGAGGTCGAGGCCAACCCCGAGTTCCAGGTCATGACCTTCGCCCGCGACTACGGCTGCATGATCAAGGAAGGCGCCGTCATGGGCCACTTCCGCCACCCGGTCCGCCAGATCGAGGCCCAGGCCTACGAGGCCAAGCTCAAGGAGATGGGCGTGCCCATCGTGGCCCGCGTCAACGCCGGCTGCATGGAGGGCGGCGACTTCTGGATGATCGACGAGCACACGCTCGCCTGGGGCATGGTCGACCGCACCGATGAGCAGGGCGTCGCCAGTCTCCGCCATCAGCTCGAGAAGTTCGGCTACACCGTCGTGGGCGTCCCCTGCCCGCCCGACAACCTGCACCTCGACATGATCTTCAACATCGTCGCCCCGCAGGTTGCCCTGGCGTGCATCGACCAGCTCCCGTACAACTTCCTCCAGATGCTCAAGCGCCGCAACTTCGAGCTCATCCCCGTGGCCAGCGAGGACATGTACAAGCACGGCTGCAACGTCCAGTGCATCGGCAACAACAAGGTCATCGCTATCGAGAAGAACAAGCACATCAACGACAAGATGCGCGCCCTGGGCATCGAGGTTATCGACGTGCCGCTCGACCAGATCCTGCATGCCGGCGGCGGCCCGCACTGCCTGACCCAGCCCATCGAGCGTCCGTAACCGAGCGTTTCGATGGGAGCGGGTCTCGCCGCTTCCATCGAAACTCGGGAATCACCCGCATTCCCGCCTCTCTCTTCTGGGGCGCCGCTCCGCTGGATCGCCGGCGCGCGGCGCCCCTGTTTTAAACCGGCCAAGACGGCCGGGAAAGGAACCGCCATGAAGATCCTCATCAGCGATTACCCCGACAGCATGATGCCCGTACACGACCTCGAGATCGAAACCCTCAAGTCTCACCTGGGTGACGACATCGAGGTCGAGGTCCACGCCTACTCCGGCGACGCGCGCGAAGAGTTCTACGAGCATCTTTCCGACGCCGATGCCCTGCTCACCGCCTTCGTCCAGATAGACAAGGAGGCCTTCGAGCGCGCACCCAACCTCAAGGTGATCGCCATCAACGCCACGGGCTTCGATAACGTGGACATGGACGAGGCGACCAAGCGCGGCGTGGGCGTGTGCCCCGTCGGCGAGTACTGCACCTGGGACGTCTCCGAGAGCGCCATTGCCTACATGTTCGCACTCAACAAGCACTTCAAGTTCTATATCGGGCAGATCGAGGACGAACACCGTTGGGATTACGCCGCCGCCCCCGAAGTGCCGCGCCTCGAGGACCAGACTCTGGGCATCTTTGGCTTTGGCAAGATCGGGAAGTGCACCGCCGGAAAGGCCAAGGGGCTGGTAAAGCGCATAATCGCCAACGATCCCTTCATCGACCAGGAAGTATTCGCCGAACATGGCGTTGAGCGGGCGGAGGTCGATGAGATCCTCGAGAATGCCGACATCATCGTCAACCATATGAACCTCAACGAAACGAACCACGGCTTCTTCAATGCGGAGAAGTTTGCCAAGATGGAGCGCAGGCCCATCCTCATCAACCTCGGTCGCGGCCTCTGCGTCGACGAGCCCGCCCTCATCGAAGCGCTCGATTCCGGCCAGATTCGCGCCTTCGGTGCCGACGTCCTCTACGACGAAACACCCGATCTGGCAAACCATCCGCTCGTGGGCCGCGACAACGTGATCATCACGCCTCACTCCGCGTTCTACTCCTCTTCTTCGCTGCGCGACCTCATGGTGATGCCGTGCAACAACATCGGGCACTTCCTGAAGGGCGAGAAGGACAAGCTGTTCAAGCTGGTCAACGACGTTCCCGTCGTGAACGTGATGTAACCCTGGCGCCTGGCTCCACATGGAGTCGGGCGCCTTGCCGCCTGCCATACACAACAGCGCGGAACCGGTTCGCTAAAAGTCGGACGCCGCAGCGAAGGAGCCCCTCATGTCCCAAACGAGCACAGACGCGGGCAAAGGGCGCAAGAAGCGCCAGATGCCATCCTCGTTCACCATTCTTTTCGGCTGCTTGCTTTTAGTGGCAGTCGCTTCGTGGGCAGTCTCCTTGTTCACGACGGATGTCCGAGCTGCTACAGTCGCCGACTTCATGGCATCGCCGTTCCTCGGCTTCGAGAGCGCCATGCAGGTCTGCGTGTTCATCCTCGTGCTCGGCGGCTTCCTAGGCGTGGTCCAGAAGACCGGCGCGCTCGACACGGGCATCGCGGTGCTCGTGCGCAAGCTCGGCGGCAACGACCTCCTGCTCGTCCCCGTGCTCATGCTCGCCTTCGGCGTCTGCGGCTCGACGTACGGCATGCTCGAGGAGTCCGTGCCATTCTACCTACTGCTCGCCTCGGTGACGTTCGCCATGGGCTGGGACCCGCTCGTCGGCTGCATGGTCGTCCTCATGGGCTGCGGGCTGGGTGTGCTCGGATCGACCGTCAACCCGTTCTCCACCGGCCTCGCACTCGATGCGCTCAAGGCAGCCGGGATCGCCTACGACCAGGGCCTGATGATCGGCATCGGCCTGGTCATGTTCGTCATCGCCGAGGTCACGGGCATCGTCTTCGTCATGCGCTACGCCAAGCGCGTGCGCGCCGACCGCGCCTCGTCCGCCCTCACCCCCGAGGAGTGGCAGATCGCCGAGCGCATCTACGGCGACAGGGGCATCGGCTCCCCAGAGGGGGCCGCGCCACGCCTCTCCAAGGTCCAGAAGCGCGTGCTCGTGCTGTTCGCCCTCACGTTCGCCGTCATGATCGTAGGGTTCATCCCGTGGCAGACCTTCGGCGTCACGCTCTTCGACATCGGTGGAACGGCCGATAACCCCGGGGCCGCCTGGAGCGCCCAGCTCACCGGCCTGCCGCTCGGCGAGTGGTACTTCACCGAATGCGGCATCTGGTTCTTCACCATGACCGTCGTGATCGGAAAGGTCGCCGGCATGCACGAAAAGGAGCTCGTCGACACTATCCTGCACGGATGCGCAGACCTCGTCTCCGTTGCGCTGGTCGTCGCCGTTGCCCGAGGCGTCTCCGTGCTCATGTCCACCACCGGGCTGGACGTGTGGATCCTCACCAACGCCGCCAACGCACTCGCCGGCGTCTCCGCGACCGTCTTCGCACCGCTCTCCTACGCGCTCTATTTCGCGCTATCGTTCCTGATTCCCTCGAGCACCGGCATGGCGACGGTCTCCATGCCCATCATGGGGCCGCTCGCCGCCTCGCTCGGGTTCGCCCCCGAGGCCATGATCGCCGTCTACCTCGCCACGCACGGCGTCGTCGCCATGATCACCCCCACCTGCGGCTCCATCATGGCCGGTCTCGAGCTCGCGCAGGTGAGCTACGCGACCTACATCAAGACCGCCGCGCGCTACATGGCGCTACTCACCGCCATCACCGTCGTGTTCGTCACGGTCCTGATGCTCGTCCTCTGATTCTCGAGCATCAAGCGGGCAAGCCAATCCGCCCATTGCGCACCCGTCCCATTGCGCACCCGCCCCTCGACGCGAGACCGCGCGAAGGGGGCGGGTGCTGCGCTACGATTCGAACTTGGTCGGCGGTGCACGGGCAGCGGCGAGGGCCGAGGCGGACCGCATATCGGACATCGGCGAAAGTCGCGGCAACCATGCTTCCTGCAAGCCTCTTACATACTACTAACAGGCATTTCTTGCGTTCCGTGCGCGCTTGCAGCCCACCGACGATCTCCCATCGCTCAGCGGGTCCGCGAGCCGTCTGCCCGCTCTCCGGGCGTACCGTTCCAACATGACGTGCCTGTGCAACACAACGGCCCTCGAGATCTACCGGGCAAGCGGCCGGCTCCTCCCCCAGTTGCTCGAACGTCCTCGGACCGGAAAGCTCGAGGACACCTGCCTTCCGGACCGCGAGTCCCTCGCCCACGAGCTGCGCCTGCTCGGCGCGAAGACGCGCCCCTACCGCCTGATGGTCGCAAGCAAGGCGTCTACGCACCGGCGAGACGACGTCCGCTTCCGCGTCTGCAGCGCGGCCCTTCCCCCGAATGCCCTCATCCGCATTTCCGACCGCACGCTGATAACCGGTCCCGAACTCACGTTTCTGCAGCTCGCCTCCAACGATGACCTCGACGAGGTGAGCCTGGGACTTATCGCCTGCGAGCTCTGCGGCACGTACGTTCTCGATACCTCCTGGGACGGACTGACCAATACCGACAAGCCGCTTACGAGCGTAGCGCGCATCGGGAGCTTTCTTGACCAGATGCCCGGCACCCGCGGATGCCGCCTCGCGCGGCGCGCGCTCGAACTCGCCCTCGACAACTCCAACTCTCCCATGGAATCCGCGCTCGCGATGCTCTTGTGCGCGCCGCGTCGCTACGGCGGGATGGGCCTCGCGCCCGCGCGGCTCAACCACCCCGTGCGGACCCCGGACGGCACGCGATACGTCGACCTTGCGTTTCCAAAACATAAGGTTGGGCTCGAATACAAGGGGAAGGAATACCATTCGATCGAGGCCTCGGAGCGCGACGACCGGCGGCAGAACAAGGTTGTCGGCTCGGGCATGACGATCCTCAACGTATGGCACGAGGACCTGAAATCGCGTCACCTTTTCGACCAGCTGCTTCGCGATCTGCATCGAGCGATGGGCATCCGGCTCAGGAGGAAGGATAACTTTCTGTATAGGCAAGACATCCTTCGTGCGCGCCTCATGCCAAAGGGATCGGAGAGGAACGGAGACTCCCCTGATGGCAAGCGCGCCGGCTCGTCTGGCAACGGAACATTTAGCGAAGACGAGCTTACGGACCGAATCGACGATGACCAGCCGCTATTCGATGACCTGCCCCACGAATCCGAAGCATCCTGGGAAAGTGACTGAACGCGACCCTCGCGTTAATCAAAAGAAGGAAGGCGACGTCGGCACGCCGCCCCTCCGTTGACGCACCCCGGCCTTCGATCCGCCGCGCGCAATGCACGCTGGATCGAACGTTGGAACGGATGCGGCAGCCCTCGCAAAGGCTTCCATCAAGCATAAAGGGGGTTATATTTTCGTGCACAACGGCGAGAGTGGCACGAAACCGCGCCGAGTCGGTATCATGATGGGTTGGTTATATGTTGTTGATGAGCCAAAACCCGCATTTTGCTTCCACTTAGCCCATGGATGAGACTGAATGAAGTCAAAACGGCCTCTACACTATCGCTGCGATGCTTTTGCAGACCCACTACAATACCGACTCGACGCGGTTTCGTGCCACTCTCACGAGATTTCATATTTTATAGACCCACTTTTTTAAACAAAGGCTGAGTCCCGATCGGCGCGCACCGCCTATCAGGGGCGTCGAGCCGACGAACGACGCGAAAACAGCACGGCAGCAACCCTCGAGCGCGAGGGAGCACCGGTGGGCGCCGACGACGGAGGGGGCGCCCGCCGCAAGGCAGCACCCGCGAGAGCCGAACGCGCCCGTGCGCGGAACGGCCCCTACACGGTAAGGAACACCATCGCGATGATGAGGCCGAAACCGAGGATGTCGGTGCCGGCGAAGGCCGTACCCAAAAGCAGTGCGCTCGTCACGGTGGCCGAGACCGGTTCCACGGTGCCGATCAGGCTCGCGCGGACGCTGCCGATCTCCTTGACGCCGTGCATGTACAGCAGGTACGCCAAAAACGACCCGATGAACACGAACACCGCCAGCACGATCCAGCCGTTCGCATCGAACGCGGGCACATGGCTCCAGGGCTGGAAGATCAGCGACATCACGATGCCCGAGAGCGCCATGCCCGATCCCGTGACGACCGTGGAGCCGTACTCGCGCAGGATCTTGACGGGCAGGATGGTGATGAGCGACGCGCCCACGGCGGTGAGCAGGCCCACGGCGAGGCCCGCCGGCGGGATGGCGAGCTGCGTGATATCGCCGCCCGTGGCGATCAGGAAGGTGCCGGCGAACGCGAGCGCGAGCCCGGCGAGCTCGCGTCGGCGCGGGGAGCGGCGATCGCGCAGGCAGGTGTAGCCCATGATGAACACGAGCTGGAGGCACTGCAGCACCGTCGCCGTGCCCGCGTTGGTGAGGCGCACGGCGAGCAGGTAGAACAGCTGATTGGCGCACAGGCCGCAGAAGGTGAAGACGATCTGGATGCGCCGGTGCTCGGGCGTGGTCCAGAGCTTCACGAACCGCTTGCGGTCGAACAGCAGGATGACGATGAGGAAGAGCGCGCCGGCGAGGATCTGGCGCGTGCTCATGAGCCACAGCGTGTCCACGTGGTAGACGTCGAACAGGATGCTCGCGGCGGTGCCGGAGAAGCCCCAGAACGACCCGCCGACGAGCGTGACGAGCACGCCGATGAGCATGCGGCGGAACGAGTCGTCGTTGAGGCGGTCGCGCCAGGCTCGGCGCTGGGCGCGCGAAGCGGCATCCGTCCCCTCGGGCACCTGGACCTCGGGAGCGCGTCCCGCTTTCTCCATGTTGTCCTGCGTCACGCCGGCTCCCCACCGCGCACGTCGCGGGGCGCCCGTGAGGAGCGCCGATCCGTGCGCATCGATTGCATCTTGAACCTGTCAACCTTACCGCAAAACGACGGTCCGTGCCTGCGGAATGTATATTCTCGACACCGCTCGGGCAACGGTGTCCCCGCAGACAGGTGG
>DBFEBE010000049.1:0-7723 GCA_048318985.1 Collinsella sp.
GCCCATGCCCCCGCCAAGCGCGCGCCGAAGCCCGCCGTGATCGCCGGCGTCGCCATCGCCGCGGCGGCCCTCATCGGCGGCGGCACCTTCGCCGCCACGCAGCTGGCGCCCAAACCCGAAGCAGCCAGCGTCGAGCAGAAGAAGGACGACAAGCAGGACGACAAGAAGGCGGACAAGGAAGCGGACGCAAAGAACGACGCGGAGAGCAGGGACGAAGACCCCGCCGCAGCGGAACCCGCCCCCCAGGAGAACCCGCTCGTGACCGAGGCCCGAGCCGCCGGCCTTGCCGTCTACACGGGCACGCTCCGCATCTTCGAGACCGACGCCGAGCTGGCGGAGTACCAGGGGCGCACCGATCTTCTTCCCGACCTCGGCGCCGACTGCGGCCCGTACGCCATCCTCCTTCTGGACGGCGCCATCGAGACCACCATCACCAGCGGCGACGGACGCGATACGTTCACCGCTACCATCCACCTCATCGGTTTGGCTCAAGGCGATGAGGGTGTCGCCGCGTGGCGCCCGTTCGCCGGCGAGCGCATAAGCGTCACGTGCGACAGACTCTACGGGCAAAGCGACGTGAGCCTGCCGTGGGATGAACCGCGCACCCATGACGCCCGCGCGCTCGACGAGCGCTGGACCGGCGAGACGGGGCAATCCGGCAGCCAGGGCGACAGCTCGGCCAGCACCCCTGCCGGCGGAAGCTACATCCTTCCCGAATCCGCCACGCGCGTCTACAGCACCGGCGAGCTCTCCTCCCTTTCTAGCTGGGACCTCATGCTCGCACGCAACGAGATCTACGCCCGCCACGGCCGCGGCTTCAACGACGCCGACGTGCGCAGCTACTTCCAGAGCCAGCCCTGGTACACTCAGCGCTACACCGCCGAGGAGTTCGACGCGATCGCGAACAGCGTGCTGAGCTCCACCGAGCAGGCGAACATCGCCAACATCATCGAGGTCGAGAACTCCCGCTAACCGGTACGCTCCCAAGGGCGGGCCCCGGCCGCGGTTCAGCTTGCATCCCGCAGCCGGGACCCGATCCCGCTTTCACCAGGGCCCCCGGGGACACCCATACCCGCAGCCTCCGACGCCGGCTTCGAAGCGGCGCCAAGACCATGCGGGCCGCATCGAGAACCGCCCCTCCCCCAGCAAGGCGAACGCGCCGCTCAACCCCGCGCCACAGCCTCACGAAATTAATTTGCAACCTAATAATTTGGTACCTTGACTTTGATGTGCAGGGGTGTAGACTTCTTGCGTTCAAACGCAAGAAAGGAACATATCGTGTGCGATGACGTCATCGTCGAGACCGTCGACACACCCGAGGAGGCACGTGCCCGGCACCTGATCACCGACCTCGGGTTCTGCGGTCATTACCTGCACTTTCACAGCGGAGGCCGTTCGGGCAAGGCCCCCATTCTCTGCCTGCTCGCCAAAAACGGCGGCACCATGTCCCAGCAGGAGCTGGGGAGTCATTTTGAGCTCAAGCCCGGGTCGCTTTCCGAGGTGCTCGCGAAACTCGAGACCTGCGGGCTGATCGAGCGCACCCGCAATCCCGACGACCGGCGCCAGCTCTTCATCCACCTCACCGACACCGGTCGCACCGAGGCGGAGCGCGAGCAGCGCGTCCGCATCGATTTCCGCCGCCGCGCCTTCGCCTGCCTGACGGACGAGGAGCAGCTGCAGCTCATCGAGATGCTCGACAAGGCACGCGTCCACTGGGAGGAGCTCAATGATTAAAACCCTTGCCGCATCCATCCGCGACTACCTCAAGCCCACCATCGCGACGCCGATCCTCGTCTTGTGCGAGGTCGCGTGCGAGATGACCATCCCGTTCGTTACAGCCAACCTCATCGACACCATCAAGGAGGGCGCGTCCGTCGCCCAGATCCTTCCGACCGCAGGCGTCCTCGTCGCGCTCGCCGTGGTGTCGCTGTTCTTCGGCGCCGCCGCGGGCATCACCTGCAGCCATGCGAGCTGCGGCTTCGCCAAGAACCTGCGGCACGACCTGTTCTACCGGATCCAGACCTTCTCGTTCGCCAACATCGACGCCTTCTCGAGCTCCTCGCTCGTGACGCGCCTCACCACCGACATCACCAACGTGCAGCAAGCGTTCATGCTCATCATCCGCATCGCCGTGCGCGCGCCGCTCGTACTCGTGTTCGCGTTCGTGATGGCCTACGCGATGGGCGGGTACATCTCCTTCGTCTACCTCATCATGATCCCCTTGCTGGGCATCGGTCTCGGCCTCATCATCCACAAGGCGACGCCGATCTTCACCCGCGTCTTCCATAAGTACGATGCGCTCAACGAGTCCGTCGAGGAGAACGTCACCGGCATGCGCGTGGTGAAGAGCTACGTGCGCGAGGACTACGAGAAGCAGAAGTTCGCCACCGCCGCCCAGGACGTCTGCGCCGACTTCACCCGCGCCGAAAAGCTGCTCGCGTTCAACAACCCGATGATGAACTTCTGCGTCAACGGAGCGTTCGTCGTCATCATCTACCTGGGCTCCAAGCTCATCATCACCAGCCAGGCGACCGCGTTCGACGTGGGCCAGCTCTCGTCGACCTTCACCTATGGCTTCCAGATCCTCATGAGCCTCATGCAGCTCTCCATGATCTTCGTCATGGTCACCATGGCGGAGGAGAGCGCGCGCCGCATCTGCGAGGTCCTGCAGGCAGAGCCCACCATCGCCAACCCGGCGGAGCCGGTGCGCGAGGTGACCGACGGCTCGATCGACTTCGACCACGTGAGCTTCAAGTACTCCGCGCACGCCGAGCGCCAGGCCCTCGATGACATCGACCTGCACATCGCCAGCGGCGAGACCATCGGCATCATCGGCGGTACCGGCTCGGCAAAATCTACGCTGGTGAACCTCATCGCCCGCCTCTACGACGCGAGCGAGGGCACCGTGCGCGTGGGCGGCGTGGACGTCCGCGACTACGACCTCGACGCCCTGCGCCACCAGGTCGCCATGGTCCTGCAGAAAAACGTGCTGTTCAGCGGCACCATCGCCGACAACCTGCGCTGGGGAGACGCCGACGCCACCGACGAGGAGATCCGTGAGGCCGCTCACCTCGCCTGCGCCGACGAGTTCGTCGACGGGTTCCCGAAGGGTTACGACACCTGGATCGAGCAGGGCGGCTCCAACGTCTCCGGCGGTCAGAAGCAGCGCCTGTGCATCGCGCGCGCCCTGCTGCGCCGGCCCAAGGTGCTGATCCTCGACGACTCCACGAGCGCTGTCGACACCAAGACCGATGCCAAGATCCGCGCCGGCCTCGCATCGTACCTACCCGATACGACCAAGCTCATCATCGCCCAGCGCGTCTCCAGCGTGCAGGATGCCGACCGCATCATCGTGATGGAGGGCGGGCGCATCGCGAGCATCGGCACCCACGTGGAACTGCTCGAGACGTCCGAGATCTACCGCGAGACCTTCACCTCGCAAAACAAGATGACCGAAGAGGCTGAGGCGGTCGAAGCGGCCGCGGCAGCCGCCGCGTGCGAGCTCGAGAGCGCCGACGCCGAAGACCCCGCCGCAGCAACCGCCGCGGATGGCTACGCCCTGAAGGGAGGCGAGGCACATGAGTAAGCCCGCTACCGCGCGCAAGGGGGCGCGCAGGTCCGGCACCCTGGTGCGCCTCATCAAGCTGCTGTTCTCGTTCTATCCCGTCCTGCTGCCGCTGGTCATGGCCGGCGTGCTGCTGTGCGGTCTCATCAACTCCATCGGCTCCGTCTTCCTGCAAAGCGCGCTGCAGGTCATCTCGACCTCATGGCAGACGGGCGACTGGTCGGCCGCCCAGCCCAAGATCCTGCAGATCGTGCTCACCCTCGGCACCATCTACATCATCGGCAACCTCTCCTCGCTGTTTTGGAACCGCTACATGGCGGTCGTCACCCAGGGCTCGCTTGAGAAGCTGCGCGAGAAGATGTTCAACCGCATGCAGGACCTGCCCATCCGCTACTTCGATACGAACCAGCGCGGCGACATCATGTCGCACTACACCAACGACATCGACACCCTGCGCCAGATGATCTCGCAGTCGCTTCCCAACCTGCTGCAGACCATCATCGTGCTGGGCACGGTGCTCTTCATCATGCTGTACTTCTCCGTCTGGATGTGCCTGGTGATCATCGCCGGCATCGTGTGCATGGTCTTCCTCACCAAGATGCTCGGCTCGAACTCCGCGCGCTTCTTCATCGCGCAGCAGCGCGAGCTCGGCGTCGTCGAGGGCCATATCGAGGAGGTCATGAACGGCCAGAAGGTCGTGAAGGCGTTCTGCCACGAAGCGGCCGCGGAAGCCGATTTCGACGAGCGCAACGAGAGACTCTTCGAGGTTTCCCAGAAGGCGAACATGTACGCCAACATCCTCATGCCCGTCCTGATGAACCTCGGCAACCTCATCTACGTCGTGGTCGCGCTCGCCGGCGGCATCTTCCTGGCGCTGAACGTTCCCAACCTGTCCATCTCGGGCATGCCGCTCTCGATCGCCGTGGTGGTGCCGTTCCTCAACATGACCAAGCAGTTCTGCGGACAGATCGGCCAGGTCTCCCAGCAGATCAACGCCGTGGTGATGGGCCTCGCCGGCGCCGAGCGAATCTTCGACCTCCTCGACGAGGAACCCGAGGCCGACGAAGGCTACGTCACGCTGGTGAACGCCCGCGTGAACCCGAAGACCTGGGAGCTCGAGGAGACCGATGAGCGCACCGGCCTGTGGGCGTGGAAGCATCCGCATCGCGCCGACGGCACGGTGACCTACGAGCCGCTGCGCGGCGACGTGCGCATGACGGGCGTGGACTTCGGCTACACGCCCGACCACGAGGTGCTGCACGACGTCTCCGTCTATGCGAAGCCCGGCCAGAAGGTTGCCTTCGTGGGTGCGACGGGCGCCGGCAAGACGACGATCACCAACCTCATCAACCGCTTCTACGACATCGCTGACGGCAAGATCCGCTACGACGGCATCAACGTGAACAAGATCCGCAAGTCCGATCTGCACCGCTCGCTGGGCGTCGTGCTGCAGGATGTGAACCTGTTCACCGGCACCGTGATGGACAACATCCGCTACGGCAACCTCGACGCGACCGACGAGGAGTGCATCAAGGCCGCCAAGCTGGCCGGCGCAGATGACTTCATCAGGCGCCTGCCGGAAGGCTACGACACCATGCTCACCGGCAACGGGTCGCAGCTTTCCCAGGGCCAGCGGCAGCTCGTTTCCATCGCGCGCGCAGCGGTCGCCGACCCGCCCGCGATGATCCTCGACGAGGCGACGTCGAGCATCGATACCCGCACCGAGGCCATCGTGCAACGCGGCATGGATGCGCTCATGCAGGGTCGCACCACCTTCGTGATCGCGCACCGGCTCTCTACCGTGCGCAACTCCGACGTGATCATATGCCTGGATCACGGACGCGTCATCGAGCGCGGCACGCACGACGAGCTCATCGCCAAGAAGGGCTACTACTATCAGCTCTACACCGGCGCCTTCGAGCTGGAGTAAGTGCGAGGACAGGCCGGCGTCGGCTTTGCGTGCTACGCGGCTCATTTGCGCCAGAAGCCCCTCTGGGATGCGGTTTGAACTGCATCCCAGGGGGGCTTCTCGTTTTCCGAGCCGATCACCTGTTTTCCGGGCGGCCCGTACCGCGGGACGCCCTCGACTGCCGCGCATCTCGAATCGTCAAAGCATGCCGCGGACCGACTGACTGCATCGACGCCTCAGCTGCGCGGCACACGCCGGATCATGGTACGTGCAGGCCGCAATTCTCCGCGGTCGAGAGCGCACCACGGCCTCTCGACCCCCTGAAGTAGGGTCTGTAGTTTTTATTTTTAGGTAACCCCCTGTTTTCTTGGACAAATCTGCCAGATAATGACGATGACTTGACCGCGTACGGCCTACTTAGTGGGTCTATATTTTGCAATCAGCCCCTTCTCGGCCCTTCAATGCAGTCGAATCCGGTTTTGTCGAGGGTGCTTTATATGTACCAACCCCCTACATTCGTCATTATCTGGCAGATTTGTCCAAAAACACAGGGGGTCATGTAAAATACTCTAATTACCGACCCCTATCAGGTCCTTTTCTTGATGCGCACCGCTTCCGTATGGCCAGACTCCATCTACTCAGTTGATTGATAAAACGTTTATGCAGCGCTCGGTCCCATTCGCAGAATCGGCGGGCCCGATTTCGGCTCGATGCGGTACAACGTAATCGAGTAAACCCGCTATCGAAAGGCGCTGCGCTGACGCCTTTCGGGAAGAGAGGCAATCATGGCCAATCGCATCGTTCTCAACACCATCTCCTACCATGGCGCCGGCGCCATCAAGGAAATCCCCGGCGAGCTCACCCGCCGCGGCTACAAGAAGGTCTTTGTCTGCACCGACCCCGATCTGGTGAAGTTCGGCGTCGCTGCCAAGGTCACCGACCTGCTCGACGAGGCGGGCATCGCCTACAGCGTCTACTCCGACATCAAGCCCAACCCCACCATCCAGAACGTCACCGACGGCGTCGAAGCCTTTAAGGCCGCCGAGGCCGATTCCATCGTGACCATCGGCGGCGGCTCCGCCATGGACACCGCCAAGGCCATCGGCGTCATCATCACCAACCCCGAGTTCGCCGACGTGCGCAGCCTCGAGGGTGTCGCCCCCACCAAGAACCACGCCGTGTTCACCATCGCCGTGCCCACCACCGCCGGCACCGCGGCCGAGGTCACCATCAACTACGTCATCACCGACGTCGAGAAGGTCCGCAAGTTCGTGTGCGTCGACACCAACGACGCCCCTGAGGTCGCCGTCGTCGACCCTGAGATGATGGCCACCATGCCCGCCGGCCTCACCGCCAGCACCGGCATGGACGCCCTCACCCACGCCATCGAGGGCTACACCACCAAGGGCGCCTGGGAGATGTCCGACATGTTCCACCTCAAGGCCATCGAGCTCATCGCTAAGAACCTGCGCGACGCCGTGGCCGAGGCCAAGAGCGGCGTTCCCGGAAGCGGCCGCGAGGGCATGGCGCTCGCCCAGTACATCGCCGGCATGGGCTTCTCCAACGTCGGCCTGGGCGTCGACCACTCCATGGCCCACACCCTCTCCGCGCACTTCGACACCCCGCACGGCGTCGCCTGCGCCATGCTGCTGCCCATCGCGATGGAGTTCAACAAGCCCGTCGTGACCGAGCGCCTGGCCCAGGTCGCCGTGGCCATGGGCGTGGACACCGCCGGCATGAGCACCGACGAGGCTGCCGACGCAGCCATCGCTGCCGTCAAGCAGCTCTCCGTCGACGTGAACATCCCCACCGTGTGCGAGGCCATCACCGAGGACGAGCTCGATACGCTCACCCGCGACGCCATGGCCGATGCCTGCTTCCCGGGCAACCCCCGCGAGGCGACCTACGACGACGTCATGGGCATGTTCCGCAAGATCATGAAGTAGTCCTGCAGCAATACCGGCCGCAGTAAGGGCCCGGGGATGCGCACGCGCCCCCGGGCCCTTGCATGTATGCGACACAGGGTGAGTTCAAACCCGCGAGCCGCACAGAAATCGCGCGCGGCAATCCCGGGCTCGCCGTCGCTTGCCGCCACGCAGGCTCGAGAGCAGCCATTACGGAAAGCCGCCCCTATGCAAAAGCGCGCGGGAGCCCGTGCCCCCGCGCGCTTTCTTGTGCACGCTTAATCCCGCGAGCAGCTACTCGCGGAAACCGTCCTCGAACGGAATCTTCTTGCCGCCGAGACGTTT
>DBFEBE010000050.1:0-3148 GCA_048318985.1 Collinsella sp.
GAACCGGGACATGCCGGTGCTCCTCGGGGCGCTCGCCGTCGCCACCGAGCAGAACCAGCGCGCGATCGGACGCCTGCTCGCGGACAGGAAATTCGAGGACATGCCCGAGCTGCCGGATGCCATCAATCCCATGGAGGCCGCCTTCGCCGAGGCCAAGGGGAAGCTCCTGGAGTGGAAGGAGGGCGGCCACGGCGACGGCATGTATTATCACGACACCGCCTCATCCTACCTCGATGACTACCACGACATGGCCGACGAGATCGGCCGTCCCCTCCTGGAAGGCATCGACGAGATGATCGAATACGGCTACGTCGACGAGTCCGGCATCTACGAGAACCCCTTCGCGGCAATCGGCACCATGCTCGCCGAAGCCGCACTTGAGCATGCACGCGCAGACGCCGAGTACTTCGACGAGGACTTCCGCATGCGCGCCACGGAGGGCATCGATATGTGGGCCGTCGCCCGGGAAATCGCCAAGACGGTCCCGGAGGCCAAGCCCGCCGAAGAGGAGCCCGCGCAGGCGCGCGGACCCAAGCACTAGATCCCCGGAGTAAGCATGACCAGAAAACACGCAACCATGACGGACGGTGAGGGCATCTGCCTCGCCTTCCAATCAGAGCACGGCGGCTTCGATTGCAGCGAGGCCGCCATCGACCGCGTCTCGGGTGCGCTCATCTGCAACGACGGCACGTTGGAGGGCCTGGGCGAGGGCGTCGCCGATGCGGCGATCTACCCCACCGCCGAGATCTTCGCCGGCGCCCGCCTGCTCGCGCTCGACCGCGCCGCCGAGGGCTACGCCGACGGCCGGGATGCGCACGCGATCGATGCCGCGGCGAAGTCCGTGGCGGAATCGGTGCGCCGCAACTGCATCGAGATCGGCGGTGCCGGCGCCTCGATGATCGATTTCGCGGGACACCCGTTCGCCGCATCGCAGTGGATCGGCGAGAACTTCAATACCTCGATCAGCGAGGTGGACGCGCGCCGCCTCATGCAGGACCTCACGCTCGTAGATATCGCCAGGCTCGACCGCTCCCGCCCCCTCATCGAGGGCATGGGCGCCCAGGCGCACGAGGGCATCCTGGCGTTCCTGGACGGCATGGAGGAGCTTCGTGCATCGTCTGTCGATGTCGAGCTGTTCGACCGGCTGATGACCGATGATTTCAACGTCGTCCGCACGCTCGGCCGCGACAGGTCCCGCGAGCTCGGCACCGTCACGATCCACGGGCGCGATATCGAGATCTCCTGCACGCTTGCCGACGGGTTCTGCGCGACCGCGCGACCGCAGGCGGGCACCATCCTCACCTTCAGCTCGAGGCGCCTCGGCTGGCATGGCTTCCAGTCCTCCCCCCTCTCGTTCGGGGGCTCCACGGTCTCCATCCGCCACGACATGCCGAGCGCGAGGCTCACCCGCGACTTCGACCTCGCGGCACTCTCCGCCGAGGCGGAAATCGCCATGCGCGAGCTCGGCGTCCTCGTCCCGGCGGCGCTCAAGTACGTCAAGGAGGAGTGCGAGAGGGTTTCCGCGCGCTGTGACGAGATCGAGGCGAAGGTCGGCGCGGCCGTCGATGCCCTCGCGCAGGCGCCTGCGAAGGGCATGAGCCCCGCGGCCATAGCGGCAGCCGCCAAGGCGGCAGCGCATGCCGGTGAGACCGGAAGCGCAGACATCAAGGTACACAGGTAGAAAGAGGTGTGCGGGATGAGCCTCCCCGATCTAGATATCCTGGAAGTAAAGTCCGTCTCAGATATGATTTCCGTTTTCGAGACCCCGGCTGACGATGCCGCGAAGCTAATCGGCGAAGATGACGTGGCGATCTTCTCGCCGCAATTGGACCTCATGATCGTGACCTCGCAATATGACCTCGAGGAGCCGGTCACGACGAGCCAGACGGTCATTTTGAGCGTGGCCGATGCTGAGTGCACGTGGCCCGATCCGCCCGAATATGTATCGGACATCGTCTTCGAGTGCCGTTGGCCGTCCGGCGCAAATCTCGTCACGGAGTTCCAGACCTTCTCCGACGAGAATGCCACGCCCTCGGCATCCCTCGAGTACTACCGTAAGCGTTTCGCCGAAGGCGGAACCTGCATGGTCTTCTCTGAATATGATGAAGCGTACCTGCTCGATCTAAAGGGCAAACGGCACGCCTCACGGGTAGATAACCAGGACGGGACCCCCATTGCCGGGAAACGCCCGGCAGCCGATACGGCGAGCCCCGCCGACCTGGCACATCGCGCCGCGTGCGCCGCGCGGCGCAGCCGCGTGCAGATGGAAGACGCGGCCACGCATCTCGTCCGCCACTGATTTTCGGAGGTTTTCCATGTTCATGTACGCGGTGAAGAAGCCGGCCGTGGCGGCCGCGGCGGCGTTGGGCGAGGACGGCACCGCCGGCTTCGGCGAGGGACCCGGGCTGCTTTTCGCCTCGGCCCGGGGCGAGGCGCCCGATGCCGGTATCACGACCGCCATCTTCAATGTCGAGAAAGGCGACATCCACGACGGCGACAGGTGGTTTCCCGGTGCCGGGAGTATCGCCGAGGTCGTCTTCGATATGCCCGCGCCGCTGGGCGAAAAGCTCGCCGGCAGGCTCGAGGACTCCACGTTCCTAATCGGTATCTTCAGGGATGAAATCGCCTCGCTTAGCGAGGAGTGCGACGTCATCACGGGGGCCAACATCCATGTCGGACCGCCCGCGCAGCTGGAGATGCCCGCGCCCCATACGGAAACCAAGGCCTCCGACGAGATGAAATGCCCGGTCCTTGAAATCGATCCCGGCGAGATCCGCGCACCGTATATCGTCGCCAAGGAGGCGGCCGCCGCGGCGAAGCGCGGGGCCTGCGGCAATGAGGGCGGAAGCCGCAGCGCGAGACTGTGAGGATGTCCCTCTAGAGTCTCGCCGTTCGGTGCGAGTGCCGCGTTCTGCACGACGGGGAACAGAACTCGCGCCTCTTCCCCTTGGTCTTTACCAAGATGCCGTTCCCGCAATACTTGCACGTTGCGACGATGTAGCCGTAGCGATAGAAGACGGCACCGAACATCGCGGCGGCCGTCGAGTGGAAACGGTATCTGGGCGCCGGCTCGTCATTGAAAATCGAAGGCGCGTCCACAGACCACCCTAGCGGATTGCCTCCAACCGTCGTCAGCCCTGCCAGCATC
>DBFEBE010000051.1:0-3428 GCA_048318985.1 Collinsella sp.
GGTCGCAGCTTTCCTCGGTGTGAATGTCGGCGTCCTCGCCGTCACGATCATCCTCGCGAACTCGACCGTGAGCGCAGGCCTGGGCCTGGGCCTCTTCGGTGTCCTCTCGATCATCCGCCTGAGGTCCGACCAGATTTCGCAGACGGAAATCGCCTACTACTTCGCGTCGCTGGCCCTCGGCCTGCTGACGGGAATGTCGTCCGCGGTGACCCCGCTCCTGGGTGGCCTGATCGCCCTGATCCTCGCGGCCCTCGCCTTCGGCGACTCGAAGCTGGTCTTCGGCCGCTACACGTCGCAGACCGTCCAGCTGGACCGCGCGATCGCCGACCCGGCGGAACTGAAAGCAGCCCTCGAGCAGCGCCTCGGCGCGTCCGTCGCCTCGGTCAACGTCGTCAAGCTCGACCTCGTGAACGACCTGACTCTCGTGGACGTTCGCTCGAAGGTCGCCTGACCCGCTGGCCCGGCCTCGCCCCCGGCCCGCCGACTCGCCCTTGACAGCAGACTTGGCCCGGCCTCGCCCCCGGCCCGCAGCCCAACCACACGACAGGACACGACTCATGAACGCCACCCTGAACGCAACTCTCGCCGACCTCGAGACGATTAGCCTCGACGACCTGAATGAGCGCGCCGCGATGCTGACCCGCGTGGACCGCAAGTACGCGCTGGACGCCGCCACGGCCTCGTCGGTCCTGAGCCGCCTCCCCGAGGAAACCCGGGTCCTCCAGATCGCCGGCCAGGTGTCCCAGTGCTACGCCTCCACCTACTACGACACCCCCGACATGGATTCGTACCTGCTGACCGCGCTCAAGCGCCGCCGCCGCTTCAAGGTCCGCGCCCGCACCTACCTGTCCACCGGCGCCTCCTTCCTGGAGGTCAAGACCCGCGGCCCGCGCGGACTGACCGTCAAGAAGCGTATGTCGATCTCCTGGGACGAGGCCGGGGCTCCTCTCGCGGGCGAGCGCCGTTCCTGGGTCGCGGGCAAGGTTGAGCACACGGGCTACGCGCACCTGGTCCCGGCCCTGGAGCCGGTCCTGGCCGGATCCTACGAGCGCAACACACTGCTCCTGCCCGGCGGAGCGGGCCGCGCGACCGTTGACACGAAGCTGTCGTGGCGCTCGCTGCGCACGGACGGCACTGAGGTCGCACGCCCCGACCTGGTCATCATCGAAACGAAGTCGGGTGCGACCCCGTCCGTCGTCGACCACCTCCTGTGGGAGGGCGGCGTGCGACCCGTGAAAATCTCCAAGTACGGGACCGCGATGGCCGCCATGCACGACCTGCCCGCGAACAAGTGGAACCGCACGCTGCGCCGCTACTTTCCCGAATACGTGGAGGCCCCCGAGCTCGCGCGCGAGGCGCCCCTCGCGATGGCCGCCTGAGCGACGTCATACCTGCGCGCAGTCGTCGAAATTGCGCGACACGTAAGCGCTGAGCATAAGAAACATAAGCCTTCATCGCATGAAAGAGACAGACACATGAAAGCCCTTCGGAAAAACTGGACCCCCGCCCGGACGATCGGCGCGATCGCCCTCGTCGGAACGCTGGCGCTGGGCGCTTGCGGCGCCTCGGGCGCTGCGTCCGCCGGTGGTGGCGCGACGAGCGCGACCGCTGCCGTCGCGACCGCCGGAACCAACGGCGACACGACCGCGCCGCCCACCGCGGCCGACGCCTTGGCCTCGAACGCGAAGGCCTCCTACGTGAAGGACAGCGACTGGAAGGCCTCGGACGCCGTCGACGTGACGCTCAGCGGCACGACCGCGACCTCCTCGTCCGACGCCGTGAGCGTGAGCGACGGCGTGTTGACCATCTCCAAGGCCGGCGTCTACAAGCTCAGCGGCTCCTTCACCGGTAAGGTCGTCGTAGCCGCGGGAGCTGAGGACCGGGTCGTCCTGATCCTCGACAACGCGACCATCACCTCGACCACCGGTGCCGCGATCGAGGCGACCAGGGGCGACGACCTCGTCCTGTCCCTCGAGGGCACATCGACGATCACCGACGGCACCTACACCGGCGATGAGGAGGCGAACGCCGCGATCTACGCCGACATGGACCTGACGATCACCGGCTCGGGCACGCTCAACGTGACCTCCGGTGCATCAGACGCGATCACCTCCAAGGACGACCTGTACGTCCTGAGCGGCACGATCAACGCGACCGCTTCGGACGACGGCCTGCGCGGCAAGGACTCCCTGACTGTCGCCGGCGGCACCGTCACCGTGAACGCCGGCGGCGACGCCCTCAAGTCCGACCAGGACAACGACGACACCAAGGGCTACGTGTCCATTGTGGACGGAACCGTCACCCTGACCTCGGGCGGCGACGGCATCGACGCGTACACCGACGCGATCGTCACCGGCGGCACCGTGTCGATCACCTCGGGCGGCGGCGCGTCGGCCGGCAAGCCCTCCACGGGCTCGACCAAGGGCATCAAGGCGCAGACCTACATCATCGTCGACGGCGGAGTGACCACCATCGACGCCGGGGATGACGCCATCCACTCGGATGGCGCGCTGCGCCTGAGCTCCGGCACGATCAGCGCCGCCTCCGGCGACGATGGCGTGCACACCGAGGTCGCGGCCGTCCTGGACGGCGCGAGCGTGACCGTCACTCAGTCGAACGAGGCCCTCGAGGGCGGACTCATCACGATCTCCGACGGCACGGTCGACCTTACGTCGAGCGACGACGGCATCAATGCCTCGGGCTCGATCACCGTTGCGGCCGGCCTGGCCGCAGTCGCCGAGTCCAGCTCCGATTCGACTGCCTCCGACACCGCCACAACCACCGACCCGACGGCCCCCGGCGGCATGGGTCCCGGAGGTCCGGGTGACGGCGGCGGCTCGATGGAGGACACGGGCGAGCAGCTCACCATCACGGGCGGCACCGTCACCGTCAACGCGAACGGCGACGGCCTCGACTCCAACGGTTCGCTGACCATCAGCGGCGGCACGACTACCGTCTACGGTCCGGCCTCCGGCGCGAACGGCGCGCTGGATAGCAACGGTGCCATGAGCATCACGGGTGGCACGGTCATCGCCTTCGCCACGGGCGAGATGGTGGAGACGCCGACCACGACCGACGGCCAGGGCTGGGTCTCCGCCTCGGCGACCGGCTCCGCTGGGTCCACGGTGACGATCACCGACGCCAACGGTTCGGTCCTGGGCACCTACCCCTCGCTCAAGGCCTTCGGAAACGTCATCTACTCAACCTCTGGAATGACCAACGGCTCGACCTACACGGTGAGCGTCGATGGCGCGGAGACCTCGGCGACCGCCGGCGAGGGCGGGGGCATGGGCGGCGGCATGGGCCCCGGCGGCCAGGGCGGTCAGCCCCCGGCCGGCGGCCAGGGCGGTCAGCCCCCGGCCGCACCCCAGGGCTGAAGCCTCCTGAATAGTGCGCCCCGCGTGATTGTCGACACGCGGGGCGCACGC
>DBFEBE010000052.1:0-6100 GCA_048318985.1 Collinsella sp.
TCTCGCGCCCCTCCCCGAGGGAGACACGCTACACTGTGTGCATCCGTGAGAGATTGGAGCCCGCCATGGCCGCTCGAAACACCGTCACCGCCTTCGTCAACGCCACCGTCCTCGACGGCAGCCCCGACATGCGCCCGCAGCCCAACATGGCCGTCATCGTCGAGGGGGCGAAGATCGCCCGCATCGAGCCCGCGGCGATCGCGCAGGTCCCCTCGGGTGCACGCGTCGTCGACCTGGACGGCGCCTACCTCATGCCGGGCCTCATCAACATGCACGTCCACCTCTGCGGCTCGGGCAAGCCCGTGTCCGCGGGCGACGCCGGAGCGCTCATGCGCCGCCTCGACAACGGCCCCGGGCGCGCCGTCGTGCGGCGCGTGCTGCTCAAGAGCGCCCAGACGCAGCTCATGAGCGGCGTGACGACGCTGCGCGGGGCCGGCGACCCCCTGCTCGCCGACATCGCCGTGCGCGACGCCGTCAACGCCGGCCGCGCGGACGGGCCGCGCATCATCGCCCCCGGCACCGGCGTCACCGTGCCGGGCGGACACGGCGCCGGGCTGTTCGCCCAGGCCGTCGACACGCCGCAGGAGGCCGCGCTGCTCGTCCGCGAGCTCATGGCCCAGGGCGCCGACGTCATCAAGCTGTTCGTCACCGGGGGCGTGTTCGACGCCACCGAGGTCGGCGAGCCCGGCGTGCTGCGCATGCCCCCGCTCATCGCCGAGGCCGCCTGCCGCGAGGCGCATCGGCTCCAGCTTCCGGTCATGGCGCACGTCGAGAGCACCGAGGGCGTCCGCGTCGCGCTCGAGGCGGGCGTGGACACCATCGAGCACGGGGCGCCGCTGACGCCCGAGATAATCGAGCTCTACCTCGAGGGCATCGCGCAGCTGCCCGGCCGCGCGCCGAGCCTCACCTGCACCATCTCCCCCGCCCTGCCGTTCGCCCTGC
This sequence comes from Collinsella sp., assembly GCA_048318985.1. GTDB lineage: Bacteria > Actinomycetota > Coriobacteriia > Coriobacteriales > Coriobacteriaceae > Collinsella. The sequence goes on from DBFEBE010000052.1 coordinate 943, forward strand.
TCGATCCCGAGAAGACCCACTCCACCGAGACCCAGAAGGTCAACGGGGACATCGTATGCGAGGGCATCATCCGGGGCGCCCGCGAGGCGCTCGACACCGGGATCCCGGTCGGTCTGGGCACCGACTCCAGCTGCCCGTACGTCACGCAGTACGACATGTGGCGCGAGGTGGCGTACTTCGCCAAGTACGTCGCCGTGGGCAACGCCTTCGCGCTGCACACGGCGACGCAGCGCAACGCGGAGCTGCTCGGCCTCGGCGACGTCACCGGCACCGTCGCGGCGGGCTACGACGCCGACCTCATCGTCACGCGCGACAACCCGCTCGACAGTCTTTCGGCGCTCGCGCGCGTCACGCACGTGATGGCGCGCGGCAGGCTGAACGCCCATCCGCGCGTCAAGCGCAACGCCGCCCTGGACGCCGAACTCGACTGGATCATGGACCAGCCGGTCGAGGCGCTGGGCGATCGCGCCTAGGGACCGCCGCGCCCCGCTGAACCCACGCCGCGGCGGGCCACGGAGCCGCCCCGGCCGCTGCCGGCATGCCGGGCGCCGACGCCGCGGCGGGACCCGCCGGCTCGCCCGGCCGGGCGCCCGCCGCACCCCGTACGGCCGCCGCACGCGCCCATGCGCGCCGCTCGCGCGCAGACGCGAGCCTCGGAATCGGCCTCTACCCGCAACCTCGCGAAAGGAACCGCATGCTGAACATCGTGCTCGTCGAGCCCGAGATCCCCGCCAACACCGGCAACATCGGTCGCACCTGCGTGCTCACCGGCACCCGTCTGCACCTGATCGAGCCGCTCGGCTTCTCGCTCGACGAGCGCTCGCTGCGCCGCGCGGGACTCGGCTACTGGAAGAACCTCGACGTGCGCGTCTACCCGAGCTGGGAGGCATTCATCGAGGCCTGCGGCCTGGGCGGTGAGGACGGGGCGCGCCGGCTGCACTTCCTCACCAAGAAGGCGCGGCGCACCTATGTCCAGGGCGGCTATCGCGGCGGAGACTACCTCGTCTTCGGCAAGGAGAGCGCGGGGCTCGACGAAACCCTGCTCGCCGCCTACGCCGAGCGCTGCGAGCGGATCCCCATGCTCACCGACGGGCGCGCGCTCGCGAACCGCGACGCCTGGAGGGCGAGCGCGGACGCCCTGCGGCCCGAGACGGACGGCGCGAGCCCTTCCCCCATCACGAGCCAGGACATCTGCGGCAACTTCATCGATCCGGACGACTACCGCATCTGCGCGCTCAACCTCTCCAACGCCGCCGCGATCGTGCTCTACGAGGCCCTGCGCCAGACGACCGACGGGTTCTCCGGGGAGCTGTAGGGCCGCTGGGAACGCGCTGGACCGACCGGGGGCGGCCATCCGGAAAGGGCGCGCACGGCCGCCTTGCCGCCGGCGCGCGCGGGGGCGAAGTGCGCCGGCGATGTCGCCGGGCGCCCGAGCCGGCCGCAGCGTCGCGGGCGGCGTCGGCCGATCCGCCGGACAGCCCGGTTAGGCCCGGGGCGGCACCAGGCAGTCGTAGCGCACGGCCTTGCCGGCGATGCTGTGGCTCGGCTTGGCGCCGGCGAGATACGGGCCCTTGACGGGACGCTTGATGACGACCTTCCGCGGACGCGCCGCGAGCGCAGCCTGCAGGAGGGCCTCCTCGTCCATGGGGTCGGTCGGGCATTCGAGGCCGTGGATGAGCTGGAACTTCTTCTTCACCTTGGCGCTTTTGGTGCGCCCCGGGAACATCGGGTCGAGGTAGACCACGTCGGGAGACTCCTGCAGCGCCGCGAGATGGGCGACGCTGTCGCCCGCCGCGAGATGCATGCGCGCGACGACGGGACCCAGTACCTCGTGCGCCGCCGCGCGGGCGAGCGCGTCTTCCAGGAGCGCCGCGATCACCGGGTCCGCCTCGCAGAGCGTCACCTCGAACCCCGCCGCCGCGAGCAGCAGGGAGTCCTCGCCCAGGCCCGCCGTGGCATCCACCGCGCGCGGCAGCTCGACCCCCTTCACGCGCGCCGCCTTGACGAGCAGCTCGCGCTGAAGCGCCCCCGGCTTGATGCGCGGAAGCAGCTCGGTGAGGTCGGGCAGGAGCTCCAGGCCGTCGCGCACCAGCGAGAGGCCCTCGCGTGCCACCTTGAGGTGAAGCGTGCCCGGATCGATCGGAAGGCCGCCGGCCTCGCCGGACAGCGCCGGCGCCCAGGGGCGCAACGGGGCCGAAAGGCGCCGCGCGAGCTCTTCCGCCCGCCCGGCGGACGCCCCGTCCGCACACAGGACCTCGATCTGCCTCCCAGGCTCAGCCTGGGCTCCCCGCTCCTGGGGCCCTGATTCGTTCATGATGGCGCCTCGCATCCACGCGTCGATTGTCTCCCGACATTCTAGCAGCCGCCCCGGCTTCCTTCGGAACCGGGGCGGCGGCGCCCCGCGGGCATAGAGCCCCACCTGGGGACCGGCGCCGGTTTGAGGCCCTCCGAGGCCGGACCGCCGACGCGGGTCGATATCGATCGCCAGGGCCATCTAGACCGCGGAGCCGCGAGACCCCCGCCGTACACGCCTCAAAAACGTGCCTGTCCCCTTTTTGAGGGCCGCACCTCTCTGTCCCCTTTTTGAGGGCCGCTGGGCTAGGCGCGGTCGGCGATCTCCAGCACGAGGCGCTCGGTCTTCTCCCACCCGATGCACGGGTCGGTGATGGACTTGCCGTAGACGCCGCCGTCCACGGGCTGGTTGCCGTCCTCCAGGTAGCTCTCCACCATGAAGCCGCGGACCAGGCGGTCGATCGACGCGTTGCGGCGGCAGGAGTCGAGCACCTCCTTGCAGATGCGCAGCTGCTCGAAGGGCCGCTTGCCGGAGTTGTCGTGGTTGCAGTCCACCACGACGGCGGGGTTGGCGTAGCCCGCGTCCTCGGTGTAGCGCTCCGCGAGGCGCTCGAGGTGCTCGTAGTGGTAGTTGGGGTAGGTGCGCCCGTCGAGGCCGATGTAGCCGCGCAGCACGGCGTGGGCGAGTGGGTTGCCCTCGGTGGACACCTCCCAGTTGCGGAAGATGAAGCCCTGCTCGGCCTGGGCGGCGTAGATGGAGTTGAGCATCACGGACGTGGAGCCGGCGGTGGGGTTCTTCATGCCCACCGGGACGGGCACGCCGGACGCCACCAGGCGGTGCTCCTGGTTCTCCACGGAGCGCGCGCCCACCGCGACGTAGGACAGCAGGTCGACGAGGTACTGGTAGTTGCTGGGGTAGAGCATCTCGTCGGCGGTGAACATCCCCGTCTCCTCGATGACGCGCAGGTGCATGCGGCGGATGGCCTTGACGCCCTCGAGGAGGTCGTCGCCGGCCTCCGGATCGGGGTTGTGCAGCAGGCCCTTGTAGCCGGTGCCCTTGGTGCGCGGCTTGTTGGTGTAGACGCGCGGGATGATGAGCAGGCGGTCGCGCACGCGATCCTGAAGGCCGGCGAGACGGACCATGTACTCGAGCACGGAGTCCTCGCGATCGGCCGAGCAGGGACCGATGACGAGCGCGCGGCGGTCGTCATCGCCACGGAAGATGGCTTCGACCTCGGCATCGAAGGCGCGCTTGGCCTCGACGAGGTCGGCGCGCAGGGGCATCTCCTCGCGGATCTCCTTGGGGATGGGCAACAGGCGCTTGAAGTGCATGGACATGGCGTGCTCCTTGCCGGCGGGTCGTGCGTGCGGTACCCCGTGCCGCGCGGCGCGGGGTGACAGGAGATTATCCCGCAGCGGGCGCGAGGCTTCATCGCCACGGAGCGAGGCGCCACGAGATTTAACCTTTGGCCCTCGAGGCGGCCGTCGGCGCGGCGCCGTCGAAGCCGCGAGAGGGAAAGATGCGGCGCCGGCCCCGCTTCAGCTCCGGACAGGATGCGACGACGGGGGGGCACGGGTCGTTGCGCACGGCGCGTTCGCCGAGCCCTTTTCGATGCGAATATACGAACAGGTGTTTGCTTTTATTGGAAAAGCAGGGTACAATCGAGGTCCCACGAGGGCCGGAGGTGAGCTATGGGAGCATTCGAGCGCTATGCGCCGTTCGTGCAGGACTTCATCTACAGCAACGGCTGGGAAGACCTGCGGTCGATCCAGGTCGCCGCCGCGGACGCCATATTCAACACGGACGAGAACGTCCTGCTTACCGCGAGCACCGCGTCCGGCAAGACCGAGGCCGCCTTCTTCCCCATCCTCACCGAGCTCTGGGAAGACCCGCCGGCGAGCATCGGCGCCATCTACGTCGCCCCGCTGAAGGCCCTCATCAACGACCAGTTCATCCGCCTGAACGACCTGTGCGACCAGGCGGGCATACCCGTCTGGCGCTGGCACGGCGACGTCGCGGCGAGCCATAAGCGCAAGATGCTCGCGCATCCCTCGGGCGTGCTGCAGATCACCCCCGAATCCCTCGAGGCGCTGCTCATGCACCGCCGCACCGCGGTGCCGCGCCTGTTTTGCGACCTGCGCTACGTGGTGATCGACGAGGTCCATTCGCTGCTGCGCGGCGACCGCGGCGGCCAGACGCTCTGCCTCATCGAGCGCCTCGCGCGCATGGCGGGGGTGAACCCCCGGCGCATCGGGCTGTCCGCGACCATCGGCGAGCCGCAGCGCTGCGGGGACTTCCTCTCGTCCGGCACGGGACGCGGGTGCATCATCCCCCGCTTCGAGGAGCCCCGACGCACCTGGCGCCTCTCCATGGAGCACTTCTACGTGACGGGCCCCCAGGCGGACGAGCGCGCACGGCAGGACGGCGCGCCCATCGAGGCGGACGTGGTCTCCTACGTGCGCGTCGGCGGCGGGCCGGACGGCGCGACCGGCGACCTGGAGGACCTGCTCGACCGCGCGTACGGGGATGCCGGAGCGCTCGGGATCGCGCCCGCCGCGGGCCCGCGGGACGGCGCGCCCGCGCAGGACCATGGAGTCGAGGTCCCCTTCGTCGGAGAGGCCGAGCTCATGCTGCCGACCGACACCGCCCCGCGCGATGCGGACCCCGGGATCGGCTACATCTTCGAGCGCACGCGCGGCAGGAAGTGCCTCGTGTTCTCCAACTCGCGCGAGGAGGCGGAAGCCGTCTGCTCGACGCTGCGCGGCTACTGCGAGGTGCGGCACGAGCCGGACCGCTTCCTCATCCATCACGGCAACCTCTCCTCCTCGCTTCGTCAGGGAGCCGAGGAGCTCATGCGCGACGACG
>DBFEBE010000053.1:0-2551 GCA_048318985.1 Collinsella sp.
CCACCGTTGAGGATGTTCATCATAGGGACGGGCAGGACGTGAGCGTTCGGGCCGCCCAGGTACTTGTATAGGGGCAGGTCCGCGTACTTCGCGGCAGCCTTGGCGACGGCGAGGAAGCTGACGATCAGCGCTACATCGACCAGGCCATGATCGACCTGGACGGCACCCCCAACAAGGGCAAGCTCGGCGCGAACGCCATCCTCGGCGTCTCCCTCGCCGTCGCCAAGGCTGCCGCGAAGTACGCGGACCTGCCCCTCTACAAGTACCTGGGCGGCCCCAACGCTCACGTCCTGCCCGTCCCCATGATGAACATCCTCAACGGTGGCTCCCACGCGGACTCCAACGTTGACATCCAGGAGTTCATGATCGCCCCCCTCGGCGCTCCCTCCTTCCGCGAGGCCCTGCGCTGGGGCGCCGAGGTCTACCACACGCTCAAGGGCGTCGTGAAGGACCGCGGTCTGTCCACCGGTCTGGGCGACGAGGGCGGCTTCGCCCCCAACCTGGACTCCAACGCTGAGGCCCTCGACCTGATCGTCTCCGCGATCGAGAAGGCTGGCTTCAAGCCGGGCGAAGATGTTGCCCTGGCCCTGGACGTCGCCTCCTCCGAGTTCTTCAAGGACGGCCTGTACCAGTTCGAGGGTGAAGGCCGCTCGACCGAGTACATGGTTGAGTACTACGAGAAGCTCATCTCGAACTACCCGCTGGTTTCCATCGAGGATCCGCTGGATGAGGACGAGTGGGATGCTTGGAAGGCCCTGACCGCCGAGATCGGTGGCCGCGTCCAGCTGGTCGGCGACGACCTGTTCGTTACCAACCCCGCCCGCCTGAAGAAGGGCATTGAGCTGGGTGCTGCGAACGCGCTGCTCGTGAAGGTGAACCAGATCGGTTCGCTGACCGAGACCCTCGACGCCGTCGAGGAAGCGCACCGCAACGGCTACCGTACGATGACCTCGCACCGCTCCGGCGAGACCGAGGACACCACCATCGCCGACCTGGCCGTCGCCACCAACTCCGGCCAGATCAAGACCGGTGCCCCCGCTCGCTCCGAGCGCGTCGCCAAGTACAACCAGCTGCTGCGCATCGAAGAGCAGCTGGGTGAGGCCGCCGTCTACGCCGGTCGTTCGTCTTTCCCTCGCTTCAACAAGTGAGCCTAGGCAACTAGCCGCATAGCTCCGCGCGGACCCGTCAGGGTCCGCGCGGAGTGTTTTGTCGGCGTGGAGCCGCGCCAACTGCGCGCTCATAGGGCACGATAGAAGAATGGCTAGTCGTCGTCCTTCCTCCCGCCCTACTCCTCGTCGTCGTTCCTCCGGTGTGGAGGGGGCGCGTACGACGCGCGAAATTAACGCGGAGAAGTCTCGTCAGCGCCGAGCGGCGAAAGCTGCGAAGAAGGACGAGGCCACGGTGCGGGGAGTGCACGCATCGCGTTCCGCGGATCGTGTGAAGGCCACCGCTTCTTCGGCGACGGGCCACGGCCACGCGCGGGTCCGCGAAGCGGCGAACAAGAGACGAGAGAACGGCACGGCGCTGTCGATCGGAGGCCTGGACATCTCGACACGTCTGGTCGTGGTCTTGACGGTCGCGGCGATCCTCGCGGTCATGTTGGTGCCCAACGTTTACCAGTGGTGGCAGCAAGAGCGTGAACTCGCCCAGATCAAAGCGCAGGTGGCTGAGCAGCAGCGCAAGAACGCGGATATGCAGCGTCAACTGGACCTGTGGAACGACCCGGACTATATCTCGACTCAGGCCCGTGAACGCCTGGGGTATGTGCGCCCGGGTGAGACCCAATACACGGTCGTTGATCCGGGGCCGCAATATCAGGACTCCGCCATGGCGGCCGCCGCGACGCCGAGTGGACCCGCGCGGCCCTGGGTGCAGCAGCTCGCTATCCTAGTGGGTAAGGCGGATCAGCCGCCCCATGCGACGCCTATCCCGTCGGCTGAGACCAGCCAGTCGGACCAGGACAGTAGCACCGGCCAAGAAAGCGGAGAATGAGCCTCGTTAAGACCACAGACGCCACCGAAGAGGACCTCGTTGTCCTGCGCGACCAGCTGGGGCGCGTGCCCCGAGGCGTGGTTGGTATTGCCGCGCGCTGCGTGTGTGGGCGCCCCACGGTCGTCGTCACTGCGCCGCGCCTGCCCGATGGGACTCCTTTTCCCACTACTTTCTACCTGACGCATCCAGCGGCGGTGAAGGGCGCCTCCACGCTGGAGGCCGAACACGTCATGGATACCATGAACGCGCAGCTCGCCGCGGACGAGGAGCTGCGCGCCGCCTACGTGCGCGCTCACCAGGCCTACATCGATGCGCGCCTGGCCCTTGGTGATGTGCCCGAGATCGCGGGGGTGAGCGCGGGCGGCATGCCATTGCGTGTCAAGTGCCTGCACGCCCTCGTCGGCCACTCCCTGGCTGCGGGTCCGGGCGTGAATCCCATTGGAGATCGCGCGCTTGCGATGCTTGCGGAGCGCGGCCTGTTTTCGACCGCCCGCTGCTCGTGCTGAGCCCCTCCCGCCCGTGCCCGCCCCGACCTCGTCCGGGATTTTACTCACCAGAA
>DBFEBE010000054.1:0-14121 GCA_048318985.1 Collinsella sp.
ATGATCTGCGCCTCCGAGCAGTCCGTGACCGTGCTCGACAGCGTCTACGACGAGGTCAAGGCCGAGTTCGCCCGCCGCGGCTGCTACTTCGTGAAGAAGGGCGCCGAGATGGAGGCCCTGCGCGAGGCCATGTTCAAGAACGGCGCGCTCGACCACCGCATCCCGGGCATGCCCGCCGCCAAGATCGCCGAGCTCGCCGGCATCGAGGTCCCCGCGAAGACCAAGATCCTCATCACCGAGGTGACCTCGACCGACCCCGAGAAGGAGGAGTTCTCCCACGAGAAGCTCTCCCCCGTCCTCGCCATGTACCGCGCCGCCAGCTTCCAGGAGGCCGTGGACAAGGCCGAGCACCTCGTGCTCGCCGGCGGCCCGGGCCACACCGCGTCGCTCTACGTGCATCCCGCCCAGGCCGAGAAGATCGCCCTGTTCGAGAACACGATGAAGGCCTGCCGCATCGTCATCAACACCCCGTCCTCCCAGGGCGGCATCGGCGACCTGTACAACTTCGGCATGAAGCCGTCCCTCACGCTGGGCTGCGGCTCCTGGGGTGGCAACTCCGTTTCCGAGAACGTTGGGGTGAAGCACTTGATCAACGTCAAGACCGTGGCCGAGCGCCGCGAGAACATGCTCTGGTTCAGGGCTCCGGAGAAGGTCTACTTCAAGAAGGGCTCCTCGCCCGTCGCGCTCGACGAGCTCGGCACCGTCATGGGCAAGAAGCGTGCCTTCATCGTCACCGACCAGTTCCTCTTCAAGAACGGCAACACCCGCGCCATCGAGGCCAAGCTCGATGAGATGGGCATCGCGCACGACTGCTTCTACGACGTCGAGCCCGACCCCTCGCTCCAGTGCGCCCGTCGCGGCGCCGAGCAGATGCGCCTGTTCGAGCCCGATGTGATCATCGCCGTCGGCGGCGGCTCCGCGATGGACGCCGGCAAGATCATGTGGGTCATGTACGAGCACCCCGAGGCGAACTTCGAGGACATGGCCATGGACTTCATGGACATCCGCAAGCGCGTCTACACCTTCCCCAAGATGGGCGAGAAGGCCTACTTCGTGGCCGTCCCCACCTCTTCGGGCACCGGTTCCGAGTGCACCCCCTTCGCCATCATCACCGACAAGGAGACCGGCATCAAGTGGCCGCTCGCCGACTACGCGCTGCTGCCCAACATGGCCATCGTCGACGTCGACAACGCCATGACCGCGCCGCGCGGCCTCACCGCCGCCTCCGGCATCGACGTCATGACGCACGCGATCGAGTCCTACGTCTCCATCATGGCCTCCGACTACACCAAGGGCCTGTCCATGAAGGCCGCGAAGCTTGTCTTCGACAACCTGCCGAGCTCCTATGAGAACGGCGCCGCCGACCCGCACGCCCGCGAGGAGATGCACAACGCCTCCTGCATGGCCGGCATGGCCTTCGCCAACGCGTTCCTGGGCCTCAACCACTCCATGGCCCACAAGCTCGGCGCCTTCCACCACCTGCCCCACGGCATCGCCAACGCGGTCATCCTGACCCGCGTCATGCGCTACAACGCCGCCGAGGCCCCGGTCAAGATGGGCACCTTCTCCCAGTACCCGTATCCCAACGCGCTCGCCGCGTACGCCGAGATGGCCCGCTACTGCGGCATCCAGGGCAAGGACGACGCCGAGGTGTTCGAGAACTTCTGCGCCAAGCTCGAGGAGCTCAAGGAGACCATCGGCGTCAAGAAGACCATCGCCGACTACGGCGTGGACGAGGCCTACTTCCTGGAGACGCTCGACGAGATGACCGAGCAGGCCTTCAACGACCAGTGCACCGGCGCCAACCCGCGCTACCCGCTCATGAGCGAGATCCGCGAGCTGTACCTCGATGCCTTCTATGGCCGCGAGCCGCAGGACTACGCCGTCCTGTAGAGCCGCGAGAACGGTTTTTCGCGCCCGGCAGCCGGACTCCCCGGCTGCCGGGCCCCATCGGGTAGCAACCCAGAAAGGACGATCGCCATGAACCTTCCGGAAACCAAAGTCGAGCTCGCTCGTCGCGGAAACAAGGTCGTCTACGACCTCGGCGACTCCATCATCAAGGTGTTCAACGAGAACAAGCCCGTCTCCGACGTCTTCAACGAGGCGCTGAACCTCGCCCGCGTCAACGAGACCGGCATCCGCTCCCCGAAGGCCCTCGAGGTCGCCCAGGTCGAGGACGCCGGGCACGGCTGGGCCCTCAAGACCAGCAAGGTCGCGGGCGTCACGCTCGCCGAGAAGATGGAAGCCGAGCCCGCTCGCTTCTATGAGTATCTCGAGCAGTTCGTGGACCTGCAGATCGAGATCCACGGGTATCAGGCCCCTCTGCTCAACCGTCAGCGCGACAAGTACGCGCGCATGATCAACGGTCTCGACCAGATCAACGCTACGACCCGCTACAACCTCCTCGAGCGCCTGGACGGCATGACCAAGCAGTTCAACGTCTGCCATGGCGACTTCAACCCCACCAACGTCATCGTCGCCGAGGACGGTCAGCTCTACGTCTGCGACTGGGCGCACGCCACCCAGGGCTCCCCTGCCGCCGACGTAGCCATGACCTATCTGCTCTTCGCCCTGAACGACAAGCAGCAGGCCGACGCCTACCTCGAGATGTACTGCGATCGCGCGGACATGCCGATGCAGGTCGTCCGCAGCTACATGTCGATCGTCGCCGCCTCCGAGCTTGCCCGCAAGCGCGGCGGGGCGAACGACGAGTTCCTCATGAGCTGGATCGACGTGGTCGATTACCAGTAAGCCCGCATAACAAGGCTTTCCGAGATCCGCCCTCCTGAGCGACCGCCCCATGGGCAACGACGCGCAGGAGGGCGGATTTCTGTCGATGCGAAGACAGCACGGAGGTCAAGCGCTGATGTGCGAAGGCCTTCCGAGGTGCCCGGGCGGCGATCGTCATGGAACAGCCCCCGCGCGCAGGAGCCGATAGGCTCACCCGCACATGGGGGCAATCTTCGAAAGCGCGCCGAGCGGAGCGGGGCACGGCGGCCCGTCAGGGCCTCTTGAACACCCAGGCGCCCACGACGCCCTCATGGCAGGCCACGGTTGCCGTGGGATCCTCGATGACGTTAGAGATTCCCAGGTCCTCGAGAAGCGCGCAGCGACGGTGGTCGAGCTCCCATCTCATGCCGCGTTCGCTCACCTCGGCATCGGCGGACAAGGGAACGAACGAGAACCTGCAACCGACCCGTTCGCCAATCGTCCAGCTGTCGCCGGCTCGCAAGATCCTCCCCGACAGGCCGTCCTCGTAAAGCTCGACGGGACCGTCCCAAGCCACCAAGCGGCCGAGGGCGGCCAAGTAGTGGTCGGGCGCGCCGCCTGTCAGGCACGTCGCCCTGACCGCGCACGAGCCCCAGCGCTCGCGGACGGCGCGCAGCGCCAGGGAGAGGTCCGTATAGTCCTTATGCGGGTTGTACCGCTCGACCGCAAACGAACCCGATGAGGGCCCGTCGCCCTCCGCGCACGCGACGAGCGCGGCGCCCTGCTCGCTAACGGAATCGGCGTCCCCGCAGAAGAGGTCGCAGTGAAGCGCGGCGGCGCGCAGCGCATCGAGACCGCGGTCGACGGCGACGACGGCATCGCACCCGGACGCCGCCGCGCAAAGGGTTTCTGGAGAGCAGGGTTCCGGAGACCCTCCGACGATCAGGACGCGCATACGGGTCTACTCCCCGTACGAGCGCAACGTCGCGAGCGAGAGCTCGGAGAACTCATCGACGCCGATCTCGCAGTTCGCAAAGATGTCCTCGCGCGTCTGACGGCCCTCGACGTCGTAGATGCCCACACGGCGGTAACCGGCCGCGCCGGAGCTGATGAGACCGAACACGGCGTCCTCGAACACCCAGACGCTCTCGCGCGGGGGAACCGCGATGCCGCGAGATGAGCACAGGCGCTCGAGGGCGAGATCGTAGACATCGGGATGATCCTTGGAGGCGCCCGCGTCGGCCGTCGTGACGATGATGTCGAAATACCGGTCGAGGCCGTTGGCGGCAAGCCCGGCCCGGACGAGCGGGGCAGGCGTGGAGGTGGCGATCGCCATGGGAACGCCGGCGCGGTCGAGCTCCTCGATGAAAGCCGGGACGCCCTCGCGGCAGGTGACCTTCGTGCGGTAGCCGTCCCCCAGGATCTCTATCAGTCGGCCGTAGACTTCTGCACCATCTTTTCCGACCCCCCATTTACGGTGGTACCCCTCGCAGGCGTCGGCGACGGAAAGGGGCTCGAACTCATGGAAGTCGTCGGATGTGGTCTCGTAGCCGTACGTGGCGAGAACCGCGGGCTCGGCATCCAGCCACATGCCCATGGAACGCAGGAGCGTACCGTCGCAATCGAAGATGCATGCACGGGGGAAAGCAGCGTCTTGAGTAGACATAAGCGCCTTTCAGAAGGGGTGCGCGCGGCACCGGGGGTACGGAGCCGCCACACGGCGGCACGGCATCTCCGCCGTCGGTTGCGCACGGCGTCACATCTTCGCCGGCACATCAACCGTTCACTCTAGCATAAGTGAGCACATAATTCCTCCATGCATCGATGGATGGTCGAAAAGGCCCCCGAACCAGCTGTCGCACGACGAATTGATGCCTAAGTGCTATGTTTTATATGGCCCCGCGTGCCGACATACGATATGCCGGTGCGAGGGCGCTGCTTTCTCAGCAAGACCACGGCTTCAACCAAGCCCGCAGTGATTGGAAGTACGAGTGAAACCTGCACGTGAAACCGTCTCCAACGCAGCCGACCCTGCCGCCGAGCAGAAACCCTGCCTCATCATCACCGAAGACGACGTCCACCTGTTCTCCTGCGGCACCTGGAACCGCAGCTGGGAGAAGATGGGCGCGCACCCCGATGTCCAAGACGGCGTCGAGGGATGGCGCTTCTGCGTATGGGCGCCCGATGTCGCCGGCGTCAGCGTCGTCGGCGACTTCAACGGATGGGATGCCGACGCCACGCCCATGGAGCCCGTGCTCTCCAGCACGCTGTGGCAGGCGTTCGTGCCCGGTCTGGAGCAGGGCGCGCTCTACAAGTACGCGATCGCGACCGAGGACGGCGATGTCCTCTACAAGGCGGACCCCTATGCGTTCTGGTCCGAGGTGGCCCCGGGCACCGCGTCGCGCCTCATGGACATCACCGGCTATTCCTGGCATGACTCCGCCTGGCTCGCCGAGCGCTCGGCGACGCCGCACATGGAGCGACCGCTCAACATCTACGAGGTTCACCTGGGAAGCTGGAAGCGCCACGGGGACGAGCCCCAGGGAGAGCCCCGCGAAGACGGCACCTGGCCTGGGCCCATGGACCAGTTCCCAGCCCAGCGCGGCACGTACTACACCTACAACGAGCTCTCCGTCGAACTCGTCGAATACGTCCGCGACATGGGCTACACCCATATCGAGGTGCTCCCGATCCAGGAGCACCCCTTCGACGGCTCCTGGGGCTACCAGGACACCGGCTACTTCTCGGCGACGGCGCGCTACGGCGAGCCCAAGCAGCTCATGCACTTCATCGACGCCTGCCACGCAGCGGGCATCGGCGTGATCCTCGACTGGGTGCCCGGGGGCTTCTGCGCCGACGCGCAGGGTCTCGCCACGTTCAACGGCCACATGCTGTACGAGCGGGAGATCCATCCCAACTGGGGAACGCACAAGTTCGACTTCGGCCGCGGCGAGGTCCGGAGCTTCCTCGTCTCCAACGCCCTGTTCTGGATCGACATGTTCCATGCCGACGGCATCCGCATGGACGGCGTCTCGAGCATGCTCTACCTCAACTTCGGCGTCGACAACCCCGCCGACAAGAAGTTCAACGAGTACGGCACCGAGGAGGACCTGGACGCCTCCGCCTTCATCCGCCAGGTCAACACGACCGTCGAGCGCGCCTTCCCCGACGTCATGATGATGGCCGAGGAATCGACCGCCTGGCCGCTCGTGACCTACCCCGCCGAGGACGGCGGCCTCAGCTTCCACTACAAGTGGGACATGGGCTGGATGAACGACACGCTGCACTACATGCAGACCGACTTCCCCTGGAGGCCGGGCAACCACGGGCTGCTCACGTTCTCGCTCATGTACGCCTACAGCGAGAACTACATCCTGCCCCTCTCCCACGACGAGGTCGTCCACGGCAAGTGCTCACTCATCGGGCGCATGCCGGGCGATTGGTGGCGCCAGTTCGCAGGACTCCGCACGCTCGCCTTCTGGCAGATGACCCATCCGGGCGCCAAGCTCAACTTCATGGGCAACGAGATCGCCCAGTTCATCGAATGGCGCTACTACGAGTCCATCCAGTGGTTCCTCGCCGAGGAGCACGAGACGCACGCGAAGCATCGCGAGTTCATCCGCGCGCTCAACCATCTGTACACGTCCGAGCCAGCGCTCTACGAGTACGCCTACGCCCCCGAAGGGTTCGAGTGGATCGACGCGGACAACACCGAGCAGTCCATCGTCTCCTATGTGCGTCACGGCAAGAAGGCGGCAGACGACCTCATCGTCGTCATCAACTTCAACCCCGCCTACTACCAGACCTATCGCATCGGCGTGCCCCGCGAGGGAGCCTGGGCCGAGATCTTCAACTCAGACGACGTCGCCTTCGGGGGCTCGGGCAAGGGCAACCGCAGGCTCGTCTCGAGCGTCGAGGAGCCGATGCACGGCCGCGAGAACTCCATCGAGCTCACCATCCCGCCGCTCGCCGGCATCATCCTGAAGCGCCGCGGACCGAGCAAGAACAAGCCCAAGGCGAAGCGCGCCGCCTCGAAGAAGACGGCGGCAACGCGCCAGAACGCCAGCGGGGCCAAGTCGTCCGCAGATGTCGGCGAGACCGCGCCGGCGAAGACGAAGTCAACGGTGGCGAAAGCAACGTCCGCCGCCGCGAAGACGTCGGCTTCAGGAGCGAAGAAGGCGGCATCCAAGAAGACGGCGGCCAAACCGGCCGCCCGCGCCAAGAAGGCGTCGGCGGGAACGGCCTCCACCCGCTCGGCGCGAACCGACAACTAGCATTCACAAGGAGAACCCATCAATGAGCAAGCTATTCGAGACCACCGACGAGTTCAAGGACGCCTATCGGGCCATGATCATGGCCGAGGTGGGCAAGGACATCGATTCCGCGCACGGCGCCGAACAGTACCGCGCGCTCGCCAAGCTCATCGCGTCGCGCGCGAACCGCCAGTTCGCCGCCAGCGACTCGGAGAACGGGCGCAGCGACAAGAAGAAGGTCTACTACTTCTCCCTTGAGTTCCTCATCGGCCCGCTCCTCGATAACTACCTGTTGAACTACGGCGTACGCGACCTTGTCGAAGAGGGTCTCTCGGAGATGGGCATCTCCCTCGACGAACTGCTGTCCGAGGAGGTCGACCCCGGCCTCGGCAACGGCGGACTCGGCCGTCTTGCCGCCTGCTTCCTCGACTCCATGGCGAGCGAGGGTATCCTCGGCTTCGGCAACGGCATGCGCTACCGCTACGGCCTGTTCCGCCAGAAGATCGTCGACGGCCGGCAGGTCGAGGTGACCGACAACTGGCTCGAGAACGGCTATCCCTGGGAGACCGCGCACCCCGAGAGCCGCGTCCTCGTGCGCTTCGGGGGCGATGTCGTGCGCCACGAAGATGCGGACGGAACCTTCTCCTTCACCACCGAGGGCGGTGAGCTCGTCGCCGCCATCCCCTACGACGTGCCGATCGTCGGCTACGGCGGCGAGACCGTCAACCGCCTGCGCCTCTGGAGCGCCCAGCCCGCCGGAGCCTACTTCGACCTCGACGCTTTCAACGCGGGCGACTACGCACGCGCCAACAAGTTCCGCACCGACGTCGAGGCCATCTCCGAGATCCTCTACCCCAACGACGCGGGCGAGCACGGCCGTATTCTGAGGCTCAAGCAGGAGTACCTGTTCGTCTCCGCGGGACTCGCCTCCATCCTGCGCACCTTCAAGCTCGATTACGGCGCCGATGCCTGGGAACGGTTCCCCGACCTCGTAGCGATCCACACCAACGACACCCATCCCGCCATGTGCGGTGCCGAGCTCATGCGCCTGTTCATGGATGAGGAGGGCCTCGACTGGGACACCGCATGGGACCTCGTCACCCGCTCGGTCTCCTACACGAACCACACCGTGCTGCCCGAGGCCCTCGAGAAGTGGCCGATCGACACGTTCCGCCGCCTCCTCCCGCGCGTCTACATGATCATCGACGAGATCAACCGCCGCTACATGGAGTCCTTCCCCCGCGACATCGAGGGCTGGCAGGAGAAGATGCGCAGCACCGCCATCCTGTGGGACGGCCAGGTCCGCATGGCGAACCTCTCCGTCATCTGCAGCCACTCCGTCAACGGCGTCGCCCAGCTGCACACCGATATCCTCGAGCGCGAGACGCTGCATGATTTCTACGAGCTCATGCCGGAGAAATTCAACAACAAGACCAACGGCATCTCGCCGCGCCGCTTTCTGGGAAACGCCAACCCCACGCTTTCCGCGCTCATCACCGAGCGCATCGGGGACGGATGGTACCGCGACGCCGCAGAGCTCAAGAAGCTCGAGGCCTTCTCCGACGACGAGACATTCCTCGACGGGCTTGCAGCGTCCAAGCGCGCGAACAAGGAGCGCCTCGCCGCCTACATCGAGCGCACCTGCGGTGTGACCGTCGACGTCGATTCCATCTTCGACGTTCAGGTCAAGCGGTTCCACGCGTACAAGCGTCAGCTTCTGAATATCTTCAAGGTCATGTACCTGTACGATCGCATGCTGGACGACCCCTCCTTCAAACCCCATAAGACGACCTTCATCTTCTCGGGCAAGGCCGCCAGCGCCTACACGTTCGCGAAGGAGGTCATCCGCCTGATCAACTCCGTAGCGGACGTCATCAACAACGACGAGCGCGTCAACGATACGATCAAGGTCGTGTTCATCCCCAACTTCGCGGTCTCCAACGCGCAGCTCATCTACCCTGCGACCGAGATCTCCGAGCAGATCTCCACGGCGGGCAAGGAGGCTTCGGGCACCTCGAACATGAAGCTCATGATGAACGGCGCGATCACGCTCGGGACACTCGACGGGGCCAACATCGAGATCGCCGAGCTCGCCGGACGCGAGAACGAGAAGATTTTCGGCATGGAGGTCGAGGAGGTCGAGGCCCTTCGCTCGGGCAACTACTTCGCCTGGGACGTGGTCAACGCCGACCGCGACGGCATCGGACGCGTCGTCGCCCACCTCACCGACGGCACCTACAGCCGTCTGTCGGGCAACTTCGAGTCCATCCACGCCGAGCTCATGAACAACAACGACTACGACTTCGTCCTCGCGGACTTCGCGGACTACATGAGGGCGTGGACCGAGTTGACCGCAAGCTACGACGACGCGCGCGCCTGGCAGCGCATGGCGCTCGCCAACATCGCGAACTCGGGACACTTCTCCTCGGACCGCACCATCCGCCAGTACCGAGACGAGATCTGGCGCGCCTAGCGCGCAACAACGGCACCACGGGCGCCCGCGACACGGGCCGCAGGCGCCCTTGAGCATTCTATTGAAGCACGGATACAAGGGAGAATTCGATGAGCAAGAAAGAATGCATCGCGATGCTCCTCGCAGGAGGACAGGGAAGCAGATTGGGGGCGCTCACCTCCAAGATCGCCAAGCCGGCCGTCAGCTTCGGCGGAAAGTTCAGGATTATCGACTTTTCGCTCTCGAACTGCTCCAACTCGGGGATCGATACCGTCGGCGTGCTCACGCAGTACCGTCCGTACCTGCTGAACACCTACGTCGGCTCCGGCGAGGCGTGGGATCTCGACGAGCGCGGGGCGGGCGTCTCCATCCTTCCGCCCTACGCCACGCAGGAGGGCGGAAGCTGGTATGCGGGCACGGCTGACGCGGTGATGCAGAACATCGGCTACATCCGCGAGCACGATCCCGCCTACGTCCTGATCCTCTCGGGAGACCACCTGTACCGCATGGACTACCGCAAGATGCTCAAGTCCCACATCGAGCACGGCGCCGACCTCACCGTCTCCGTCATGCCCGTGCCCTGGGAGGAGGCGAGCCGCTTCGGCATCATCACCAAGGACGATGACGACCGCATCGTCAAGTTCACCGAGAAGCCGGAGAAGCCCGATTCCAACCTGGCGTCCATGGGCATCTACATCTTCAACACGGACGTCCTGCTGAACGCGCTCGAGGAGGACGCTCTGGACGCGCGCAGCAGCCACGACTTCGGCAAGGACATCATCCCGAAGCTCCTTGAGAACGACGGGCGCCTGTACTGCTACGAGTTCCACGGCTTCTGGAAGGACGTCGGCACCATCTCGAGCTTCCACGAGACGTCCATGGACCTCCTCGGCGAGAACCCCGAGTTCGACCTCTACGACAAGAGCTTCCCGATCATGAGCAACATCACCACCCGGCCCCCGCACTACATCGGGCCCGAGGCGCGCGTCGATGACTGCCTGATCTCCAACGGCTGCAAGGTGTTCGGCACCGTGCGGCACTCCATCCTCTCCACGGACGCCGTCGTCGACGAGCGCGCCGTGGTCGAGGACTCCGTGCTCCTGCCGGGAGCGCGCGTGAAGGCCGGCGCGCACGTCGTGCGTGCCATCCTGGGAGAGAACTCCGTCGTCGAAGAGGGCGTGAAGCTCGGAAGCGTCGACGCCACGAAGGACACCGCCGTCGTCGGAAACGACGTCGTCATCGGGAAGGGGGAATGAACCGATGATCAACCGTAAGGCCCTCGGTTACATTACCGCGAACTATACCTGCCGCACCCGCACCAAGCTGCTCGACGAGCGCCCCTTCGCGGCGCTGCCGATCTTCGGTCGCTATCGCCTCGTCGACTTCCCGCTCTCCAACATGGCGAACGCCGGTATCAAGACCGTCGGCATCGTCATGCCGGGCAACTACCGCGCCCTTATCGACCATCTGGGCAGCGGCCGCGACTGGATGCTCGACCGCAAGAAGGGCGGCCTGTTCATGCTGCCCGGCAACGCCTTCGGGTCCTCCAAGGAGGGCATGTGCTTCCTGCTCCGCGACATCATCTCCAACAAGATGCTGTTCCAGCGCTCCGACAAGCCCTATGTCGTCATGATGGGCTGCAACATCATCTACAACCTCGATCTCGCCGAGATCATCGAGGCCCACGAGCGCTCCGGCGCCCACGCGACCATGGTCTACACCAAGGCCGAGCGTGCCCATGACGAGGACGTCACCTCGCTCGAGATCGGCGAGGCCGGCCGCGTGAAGGCCCTGCACCCCGGATGCTGCTACGGGGACAACAAGTTCCTTGATTGCGCCATCATCAACCGCGAGGTGCTGCTCCAGATCATCGACCGCTGCGGCGCGATGGATTACCTCGATCTGTTCCATGCGCTCGAACCCGAATTCGGCCGCATCGATGTATGCAGCTACGAGTTCAAGGGCCTGTCGCTCGGCATCTTCGACGAGGAGTCCTACTTCCAGCGCTCGATGGATCTGCTTAACCCTACTCTCAACGACAAGCTCTTCTGCCCCGACCGCCCGATTCTCACCAAGGCCCATGACGCTCCCCCGGCGAAGTACACCAACGGCAGCGTCGCCTGCAACTCGCTCATCTCCGCAGGCTGCGCCATCAAGGGCACCGTCCGCAACTCGATCCTCTCGCGCGGCGTCGTGGTCGAGCATGGGGCGAGTGTCACGAACAGCATCGTGATGCAGGGCGTCGTGATCAAGTCCGGAGCGCGCGTCGAGAACGCCATCATCGATAAGAACAACGTCGTCCCCGCGGGCACCGAGCTCCGCGGAACGCCCGATGCGACCCTGGTGGTCGCCAAAGCGCCCGTGATCGCCAAGAAGACGGTCATCATCGACTAGCCGCCGCGGCAACGCCGCGAACGCAGCCGGCGTCGTCGCTACCGTTGACGGAGCGACGGCGCCGGCTTTCCTCATATCCATCGTGAAAGGACCTCACATGCCAGACACCACACCGCATCGCCTGGGCGTCGTGTTCGCCAGCGCCGAGGCGGCGCCCTTCGTGAAGACCGGCGGGCTCGGCGACGTCGCCGGCTCCCTGCCCTGCGCCCTGAACGCCGCGGGGGCCGACGTCATCGTCATGGTCCCCAAGTACGCGACGATCTCCGATGAGTACAAAACGCAGATGGAGCACGTCGGGGAGTTCTACGTGCCCCTCGGCTGGCGCAACGAGTACTGCGGGCTCGAGCGCCTCGTGCACGATGGCGTCACGTACATCTTCATCGACAACGAACGCTACTTCGGCCGCAGCTACCCGTACGGGTTCTTTGACGACGGCGAGCGCTTCGCCTACTTCTCGAAAGCGGTTTGCGAGAGCCTGCAGTACCTTCCCGACGGCTTCACGTGCGACGTCCTGCACTGCAACGACTGGCACACCGCGCTGGCCCCCGTGTTTCTCCGCGAGTTCTACCAGGGCCATCCCGTCTACGAGAACGTGAAGTGCGTGTTCTCCATCCACAACATCGCCTTCCAGGGCCAGTTCACCGACATGCTGCTCGGCGACGTCCTCGGGCTGTCGCACATCGAGCCGGCGGTTCGGCAGCTCCGCTGCGACGACCGCTCCATCAACTACATGCTCGGCGCCATCAACTACTCCGATGCCATCGGCACCGTCTCCCCCACCTACGCCGCCGAGATCTGCACGCCCGAGTACGGCGAGGGCCTGGACGGCGCCCTGTGCCGCCGCCGCGACATCCTGCACGGCATCCTGAACGGCATCGACGTCGTCCGCAACGACCCAGCGACCGACCCGCGCATCGAGGCGACCTACACCCCCGCCGACCGCTCCGGCAAGGCCGCGTGCAAAGCCGCCCTGCAACGCGAGCTCGGCCTCGAGGTGCGCGACGACCGGCCGCTCCTGGTCATGGTCACCCGGCTCACGCGCCAGAAGGGCATGGACCTCGTAACCTACGCGCTCGACCGCATTCTGTCCGGCGGCGTCCAAGTGGCGATCCTGGGAACCGGCGATTACGACTACGAGGAGGCGCTCCGCTACTTCGAGCGCACCTATCCGGGCCAGATGGCCGCGCGCATACAGTTCGACCCTGCGCTGTCCCAGCGCATGTACGCCGCAGCGGACATGTTCCTCATGCCGTCGCTCTTCGAGCCCTGCGGCCTCTCCCAGATCATCGCCATGCGCTACGGCACGCTGCCCATCGTTCGCGAGACCGGTGGCCTGAAGGACACCGTCACCCCCTACAACCAGTACACCGGCGAGGGCACGGGCTTCTCCTTCGCGCACTTCAACGGTGATGAGATGGGAGACGCGGTGTTCCGCGCCGCCCGCCTGTTCTGGGACGACCGCGCCGCATGGGATGCGCTCGTCACGCAGGCCATGGAGGCCGATTTCAGCTGGAAGCGCTCGGCCGGCGACTACATGAACCTCTATCTCGACCTGCGGCCCGACATGCGCCCCGGCGTCGAGGCGCTGCTCGCCGAGCAGGCGGCAGCGGCGGAAACCGCCGCCAAGCCGGCAAAGAAGCCCGCGCGCCCACGCAAGACCTCAACCAAGACCGCAGCGAAGACGCCAGCCAGCACCAAGGCTCAGAAGAGCGCGGAAGAGGCCGGTGAAAAGGCCCCAGCCCCCAAGCGGACGCGCACGAGGAAGGTCGCGGCGCCCGCTGCCGCCGAGCCCGCAGGCGCGGAAGACGCCCCCGTCGAGCCGAAGAAGCCCGCGGCGCGCAAGGCGACCCGCGCCACCAAGCCCGCGGAGGAAGCCGATGCCGCGCCCGCCAAGAAGGCTCCCGCAAGGAAAACTGCCTCCAAGCGCGCGCCCAAGGCCACCGAGGACGGCACCGCAGCCCCCGCCGCCCAGGGCACCGAGACGGAACCCGTGAAGAAGACGCCCGCGAAACGCCCGGCCGCGAAGAAGGCTGCGACCGCCCGCACGACCGCAGCGAAGACGGCGGCCGGCGCGACCGATGCGGCCGATAAGCCGGTCGCCGCGGCTGAGACCGTAAAGCCCGCGGCCAAGGCGTCGGCCAAGCCTCGCCGTACGACGTCCACGGCGAAGAAGGCGGCCGACACCGCCCCCGCCGCCGCAAGCGCGCCGGAGCCCCCCGCGGCCCAGACGGCTCCCGTCGCGCCCAAGGCGACAGCGAAGACGGCCGACGCCCCCGCTGCGACCAAAGTCTCCGAGGCGGCGCCCGACACCGC
>DBFEBE010000055.1:0-12615 GCA_048318985.1 Collinsella sp.
ATTGGGCGCTATGCGACGGCCGCGTCCGCGACGCCGAGCTCGATGCCCTGTCTCAACGCATCGAGCTCGGCGTCGCGGACGCGGCCGTCGCATAGCGCCCAATAGGTCTTCCATACGTGTCGCGAGGGATGCAGGAGCCCCTGGCCCAAGTTGCCGTCCGTGCTGAAGACGAGCAGGCCGGTGGTGTCGAGGTCCAGGCGTCCGACCGGAAACAGCCCGGGATACCGCTCGCAGGGGACGAGCTCGGATACGCACGGGCGCCCGAACGGGTCGCTCATCGAGGTCAGGAAGCCGGAGGGCTTGTTGAGCATGAGCGTCACCGGGGCGGCGCCCCATGCGACGAGGTGCCCGTCGACCCGCACCTCGTCGCGGGCCGGATCGACCTTGAAGCCGAGTTCGGAGGCGACGGAGCCGTTGACGGTGACGCGGCCGGCCGTCATGAGGTCCTCCGAACCGCGCCTGCTCGCGACGCCCGCCCGGGCGAGGAAGCGCTGGAGCCGCATGGGGACGATGAGCTCTCCGGTCGCCGGGTCGCGCGGCGGCATGGGCGCGCTACACATCCGCATCACCCGTGCTTCCCGCTTCCTCGTCAACATCGAGCAGATCGCGCTCCTCATCGAGGTCCTCCTCGGCCTCTTCGAGCGCGGACTGTATCGAGCGTCCGCTCAGGCGCTCGCGGATGAACTGCCGCGACTGCTCGTCGGGCGCGAACTGCTCGAGGTCGGGCAGGTCCTTGGTGCTCCGAAGCCCGAACTTCTCGAGGAACGCCGCGGTGGTTCCGTAGATGATCGCTCCGCCCCGCTGGGCGTCACGGCCGAGTTCGCGGATGAGGCCCTTGTCCACGAGGGATGAGATCACGCCGTCGGAGTTGACGCCGCGGATGCCCTTGACCATCTCGCGCGTGACGGGCTGATGGTAGGCGACGACGGCGAGCGTCTCGAGCGCCGCCTGGGAGAGCCGTTGGGTATCCCAGGACAGAACGTATGCTTCGACCCGGTCGTGATATGCGGGGTGGGTGAAGAGCCTCCAGCCGCCCGCGACCTCGCGGAGCTGGAAGCCGCGGTTCGCCTCCTCGTATTCGACTTTGAGCTCGGCGAGCATAGACGCCGCCTCGCCCGGTGCGATCTCGAGCGCGGAGGCGAGTGAGGCGGCGCTCACCGGGTCGCTCGAGACAAGGAGAAGCGCCTCGAGGGCGCCCTTGAGCGACGATGCGTCCAGGGCTTGAAGTTCAGACAAATCAGGCCTCCTCGATAGTCAGCGCATCGCCGGGGCGATACTCCGCAGCGCCCTCGACACGGTCGATGGCGATGGTTCCGAAATTCTCTTCTTGGGTCAACGTGACGGACCCGCGCTTCGCGAGCTCGAGGATGGCGAGAAACGTCGCCACGAGCTGCTCGGTGGTGGCGTCGCCGTCGAGCAGCTCGCTGAACGTGAGGTGCGGACGGGTCATGGTGACACGGTCCACCGAGGCGACCGTGAGCTCGAGGGGGACGCGATGGGGCGCCACATGCTCGGCCTCGAGCAGGAACGTCTCGCGCCTCCCGTCGAGGTCGGCACAGATGACCGCGAGTCCGCGCAGCGTGATCCCGGCGAGGTAGTCGGGCATGAGGTTCAGGAACTCAGGGTCAGGACCGGCAACGCGGGGGTGCATCCTGCTTTCCGACTCCATGCGCGAGCCGAGCGCAGCAGCGGCGCTCTTGAACTGCTTGTACGCGATGAGGCGCGCGATCAGGACCTCCCTCAGCGCATCTCCGTCGAGGCCGGAGAGCTCGTCGAGGTCCTCCTCGTCGATCGCGGCCTTGGGTCGCTCGTCCGGAACGAGTGAGGCGGCCTTGATATCCAGAAGCGTCGCCGCGACCAGCAGGAAATCGCTAGCGACGTCCAGGTCGACGGCCTCAAGCCGTTCGACCTCGGCGAGGTATTGCTCGGAGACCTCCGTGATGGAGATGGACCCGATATCGACTTTCTGCCTGCTGACGAGTTGAAGAAGCAGGTCGAACGGACCCGAATAGGCTTGCGTCGAGATTCGGTAAGACATCTTCTCCCCTCAGTTCCCAGACAGGACGGTGCATCGACCTTCCAGTCTAGCGCACTACGCGCCGAGCGCGAACCTCACGAGCATGCCGAACAGAGGGTCCACCGTGAAACCGAAATAGAGGCCGACCAGGTCGATATGAAGAATGGAGGGAAGCAGGTAGAGCACGGCGATCAGGATGGGCATCGCGTAGGCCTGGACCCGGTAGTACGCCTCCAGGGCGCCTCCGTGCAAAAACGGGACAAGAATGGATGAGCCGTCAAGGGGCGGCAGGGGTATGAGGTTGAAAAACGCGAGGGACAGGTTGACGGAGATGCAAGTCAGGCAGAAGTAGACGAGCGCATCTACCGTCCCTCCCCCCACCGGGCCCGGGGCTGAAGCCCCTATGAGCATCTTGAGGACGAGCGCGGCCGCGCAGGCGAGAAGCAGGTTGGAAGCGGGGCCGGCGAACGAGACGATGACCTCGTCTCGCTTGGGGTGCTTCAAGTTGCCGAGGTAGACGGGGACGGGCTTTGCAAAGGCGAACACGGGCCCACCGGCAGCCATCATGAGAAGCGGGAGCAGTATGGTTCCGAACGGGTCGATATGGGCCAGGGGGTTCAGCGAGACGCGTCCCCGGGACCGCGCTGTGCGGTCGCCGAGCGCGTAGGCGGCCAGTGCGTGCGTGCTTTCATGTATGACGATGCCGCCGATGACGGCGAGCGCGCTGGAGATCAGGTAGGTCAGGTCCACGGGCTCAGCTCCTAACGCAGCGCGCGCGAAGCGCGCTGGAAGATATAGTCGAGAACGAGCAGGAAGCAGGCGACAAGGGCGAAATCGAGACGGAACACCCCTCCGAAAGGCGAGGTGATAAGGCCGTAGCCCGAGATGAGCTCGGGGAGGGACCGGGAGAGGTCGATGACGAACCCCACCAGGTTGAGCCGAGCTGAGACGCCGGGAAAGCAGAGGATCGCCGTGAGCGCAGCCATGAGCACCCCTCCGATGCGGAAGGCGCCGCTCAGGACGGTCAAGAAGATGGCCAAGGCCCTACGCGAGTCCACGTTCCGTCTCCTCCTCGATCGTCTCGGAGAGCACGAGCCATTCATCCTCGAGCGCAGGCAGCTGCTGCTTGAGCCCGTTGTATTCCGCGAGAGCAGACGAGAAGGCCTCCTGGTCGGCGTACAGGTCCTCGGAGGCCATGAGGGCCATGAGCTCATCGTAACGGGCGCGCTTGGATTCTAGCTCCCGTTCCACCTTCTTCAGGCGGTCCTTGGTCGTCTTGAGGCGGCGGTTGAGCGCGGCGCGCGCCTCGGCCTCGGCGCGGCGCTGCTCGCGCGTCTTCTTTCCGCCCTCGCGGATTTCCGCCTCGGGGCGCTTCGGCTCCACGTCGCGCGTTTCTTGGCGTGCGGGGGATACGGCCTGGTCGGCTACCCGCTGGGCGAGATCCTCGCGCTTGAACAGGTAATAGTCGTAATCACCGTCGAAGACCGTCATCTTGCCATCGCGGATATCCACGACGCGGTTCGCCACGGAGCGGACGAGGTGCTCGTCGTGGCTGATGAGAACGAGCGTTCCGGGAAAGTTGCGCAGAGCGCTCTCGAGCATGTCCACGGAGTCGATGTCGAGGTGGTTGGTGGGCTCGTCGAGGCAGAGCAGGGCCTCGGGGGCGACGAGCATCTTTGCCAAGGCGAGGCGCGCACGCTCGCCACCGGAGAGCACGCCGACGCGCTTGTCGACGTCCTCGCCTGAGAACAGGAAGGCGCCAAGCAAGCTTCGCTGCTGCGGCACGGTCCACGTCGGCGCGACCGAGTCGATCTCCTGAAGCACCGTGTTGGACTCCTTCAGGCCCTCCAGCTGGTGCTGAGCGTAGTAGGCGACACCCACGTGGGCGCCGAGCTCGCGAGATCCGGAAGTGGGGGCCTCGACGCCCGCGAGCATCTTGAGCAGCGTGGACTTACCGGCGCCGTTTGGACCGACGAGCGCCACGTGGTCCCCGCGGTAGAGCTTGAGATCGAGGCCGCTATAGACCGCCTTGCCGTCGTACGCCTTGGATACGCCTTCGAGTGCGGCGACCAGGTCGCCGGAACGCGGCGGGTCCGGAAACTTGAACTCGACGTGCTTGTGCCCCTCGGGCAGGATCACGAGCTCGCTCTTGATCTGCTCGATGCGGCGCATGCGCTCCTGCGCCTGGGCGGCTTTGGTGGGCTTGTAGCGGAATTTGTCTACAAAGACCTGCATGTGGGCGATCTCGCGCTCCTGCGCGGCGCGCTTGGCGCGCATCTGCTCGAGGTTGTCCTCGCGCTGCTTGAGGTAGGAGGAATAGTTTCCCGTATACGTGGTGACGCGTCGGTTCTCGAGCGCAGCCACATGGTCGACGCATGCGTCCATGAAGGCGCGGTCATGGGAGACGATGAGGACGGCCCCCTCGTATGCGGAGATGAACCCGCGCAGCCACTGCACGCTCTCCAGATCGAGATGGTTGGTCGGCTCGTCGAGGAGCAGCAGGTCGGGTCTGCGAAGAAAGAGCTTCGCGAGCGCGATGCGCATCTGCCAGCCGCCCGAGAACTCGGAACACGGGCGGTCGAAGTCCTCGACGCCGAAGCCGAGGCCGGTGAGGATCTGTCGCGCGTTGCTCTCGAGCTCGTATCCGCCCAGGCGCTCGAATCGGTCCTGGACGTGGCCGTACTCTTCAAGCAGGGGGGACAGGTCGGTGTCCTGGCCGGCTTCGGCAATGGCGAGCTGGAGCTCCTCGGCGCGCGCGCCGAGAGCGCGAATCTCAATCGCGGCGTCCATGACCTCGCGGAGAATGGTTGAATCGCTGGCGAGCTTGGTCTCCTGCTCGAGATAGCCGACGTTGACGTCTTTGGCATAGGTGATCGTGCCCGCGTCCGGGGAATCGATGCCCATGATGATCTTGAGCATCGTGGTCTTTCCCGCTCCGTTGGGCCCGACGAGGGCGTAGCGCTCTCCCGGGTTGATCTGGAACGAGGCTCCTGAGAAGAGCGTGCGCGCGCCGTACGACTTTTCGATCTTGTCGACGAGAAGAATCATGGCAAACCAATCAGACGTATCTGCATAGCAAAAAGGCCCCAGAAATCTGGAGCCTTTCGAATGTGATGGTGGGCGATACAAGATTCGAACTTGTGACCCCATCCGTGTGAAGGATATGCTCTACCCCTGAGCCAATCGCCCGTGCTTTTCAGCAAGGAGAATACTACCACGCATGCAAGGTGCGTTGCAACATCATTTTGAAAAAATGGACGGCAATTGAAGCAACGAGCACGGGTCGGAGATGTCGACGGGCGCTATGGACCTCCTCTCTTGACGGGAGGCGACGGATGGGCGCGATCCGCCCGGGCGCACCGGAGGGGCTCCATGCACGCGGAAGTTTCCTGCATGACAGCGTTCCTTCGCGGCCTGCGGGCCGGCCGCAACGCGTCGCGGCACGGGATGGGATGTTCCCGCTGAGGGCACGAGGGCGACTGTGGTGCGAGGCTCGCCCCCACTGCCTGACGAGCGGGGCGAAAGCGGTTGAAAACGAAAAAGACCGGGGTTCGGCCCCCGGTCTCATGATGTCTTGGTGGGCCCTCCGGGATTCGAACCCAGAACCCAGGGATTATGAGTCCCCTGCGCTAACCGTTGCGCCAAGAGCCCGATATGGTTACCACGTGCGACACATGCTCCATCCCTAGAAAAAAGGCCTCCGGTTTCCCGGAGGCCCTAAATCTCATGGTGGAGACGAGGGGGATCGAACCCCTGACCTCTTGACTGCCAGTCAAGCGCTCTCCCAGCTGAGCTACGCCCCCATGAAGAGAAGAGTGAAGCAAGTGGTGGAGACGAGGGGGATCGAACCCCTGACCTCTTGACTGCCAGTCAAGCGCTCTCCCAGCTGAGCTACGCCCCCTTGCAACGACAAAGTACTATACGGGAATGAAACGACATGCGCAAGCACTTTTTCAAAAAGATTTGCGGTACCGAGTCAAATGAGTGATTCCTGCAGCTAGATTGACTGTCAGCGCCCCTCGTTTCGGAGGCGACCGATGATGGCCCCGTGATCGCACCCTACAGAAAAGCAGGGCGCCTCGGCAGAAACCGGGACGCCCTTTCGCAGCAAGAGACGACGTAATGGAGTTTAGCGGCGCTGTGCGAGAACGAGTTCCGCGACCTTGGAGGAAACAGCCTCGATGGATACGTCTTCGCGCTCGCCCGTCGAGCGGTCCTTGAGCTCTACCGTTCCGTTCTTGAGTCCGCGCTTGCCGATCACGATCTGGAACGGGAAGCCCATGAGGTCGTTGTCGGCGAACTTCACGCCCGGACGCTCGTCGCGATCGTCAACGATGACCTCGATGCCGGACTCGACGAGCCTGTCGACGATCTCGGAGCACGCCTCGGCGCAAGCTTCGAGCTTGGGATCCAGGGGGATGACGGAAACCTCATACGGCGCGATGGAGACGGGCCAGATGATACCGTGCTCGTCATTATGCTGTTCGACGACGGCCGCGAGCGTACGCGAGACGCCGACGCCGTAGCAGCCCATGATGAAGGGCTTCTCTTCGCCGTTCTCGTCGGCGAAGGTGGCCCCCATGGCCTCGGAATACTTCGTACCGAGCTGGAACACCTGGGAGACCTCGATGCCGCGGGCGCCCTTGAGCGGACGTCCGCAATGCGGGCACACATCGCCCTCGTGGACGGTTACGAGGTCCGCCCACTGATCGACCGTGAAATCACGCTCGGGGCATGCACCGGTGAAGTGGTAGTCGACCTCGTTGGCGCCGCATGCCCAGCTACGGGACTCGCGCAGCGACTCGTCGACGACAAGGCGGATGCCATCGGGAAGGTTCACGGGACCGATGAAGCCCTTGAACAGCCCTGCCTCCTGGAGCTCCTCCTCGCTCATCATGTGGTACTCGCCAAACAGCTTCTCAGCCTTGCACTCGTTCAGCTCATGATCGCCCGGCACGATCGCGACGACCTTGGTCCCGTCCTCTGCGACGAGCGCGAGGGACTTGCGCGTCCCGTTCTCGGGGAAGCCGAAGAAATCCGCGACCGCTTCGATGGTTCCCAGGCCGGGCGTATGGACCTTCTGAAGGGTACCGTCGCCGGGGCCCTCGGTAACGACGATCGTGGTGACGGCGGCTTCGTCATCGGCGGCAAAGCCGCAGGCATCGCAATATACCAAGCTGGCCTCGCCGGCATCGGCGAGCGCCATGAACTCGACGGAGGTATCGCCGCCGATCTGCCCCGAATCGGCGACGACGGGAAGGGCCTTCAATCCGCAGCGCTCGCAGATGCGGGCGTATGCATCCTTCATATCGTCGTAGATCTCCTGCAGGCTCTCCTGGGTAGCGGAGAACGAGTAGCCGTCCTTCATGATGAACTCGCGGCCGCGCATCAAGCCGAAGCGAGGACGCATCTCATCGCGGAACTTGTCCTGGATCTGATAGAGGTTCACGGGAAGCTGCTTGTAGGAGCGCAGCTCGTTCTTGACCAGATCGGTAATGGTCTCCTCATGCGTCGGACCGAGCACGAACTCGCGGTCATGGCGGTCCTTCATGCGCATGAGCTCGGGACCATAGGCGTTCCAGCGACCGCTCTCGTGCCAAAGGCCGCCATCGACGACCATGGGCATCAGGAGCTCCTGAGCACCCGCGGAGTCCATCTCATCGCGCACGATATCCTCGATCTTCTTCAAGGAGCGCCAGGCAAGCGGGAGATAGCTGTACAAGCCCGCCGCCTGCTTGCGGATCATGCCGGCGCGCAGCAGCAGCCGATGGCTGGCGAGCTCGGCCTCGGCGGGATCCTCCTTGAGCGTGGGAGCGTAGAGGCTGGACATCTTCATGGCGCGGGTCTTCGACACGGCGACCTCCTTGTGATCAAAACTTCAAATGCATCAATGATAGCAGGTTAGAGCTTCTCGATTTCCTCCATGAGCGCATCGACGATCTGCGATTCGGGGACCTTCCTGACGACCTCACCGCGTCGGAAGACCATCCCCACGCCGCGACCGCACGCGACGCCCACATCCGCGTCGGAAGCCTCTCCCGGACCGTTCACCACGCAGCCCATGACCGCGACGGAGATGGGCTTGTCGCAGCAGCGCAGGCGCTCCCCCACCTGCTCGGCAAGACCGATGAGGTCGACCTGGGTCCTGCCGCATGTCGGACAGCTGACGAGCTCGGGGCCTCTTCGCCTCAGTCCCAGGGCAGAGAGGATTCCCCAGCATACCGGGGGCTCCTCGATGGGATCGGCGGTGAGCGAAACCCGCATGGTGTCACCGATGCCCTCTGATAGCAGGATGCCGAGGGCGACGGCGCTCTTGACGGTACCCTGGCGCACGGTGCCCGCCTCGGTGACGCCGAGATGAAGCGGGACGCTCGGGAGCTCACGGGAGAGCGCGCGGTACGCCTCGAGGGTGGTGGCGACGCTGTGGGCCTTCGCGGAAAGGACGATATCGGTGAACCCGCGTGACTCGAAGTGCTCGACGAACTCAAGGGACGAGGCGACGAGCTTTTCCGGTTGCGTGAGGTCGTCGCGAGCGGCGATGCGCTCGTCGAGGGAGCCGGCGTTGACGCCGATCCTGATCGCCGCACCGGCCTCCCCCGCCGCATCGATGACCGCGTCGACGCGGTCCCAGTCGCCTATGTTTCCAGGATTGATGCGCAGCTTAGCCGCACCGGCGCGTACGGCCCCGATGGCGAGGCGGTAGTCGAAATGGATGTCGGCGACGATGGGCACGGGCGACTCGGCGCAGATGCGGGCAAAGGGATCGAGCGCGGCGGCGGACGGAACGGTCACGCGAACGACGTCGCAGCCCGCCTCCGCAAGGGCGCGCACCTGGGCGAGGGTGGCGTCTGCATCCAACGTGGACGTACAGGTCATGGATTGGACGAC
The DNA here is from genome assembly GCA_048318985.1 of Collinsella sp. Lineage (GTDB taxonomy): Bacteria > Actinomycetota > Coriobacteriia > Coriobacteriales > Coriobacteriaceae > Collinsella. The sequence goes on from DBFEBE010000055.1 coordinate 8,906, forward strand.
GACGGGCGCCCCTCCGCCTATCTGAACCGGGCCGACGCAGACCGGGCGGGTAAGGTCTCGAGCATTCACGGTGGTCATAGCGCCCTCCTACAGCAGTCGAAGAATGTCGGCTCGCAGCATGTAGACGAACATCAATCCGAACAGAGCGATACCGAGATAGGAAACGAGGTTCTGGATCCTCACGGGGACCGGGCGGCGCAGAACCGCTTGGACGACCTCGATGACGAGCTTCCCGCCGTCAAGCGGCGGTATCGGCAGCAGGTTCATGAACCCGAGCGAGAGGGAGATGAGGCCTGCGAACGAGAGATAGGCTGCGGGGCCGGCGGCTGCGGCCTGCGCCGACATGACCGATATGCCGACAACCGAGGTGGAGCTGTCGAGCACCTCCATCGTGTGCGCCGGCTGCAGCAGGCGCAGGACGCCCTGCACCGTCTGCACGACATAGGCCCAAGAGACCCGCAGCGACTCGCCCGGGTCGAGACGGACGGTCGTCAAGGTGGCCCCGACGCCGACCATGCCGTCATCTCCGGGGCGCACGCCGACGGTCTCGCGGGCGCCCGAGCGGTCATAGGTGAAGTCGATATCCCCGCCAGGCTTGGACCGCGATATGGCGTCGAGCATGTCTGACCAGGTTTCGGTGACCGAGCCGTCGATCGCCAGGATCTTGTCGCCCGGCCTCAACCCGGCATTCCAGGCCGGGGAGCCCTCCTCCACGGACCCGAGGACGTTCACGTCGGAGACGGCTTGGACGCCGACGACGCTGTAGACGCTCATGAGCAGCAGCATGCCGCAGAAAACGTTGACCGCGATGCCGGCGAGCAACATGAGCGCGCGCTTCGTGAAGCCGACCCCCTGATAGGTGCGGGAGCGCTCGAGTGCGAGGAACTGCTCGTCGGTCAAAGCGGAATCCCAAGGCTCCCCCTCGGCGGTCGCTTCCTCTCGCGCGAACGCGCGGCCGTCGAGAACGGTGTTGCCCGACCGGTCGCGCGGTGCGGCGGCGTAGCGCATGGGCATATATGCTGAGTCGAGAGGCACCTGATCGGAGCCGGCGCCGACGATGGAGCCCATCGCGAGCAGCTCCCCGCAGGCATCGAGCACGTCAGCGGGATCGAGACCCAGCTCGTCGGCGATCTCGTCGACGTCTGCGGTCCCACGGCGGTGGATGTGCCCGAGAACGGATGCGGCATGCGGAGAGGTCTCCGGGTCCATGCCGGCAATCGCGGCGTAGCCGCCGAGCAGCAGGGGCGTCACGCCGAACACGGTTCCGCAGGCTCGCGATCGGCGCTCCAGCCTGAACCGGCATGGAAGGCCCAAGAAGAACTCGGTGACGCGGACGCCGCAGGCTCGAGCCGCCAAGAAATGCCCGCCTTCGTGGACGAAGACGAGCACCGAAAGGGTCATAAGGCCCCAGAAGATCGACGAAAGAACGGAGAGCACGGAGGGCACCCCCTATGCACGGTCGAGGGAGGACAGCGCATAGCGCGCCCGCTCGCGGGCCCAGATGTCGATGGCCCGAAGCTGCTGGATGGACTCGATGTCCTCGATGCGGTGGGCGTCCATCGTGGATTCGACGATGCGGGCGATATCGGTGAACGAGCAGCGCTCGCGAAGGAACGCGTCGACGGCGACCTCGTTCGCGGCATTCAGGACGCACGGCAAGGTACGGCCCTCCTTGCCGGCGCGCTCGGCGAGCGCGAGGCAGGAGAACGCCTCGTTGTCGGGCGCGGCGAACTCCAGGGAGCCGAGCTGACGGAAATCGACACGGGGTGCCGGGGTATCCCAGCGCTCGGGATAGGATAGGGCGAATTGGATAGGGATGCGCATATCGGAGGCGCCGAGATGGGCGATGACCGAGCCGTCGGCGAACTCGACCATCGAGTGGATCTTGGATTGCCGCTGGATGAGCACGCGGATGTCGTCCAAGGGCATCCCGAACAGATGCATGGCCTCGATGCGCTCGAGACCTTTGTTCATGAGCGTCGCGGAATCGATGGTGATCTTCGCCCCCATGCTCCACGTGGGGTGCGCGAGCGCGTCGTGGACGGTCACGCGGGAGAGCTCCGCTTCGGTCCGTCCGAAGAACGGACCTCCCGAGCACGTCAGCCAAATGCAGTGGGCATCGCGCGGGTTGTCGCCCATGAGGCATTGGAAGATCGCGTTGTGCTCGGAGTCGACCGGGAGAAGCTGCCCCGGCGCGGCGAGCGGCATGAGAAGATCGCCGCCCACGACGAGGGACTCCTTGTTGGCGAGCGCGAGGCGCTTCCCGGCTTTCAGGGCGGCATAGCTCGCCTCGAGGCCGGCCGACCCCACGATGGCGTTCAGGACGCAGTCCACGTCATCGCGTCGGACCAGGTCGAGGACCCCTTCCTTGCCGCTGAGCAGGGAGCAGGTGACGGGGAGCTCGGTGAGCACCGGATCGGAGGCATGGTCGGGGTCGGTGACGACCACCTGGCGCGCGTTGACCTCGCGCGCGCTTGCGACGAGCTCCGCGGTGCGGGAATGGGCGGTCAGGGCGACGACCTCGAGCGAATCGGCATGCTGGCGGCAGACGTCGAGCGCCTGCTTGCCGATCGAACCGGTGCAGCCGAGGATCGCGACGCGTAGGCGGGGCGCGGAATCCAGGCGAGCCATCTACAGCACACCCCCGATATGCAGAAGCAGGTACGCGGTGATGCAACCGAAGATCAGGGAGTCGGATCGATCGAGCATGCCGCCGTGACCGGGGATCAGATTGCCCGAATCCTTGACGCCGACGCCGCGCTTGATCCTGCTTTCGATAAGGTCGCCGAAGACACCCATGATTCCGATGACGACGCCGGCGAGCACGGCGAACCAGAGATCGAAACCGTAAAGGCCCGTAGCCCAAAGAATCATCCAGATGAGAACGGACCCGACGAGACCGCCGACGAAGCCCTCCCAGCTCTTGTTGGGAGAGATCTTGGGAGCCATCTTGTGCTTACCGAGTCGGCTTCCGACCATATAGGCGAACGAGTCGCTGATCCAAAGCGAGGCGCAGACACCGATCGAGAGCAGGGCCCCTGGGAAGCCGGGCACGGCTTCGCGGAGCAAGACGACGGCAGAAAGCATGTAGCCGGTGTAGATGGGGCCGAATGCCGTGACGGCGACGTCGGCCATGCGCGTGCGCGGAGTCCAGACGTACCAGAGGCCAAGAGAAAGGACGAGCAGGAAGTTGAGGACCGTGAGCCACACGGCGTCGACAAGCACCGAGAGCGGGAAAAGGACCGCAGCCACGAGCCCGAGGAACTCGTTAGGTACCTTGCCGTCCAACCTGACCATACGGAAGAACTCGTAGCAGCACAGCCAGCTCATGGCAGAAATGAACACGGCGGTGGGAATCGTCCCGAGCAGAAGGCATGCGATGAACAGGCCTGCATAGATGAGACCGAAGCCCGCGCGCACGAGAAACGAGTGCATGCGACTGCTTGCGCCCTTCTTGTTGGGCGTATCGGCGTTGATGTCTTTGGTGTCCAAGACGGCTCCTATGACGAACTGCTAACGGTTATTTGCTTGCGGACAGGCCGCCGAAACGGCGATCACGCCCCTGGAACGAAAGGATCGCGCGAATAAGGCCCCACCGGTCGAAATCCGGCCAATACGTATCGGTGATAAAGAATTCCGCATAGGCTATCTGCCAGAGCAGGTAATTGGAGACGCGAAACTCCCCTGACGTACGGATGACGAGCTCCGGA
>DBFEBE010000056.1:0-32507 GCA_048318985.1 Collinsella sp.
GTTCTTCACCGACGAGGAGATGGCCGCGCTGCGCGCCGAGATGGATGCCCAGCCCGGCGACCTCGTGATGTTCGCCGTCGCCGACCGCAAGGGCGCCGACGAGATCCTCGGCGGCATGCGCAACCACATGGCCGATGCGCTCGAGCTGCCCCGCGAGGGCCACGACTTCCTGTGGGTCGTCAACTTCCCGCTGTTCCACTGGGACGAGGAGCGTGGCGCTTACGAGGCCGAGCACCAGCCCTTCACCCTGCCCAGCACCGACGACCTCGAGGCCATCAAGGCCGATCCGCTGGCCGCGGGTTCCTGCACGTACGACTTCGTCATGGACGGCTACGAGGCGGGCGGTGGCGGCATGCGCATCCACAACTCGGAGATGCAGCTCGCCATGCTCGAGATGCTCGGCTTCACCATCGAGGGCGCGCGCGAGCAGTTTGGCTTCCTCATGGACGCCCTCGAGTTTGGCGCTCCCCCCATGGGCGGTTTCGCACTCGGCCTCGACCGCGTCTGCATGCTGCTGGCCGGCGCCGATTCCATCCGCGAGGTCATGGCGTTCCCCAAGACCAGCTCCGGTTCCGACCTCATGTCCGATGCGCCGAGCGCCGTCTCCGCGCGCCAGTTGAAGGAAGTTGGCCTCCGCATGGAATAGCCGCTTCTCGAAGCACTCCGCCTCAATGTAGGGACAGGCACTAAATTGAGGCGGGCGTAAATAACGTCTGCATGCGAAGCGCCGCACGAATCGCCGTGCGGCGCTTCTTGTTCGATCGGAAAGACGAGGCGTGCCGGGAAATCATGATGTACGAGTGGCCGAGGACCTTCCATCTGGGTGATGCATGGATGGCTTGCTAGAACATCATGATTTGCTGACAGCCCGGGTAACTCGGCAACTCGACCTGTCGTCAAGCCATTGGGCGCCTGCATCATCGATTCGCGCCTCAATTTGGTGCCTGTCCCTAATTTGAGAGCCGCCCTCGTCCCGTCCGAGGCCGTGGTCACGCATGAAGTGTTACGGCGGGCCCCTCATTGTTGAAGTGACTCGTTGGGAGACGGGTCCCTTGCCTCATGTTCAGGTGAAATCCTCATGCATTGACCCGCATTCTGTCGTTCCGGGATGCGGGGTGTGCATGGCGCGAGCAGGTGCCGTGGCGCCGCCGTTCTGATGGGATGCGGAATGTCGGTCGCGCTCGGAGGGCGCGCAAAAGCGAACCTATAGCGTTTTTCGTACTCGTTTTCAATTCTGTCGAGTAGGCCCTTGCTGCGTGCGAGTAAATGCGCAGGTCAGGAAATTGCCACGGTAAAGGTATACAAAGCACCCCTGATTATCTATACGAAAAACGTGGTGGGTCGTGCCGCAAGCTCGACATCGGGGCGATATCATCGGCTTCGCATGCTCGCCTCAGGCTCACTGCGGCGTTCTCCTCTGGTGCAATATGGCGGTTTGCAAGGCGTGGCCCGTCGATTGCACCGCGATCACACCGCTCTGAGCGGATTGTCCATAAACGCCATGCCTGCGGGTTGCGAGTGCTATACTCACCTGCGTACCAACGGGGAGCTGGCGGAGGTCGGCTGAGAGGAAACCCGCGGCAGCGATTCGGCGTCCGCCGGAGCGCGCCCGCACCGTTTCGACCCGCAACCTGATCCGGGTAATGCCGGCGTAGGGATCGAGCAGCCTCGCTCCAAGAGCAACCGAAGCGCGCCGAGCGGGCCCCTACGAGAAGAAGGGGCCCGCTTTTTTGCGGCCTCGGAAAGGAAGCTCATGGAAGCAAGCGTAGCAATCCAGGTGCTGCCCCAGCGCGTGGGCGGAAACGACGAGGTGTGCCGCATCGTCGACGAGGCGATTGCCTACATCCAGACCAAGTTCCCCGATGCCTACGTGGGGCCGTTCGAGACGACCATCCAGGGCGAGTACGATGCCTGCATGGAGGTCGTGGCGGGTGTGAGCCGCATCTGCACCGAGGCCGGCGCCCCCGAGGTGGCGACCTACGTCAAGATTTTCTTCGCACCCGAGGAAGGGGTCCTCACCACGGAGGAGAAGATCACCAAGTATCACCAGGACGAGCGCTAGCATGCGCCCTTCGTCCGGATCGTCCCGGCAGGCCGTATCGAGCGAAGGGACCGAGCGCACCGGAGCCCGCGCGGGCGCGCGATTGACGGCGTCGTCCGCGCGCGGCGGACGATGGCTCGTTGCTGCCGCGCCGATCACGCTGGTCGCGTTGCTCGCAATCTGGCAGGGCGCGTGCTCCGCGGGCGTCGTGCCGCCGTTCCTGCTGCCCAGCCCCGTTGCCGTGCTGCGCGCACTGGTGGGGGATTGGCCCCTGCTCGCATCCCATGCGGTGACCACGCTCGCGGAGGCGGGCATCGGGCTTGCCGCGGGTATCGCGCTGGGAACTCTCGCTGCCGTTGCGATGGACCGTTTCGAGCTTCTCTACCGCGCCTTCTACCCGCTGGTGGTGCTTACCCAGACGATCCCCACGGTCGCCATCGCGCCGCTTTTGGTGCTGTGGTTCGGCTACGGCATGCTGCCCAAGGTCGTCCTCATCGTGGTGGCGACGTTCTTTCCCATCACGGTGGGGCTGCTCGGCGGTTTCCGCTCCGTCGATCCGGACGAGATAGACCTCATGCGCTCTATGGGCGCTTCCCGTTGGCAGATCATGCGCCATGTGAAGATTCCCGCGGCCTTGCCGCAGTTCTTCAGCGGGCTCAAGATCTCGGCGGCCTATGCCATCGTGGGCGCGGTCATCGCCGAGTGGCTGGGGGGATTCTCCGGCCTCGGCGTCTACATGACGCGCGTGCGCAAGGCGTACTCATTCGACAAGATGTTCGCGGTGATCTTCCTCATCTCCGCCCTGAGCCTCGTGCTCATGTGGGCGGTCGAGGCCGTTCGCCGCATCGTTATGCCCTGGGAGCGCGTCAAGGGCGACCAGGGGGAATAGGATCCATCATGCATTCCAACACCATGTTCACCATGCAGTCCGCCATGAGCCGCCGCGGTTTCGTGCGCGCGGGCCTGGCGGGGCTGGGCCTTGCCGGCGCGACCGCGCTGACGGGATGCGCGGGCGGCGGCGTCGGCGCACCGGCGGGTTCCGGCAAAACTCAGGGCGGCCTCACCAAGGTGACCTTTGCCCTGGACTGGACCCCCAACACCAACCATACGGGCATCTACGTCGCCCAGAAGAAGGGCTACTACAAGGATGCCGGCCTGGACGTCGAGATCCTCCAGGCTCCCGAGAACGGTGCGGACCCGCTGGTCGCCGCAGGCGACGCCCAGTTCGGCGTGACCTTCCAGGACACCATGGCGGCGTACGTCTCCGGCGACGCCGCGCTGCCCGTCACGGCTGTGGCCGCCATCATCCAGCACAACACCTCGGGCATCATCAGCATGAAGGACAAGGGCATCACGAGCCCCGCCAAGATGGCCGGCCACACGTACGCCACCTGGGAGATGCCTATCGAGCAGGGCGTGATCCAGCGTTGCGTCGAGGCGGACGGCGGGGACTTCAGCCAGGTCGAGATGGTGCCCTCCACGGTGACCGACGAGGTGACCGCGCTGTCCACCGATCAGGTGGACAGCATCTGGATCTATTGGGCCTGGGCGGGGGAGAAGTGCCGTCTCGCCGGCCTGGACACCAATTACTTCGCGTTCGCCGACATCGACGCGGTCTTCGATTACTACACGCCCGTCATCATCGCCAACAACGACCTCATCGAGAGCGATCCCGATACGGTCAAGGCCTTCATGGACGCCACGCGCGCGGGCTACGAGGACTGCATCAAGGATCCGGACGGCGCGGCGGAGATCCTGCTCGAGGCGGCCCCCGAGCTCGAAAGCGAGCTCGTCCACGCGAGCCAGGCCTACCTCGCCGACCAGTACCAGGCGGACGCCTCCAGCTGGGGAGAGATCGACCCGCAGCGCTGGGACGCCTTCTTCGCCTGGGTCTCCGAGCAGGGCTTTGCGCCCAAGGTCGAGCCGGGTGCAGGCATGACGACGGAATTCATGGGCGCGTAGCGTGCTCCTTGCGGTGCGACCCGGTGCCGCCGCTCGCCCGGGCGGCGGCACCGGTGCTCGCGGACGAGACGGGATGGGGAGGAAGGCATGGCGAGTCTCGACATAGAGGGGGTTTCCCAAGGCTTCGGTGGCATCGATGTGCTGGACGGCATCGACCTGCACGTGGCATCCGGCCAGGTCGCCTGTCTCCTGGGGCCGTCGGGCTGCGGCAAGACCACGTTGTTCCATGTGGTCGCCGGACTTTCCCGTCCCCGGTCGGGCCGCGTGCTCCTCGATGGACGCGACATCACCGGCAGGCCCGGCAACCTCGCTTACATGCTGCAAAAGGACCTGCTTCTGCCCCATAAAACCATCCTGGATAACGTCTCGCTGCCCCTGGTGCTCAAAGGCGAGACGCGCGAATCCGCCCGCGACCGGGCACGCGGGCTGCTCGGAATGTTCGGCCTCGAGGGAACCCAGGACAGATGGCCCGCCGAGCTCTCGGGCGGCATGCGCCAGCGCGCCGCCCTGCTGCGCAGCTACCTGTTCTCGAGCGAGTTCATGCTGCTCGACGAGCCGTTCTCCGCGCTCGACGCGTTCACCAAGGCTGATATGCATGAGTGGTTCCTCGACGTGGCCGATACCTGCGGCACCACGGCGCTGGTGGTGACCCACGACATCGACGAGGCGATCAAGCTCGCGGATGCGATCTTCGTCATGCGCGGCGCCCCGCAGCGCGGCGAGCCGGCGCGCGTCGTGGGCTGCGAGCGAATCGCCTGCCCGCGCTCCGAGCGCGCCTCGTTCGCGCTCACGTCCGCCTTCCTTGACCATAAGCGCCGCGTTTTGGACCTCTTGGACCGCTAGGGCGTCAAAGTGGGGTTGGGCGCGTTTTTTTGAGCATGGCACGGCTTGCGCGCCTGCAGCCTCCGCCAACTCGGGAAAGCGCCCATTCCTTTTTCGTCTCGCCGTCTCCAATTCGTGCCTGCTCCTTTTGAGGCGGCGGGAATGTGGCCGTGAACGCACACAATAAAATTTCAGGCAAATAAGCAATAAGGGTTCCCTTTGCTCGCATGGAGTGTTAGTTTACCTAGGTGAACACAGCCGAGGCTAACTTCTGAAGGGCGGTGGTCGTGGATGCCTCAGGGTCCGCAGATGCCGGCGATGCCGCTTTCGCTGGCGCGCGCCGGCGAAACGGTGACGGTTTCGCGCGTGAAGGGCGCGTTAGATGTCAAACGGCACCTGGAGACGCTCGGTTTCGTCGAGGGGTCGCAGGTGCATGTGGTCACGTCGGGCGGTGGCAACATCATCGTGCTCGTCAAGGGGGCCCGCTTCGGCTTGGACGCCAAGGTGGCGAAAAACGTCATGGTCGCTTGACGGGCTGGATGAATCCCGCGCGGCGCTATGGAACAACAACCGAGAGGGGGAAGTATGAAGACGCTGGGAGATGTGGCGGTGGGGGATAGCTCCGTCATCGTCAAGCTGCACGGAGCGGGCGCGCTGCGCCGCCATCTCATGGACATGGGGCTCATCAAGGGCACCGCGTTCAAGGTGGTGAAGGTCGCCCCGCTGGGCGACCCCGTCCAGATCACCGTGCGCGGATACGAGCTTTCGATCCGCAAGGAGGAGGCGGCGATCGTGGAGGTCGAGTAGACCGCGGACGCTTCTTTTTGCAGGTAGAGTTAGCCCAATCTAACATATAACGGGACAGCGGGCAGGGCGTGCGCGTACCTTCGGCATCCGAGCTGCCGTCGCCGCCGTTTTCTCCCCGTCAGTCCGAGGGCCTGCTCAGGAATCACTCGAATCTCAAAGCCTTATTGTGAAAGAAGGAATCATGGCGGAATCCCAGATTCATATCGCGTTGGCGGGCAACCCCAACTGCGGTAAAACCACGCTGTTCAACTTGATCACGGGCCAGAACGGCTACGTGGGCAACTGGCCGGGCGTGACGGTCGAGAAGAAGCAGGCGCGCTTGCTGGCAGACAAGGATGTCGTCGTCACGGACCTTCCGGGCATCTACTCGTTGTCTCCGTATAGCCCGGAAGAGCAGGTGTCGCGCGACTACCTTATGAGCGGCGAGGCGGATGTTGTGGTGCAGGTGGTTGACGCTACCAATCTGGAGCGCAACCTGTACCTCGCGCTCCAGGTTATCGAGACGGGGCTGCCTGTGGTGGTCGCCCTCAACATGGCCGACCTGGTCAAGAAGAGCGGGGACACCATCGACGTCGCGCGCCTGGAGCGGGCGCTCGGCTGCCCGGTCGTCATGGTCTCCGCGTTGAAGAACGATGGCATCGACACCCTGATCGACAAGGCGAAGACCGCTGCCGCCACAAAGGGTTTCGGTCAGCGCCATGCGTTTGATTCCGCAATCGAAGACGTGCTGCAGCATATCGAATCGCAGCTGCCCGCATCCGTCGCTGCAAATCGCCGCCGCTACTACGCCGTCAAGATGTTCGAGCGCGACTCGGATGCCGCGTCTGCAATCAAGTTGACGGACGCTGCCGCGCAGAAGATCGAGACCCTCATCGCCCAGTGCGAGGCCGACTGCGACGACGACGCGGAGTCCATCATCACCGGCGAGCGCTACGCCGTCATCGTCCATATCATCGACGGGTGCCTGCATCGCGCGCCCGCCAAGATGAGCACCTCGGAGAAGATCGACCGCGTCGTCACCAACCGCTGGCTCGGCCTGCCCATCTTCGCCCTCATCATGTTCGGCGTGTACTACCTGGCCATCTCCACATTCGGTACCTCGATGACCGACTGGGTGAACGACAACCTCTTTGGCGACGGGTGGGAACTGTTCGGCGCCGCCATGCCGTCCGTGCCGACGCTCTTCGAGGGCTGGCTCGCGGCCGCCGGCGCGTCCGACATGGTCATCTCCCTGGTCTGCGACGGCATCGTGGCCGGCGTGGGCGCCGTGCTGGGCTTCATCCCGCAGATGTTCGTCCTCTTCGTTCTGCTCTCCTTCCTCGAGGATTGCGGCTACATGGCCCGCGTCGCGTTTGTGATGGACCGCATCTTCCGCCGCTTCGGCCTGTCCGGCAAGTCCTTCATCCCCATGCTCGTCTCCACGGGCTGCGGCGTGCCCGGCGTGCTCGCCACCAAGACCATCGAGAACGAGAAGGACCGTCGCATGACGGTCATGACCACCACGTTCATTCCCTGCGGCGCCAAGCTGCCCGTGATCGCGCTCGTCATGGGCGCGCTCATCGGCGACGCGGAGTCCACCTGGATCGCGCCGCTCTTCTACTTCCTGGGCGTCGTCGCCGTCATCGTCTCCGGCATCATGCTCAAGAAGACGAAGCTCTTCGCCGGCCGTCCCACCCCGTTCGTGATGGAGCTGCCGAGCTACCACATGCCGAGTGCTCGCAGCTGGGCGCTGCATGTGTGGGAGCGCGTGAGCGCCTACGTCAAGAAGGCCTTCACCATCATCTTCGCTTCCACCATCGTGGTGTGGTTCCTGTCCAACTTTGGCCTGTTCGACGGCGCCTTCGGCTACCTGCCCGCCATGGAGGGCATTCCGGAGGAGTTCACCGACTACTCGCTGCTCGCCTCGCTCGCCGGCCTGCTCGCGTGGGTCTTCGCGCCGCTTGGCTTCGATTCCTGGCAGGCGACGGCCATGTCCATCACGGGCCTGGTCGCCAAGGAGAACGTTATGGCCACTGCCGCGTCGCTGCTGCATCTGGCCGACGCCACCGAGACCGACCCGAGCCTGTGGGCCGCGTTCGCCGCGCTCTTCCCCAGCGCCGGCGCCATCGCCGCCTTCGGCGCCTTCAACCTGCTGTGCGCCCCGTGCTTCGCTGCCATGGGCACCATCCGCGCCCAGATGAACTCTGCCAAGTGGACCGCCGTCGCGCTGGGCTACGAGTGCGGTTTCGCCTGGGTCGTGGGCCTTATGATCAACCAGTTCTACCTCGCCGCCCAGGGCGTCTTCAGCATCTGGACCGCGGTTGCCGCCGTGTGCGCGCTTGCCATCCTGTTCCAGCTGTTCCGCCCCATGCCCAAGGGTGCCTGGGGCGACGCCGAGCCCGCCTCCGCCGCCGCGGCCGCCTCTGCGGCATAGGCGACTCCCGCCGCGCTCGCGCCGGTTCCGTGAAGTCCCGGCGCGGGCGCCCCTATGAGTTATCTTTGGTAAACTATTGTCGATCCTACGCGTAGAGAGGAGCCGGATATGGGCCCTATCGATATCGTCATCCTCGGCGGGATCGCCGCCGCCTTCGTCGCGGTCGTCCTTCGCGTTCGCAAGAAGGGCACCTGCGGCGACTGCTCGGGCGGTTCCTGCGCGTCATGCGCCTCGGGCCCCCGCCGTGGCTGCCCCGCGTGCGAGGGCGTCGACAAGGTCGCCGAGCGGCTTTCCCAAGGGATGGGCGGGCGTTCGTAGCGCCGCGCTCAGGGGCCGGCGCCCCTATGCGAGATGCGTCCCATGACGGCCGCTCGGCGATGCCCGGGCGGCCGTCTTCTGGTCCGGGGCGGTCGATGAGCGCTCCGGCCGCTCGTCGCGCACGGCGGGCGATTGAGTCCCGAAGCCCCGCCGTCCACCGGGCGCGGGAAACCGTGCGGAAACAAAGATATGGAACAATCGCACGGTAACGATATGACCGTGCGCGTCCGCGCATCGTGAAGGGTGCCCCCATGGATCAGCAGCAGAACATCGATTTCGTGCTCCGCACCGTCGAGGAGCGCAACATCCGGTTCATCCGACTGTGGTTCGTCGACGTGCTCGGCCGCCTCAAGAGCTTCGCCATCGCTCCGGAGGATCTGGAGGTCGCCTTCGACGAGGGCATCGGCTTCGACGGGTCCGCCATCGAGGGGTTCACCGCCCCGGAGGAGTCCGATATGCTCGCCTTCCCGGACCCCTCCACCTTCCAGGTGCTCCCGTGGCGACCCGACCAGGACGGCGTCGCGCGGATCTTCTGCGACATCTGCACTCCCGACCGCAAGCCGTTCGAGGGCGATTCGCGCGAGTGTCTCCGCCGCATGTTCTACCGTGCCGAGGAGGCCGGCTTCATCATGAACGTGGGCGCGGAGCTCGAGTTCTACTACTTCCCGGACGAGCATACGCCCGAGCCGCTCGACGAGGTGGGCTATTTCGACCTCATGCCGTCGGATTCCGCTCGCGACCTGCGCCGCTCGACCGTCCTCACGCTCGAGAAGATGAGCGTGCCGGTGGAGTACACCTTCCATAGCTCGGGGCACTCCCAGCACGGCATCTCCCTGCGCCACGCCGAGGCGCTCTCCATGTCCGACGCCATCATGACGGCGAAGCACATCATTCGCCTCGAGGCCTACGAGGCGGGCATCCATGCCTCGTTCATGCCCAAGCCCATCGCCAACGAGGCCTCCTCGGCGATGTTCCTCCACCAGTCGCTGTTCGACCGCGACGGCAACAACGTCTTCTGGGGGGCGGACGATCCCGTCTACCACCTGTCCGGAACGGCGAAGAGCTACATGGCCGGCATCCTCGCCCACGCGGCCGAGATCAGCGCCATCACCAACCCCACGGTCAACTCCTACAAGCGTCTCTGCAACGGCGAGGGGACCACGCCTACGCACGCCACCTGGGGCCTGCGCAACCGCTCCGCGATGATTCGCATCCCGGTCTACAAGCCCGGCAAGCACCTGTCCACCCGTATCGAGCTGCGCAGTCCCGACCCCATGGCCAATCCGTACCTCGTCAACGCCGCGACGCTCGCCGCGGGCCTCGACGGCATCGCGCGCAAGCTCGAGCTCCCGCCCGAGCTCGAATCCGCTACGGCCGCGATGGACGACGCCGAGCTCACCGCCATGGGCTGCGCCCCGCTGCCCCGCAGCCTCGAGGAGGCGCTCGACGTGTTCGAGGGCTCCGAGTTCATGAAGGACGCGCTGGGCGAGCACATCCACGGCTTCTTCCTCAAGAAGAAGCGCTCGGAGTGGCGCAAGTACTCCTCCATCGTGACGGAGTGGGAGCTCAAGCAGTATCTCGCGAACTCCTAGCCGCCGCGCCGCGGCCCGTGCTCCGCGCCGCCGCCCGCCACGGCGAGCGCCTGTCTCGCGGCTGTTCCATTTTGCGGCCCTGCCGACGTTTTCGCCGCGTACGGGCAATACGATTGGTATGATTACCCGAAAAGGGGGGTGCAGCATGTCAGAAAAGACCGTCTTGTATATGGCGAGGACGACGCGCTATTTCGATTTCGCCCGGAGCCTCACGGAGAGCCTCGGCGTGGAGGTCGCGGCGGCGACCCCCGATTCCCCGACGGCGACGCGCGATTTCGACCTTCTGGTTCTCGATGCGGACGGTTTGCGCAACGATCGCATCGAGCAGATGGCGAAGTGGCTCGACGAGCGCGGGGGCATCCCGCTGCTCGTGATCGCAGACGACGACGCCCTGTCGTCCCTGCGCATGCCGTCGCACTCCCGTGCCGACTTCATCTGCTCGGGGGCGAGCGAGACGGAGCTCGAGGTCCGCGTGCGGCGCCTGCTGGGCGACGAGGACGCGTTTTCCGTCGATGACGTGCTGCGCATCGACAACCTGGTGATCAATCTCGCTACCTACCAGGTGTACCTCGACGACGAGCCCGTCGACCTCACGCTCATGGAGTACTCGCTCCTGAGCTTTCTGGCGACGCATCCCAACCGCGCCTACAGTCGCGAGGTGCTGCTGCATCGCGTATGGGGGTTCGAGTACTGCGGAGGCACCCGTACCGTCGACGTGCACATCCGCCGCATCCGGTCCAAGGTGGGGCCCCAGATCGCCGGGCACATCACCACGGTCCGAGGGGTCGGGTACCTGTTCAAGAGCTGACGCGCACGGGCGCCCTGCGGGGCGCCCTCATTCTGTTCCGCCCTGTCGCGTCGGCGCCGGCCCGCCCGGATTGATGGGGGTTCGGCGCGTTCGACCGCGTCTACCCCGTCAGCGCGCCGGCGCCTCCGCCTTCAGGGCCCGCTGGCCGCCCGTCGCACGGGCCCGTCTGGGCAGCCGTTCCACGCGGGTCCCTTAAGCGCCCTTAAGAGAAACTGAAACTCCGCATCCGCTGCTGCCGCATGCTGCGCGAATGGGGTACAACGTTGGGGACAGAACCGTACAGAAAGGAACCGAGATGAGCGATTACACGCCGCAGCGTCCTGACGGGCTGGGGGACGGGTCGGGGCAGCCGCCGCGCGTCCAGGTCGAGACGACGCCGCATGAGGAGCCCCGCCATGCGGCGGTCCCGCCCATGGCGCAGGCGCAGGGCGCCTGCGAGCGCGAGACGCGCACGGTGGTCAAGACCCGTGCGAAGAAGCTCCCGGTGTTCCTGAGCGCGCTCGCTGGCCTCGTAGCGGGCGGCCTGCTCATGGTCGCGCTCGTGTTCACGGGCGCGCTCGACATCAGCTCCGACAAGGGGGCGGTCGTCTCTAACACCTCTGCACCCCAAAACATCAGCATCGATGCCGAGGACACCACCTTGCCCGAGGTCGTGTCCGCCAAATCGCTGCCCTCCGTGGTCTCCATCACCACCACGATCGAGTCCTCCGGCCTTGCGATGGGCGGGTCGGACGAGGGCTCGGGCAGCATCGGAAGCGGCGTCATCCTCGACACCGATGGCAACATCCTCACCAACTACCACGTCATCGAGGGCGCGACCGGGATCGTGGTGACCCTCGACGACGGCACCAGCCTTGAGGCGGAGCTCTTGGGCTCCGACGAGTCGAGCGACCTTGCCGTCATCCGCGTGAAGGACGCCGGCTCCGCCAACCTCACCCCGATCGAGGTCGGCGACTCCGATGCGCTGACGGTCGGCGAGTGGGTCATGGCTATCGGCAGCCCCTTCGGCAACGAGCAGTCGGTGTCGACGGGCATCGTCTCGGCGCTGTATCGCTCCACGGCGCTGCCGAGCACCAACGGCTCGTCCATCTACGCCAACATGATCCAGACCGACGCCGCCATCAATCCCGGCAACTCTGGCGGCGCCCTGGTGAACGACAAGGGCGAGCTCATCGGCATCAACTCCGTGATCGAGTCCTATTCCGGCTCGAGCTCGGGCGTCGGCTTCGCGATCCCCGTGAACTATGCGATCAACATCGCCGAGCAGATCGTCGACGGCAAGACGCCCGTCCATCCGTACCTGGGCGTGAGCCTCGCGACCGTCAACGCGCTCAACGCGCGCCAGAACGGCCTTTCCGTCGATGCGGGCGCGTACGTGTCCGACGTCACCGCGGACGGCCCTGCCGCCGCCGCGGGCATCCAGAAGGGCGATATCATTACCGCCGTCGACGGCGACGCGGTGTCTTCCGCGGACGGGCTCATCATCGAGCTCCGTGAGCACGAAGTCGGTGACAAGGTGACCATGACCGTCGTGCGCGGCAAGGACGAGATGCAGGTCGAGGTGGAGCTCGGGAGCGATGAGGCGCTCCAGGCGGAGCAGGAGGACGTCTCCCAGGACACGGGCAACGGCGGCTTGTCGGATGAGGAGATTCTCCGCTACCTGCAGGAGCTGATGGGGCAGGGCCGGTAAGGGCTCCCGCCTCGCGGCACGCTCCGTTTCGCGGCGCACCGCCGGCGGGCGGAGCGGATGCCGGTGCGATCGATCGAGAAGGGCGTCGCCTGCGCGGCGCCCTTCTTCTTTTTCATCCCCCTGTCCCACGCGTCCAGCGCGCAGGCGGAGCGGGGCAGGGAGCGTCTGAAGTTTACGCGTAGGCGGCGCGCCTGCTCTATACTGCTCTGCAGATATGTGAAGAAACAGGAGCAACCCTTTCGAGGAGGTCCTATGTCAGGTAGGCATTTCAAAGGCGGCGACACGGAGCAGAATACCGACCGCCCGTTCGGCGACGCCGCCCGGGCCGATGCCCCCGTTCAGCCCGTCGCGGGCAATCGCTCGCCGATGGGCGCGAGCATGGACACGTTCGAGTTCACCGCGGCGGCCAGCGCCCGCCCCGGGTCCAGCGGCACGCCGGGCGGCGGCCGTCCGCTCACGCCCGACCAGCGCGCGGCCCAGGGCGTGCGCAGGCCAGTCCCGCCCTCGGCGGGAGCATCCGGGAGGCGCCGTCCGCCCCAGGCCGGCGGGACGTCCCTGCCGCCCCTGGACCAACAGCAGACCGAGAAGGCGGAGTTCTTCGACTTCAACCTGCCTTACGGCGAGGGCGACGCGTCCGTGGACGACGAGGGGCTCGTCCGCCATCGCCATCGCCGCGGCGAGAAGCGCCGCCGCAACACGGGGATCATCGTGGGCGTCGTCATCGCGGTGCTCGTCGTCGCCCTCGGCGCCGGCGGATTCGCGCTGTTCAATTCCGCGCGTTCGGTCAAGGGCCAGGCCAAGGAGGCCATCGCTCTGGCCTCGTCGGTGAAGGACAAGGTCGTCTCCGGCGACTTCACCACGCTTCCCGCCGATGCGCGGCGCCTCGATGAGATCTGCGTCTCCATCCAGGGCGAGGTCTCCTCGCCGCTGTGGACCGCGGCCACGTTCATCCCGGTGCTGGGCGGCGACGTCTCCGCCGCGCGCACCATGGTCGACGCCCTCGCTGGGGTTTCGTCCGGGGGCGTCCTGCCCATCAGCGAGAGCCTCGCCGCCGCGACTCCCGGCAAGCTCTTCCACGACAGCGCTGTGAACATGAGTGCGCTCGAGGCGCTCGTGGGGTCCCTGTCCGACGCCGCCCCGGTGTTCATCGGGGCCAACGAGCGCGTCCAGGCGATCGGCGACACGCATATCGAGCAGGTCACCGAGCTGGTCGAGACCGCCAAGGGCGGCTTTGCGGCGCTCGACGGCGCCGCGCGCACGTCCGAGAAGATCGCCCCCGTGCTTCCCCAGATGCTCGGCGCCGGTGGTGCGACGCGCAACTACCTGATCACGGCCGAGAACAACGCCGAGATTCGCACCCAGGGCGGCTTCGCGGGTTCCGCGGGCGTGCTCAGCGTCACCGACGGCGTCATCTCGCTCGGCGATTTCGAAGGCGTCCAGCATGTCGCCGATCCCGACCTGCGTGCGCAGATCACCATCTCCGACGAGGAGATGAACCTTTTCCAGCCGTATGAGCCGACGATGGACTTCACCTCCGGCGACTCCTACTTCACCCCCGACTTCCCGCGTGGCGCCTGGCTCGCGGCGAAGCTCTGGAGCCTCAACCACGATGATGTGCAGATCGACGGCGTGGTGGCGGTCGACCCGACCTTCCTGCAGTACATCCTGCAGGTGGCGGGCGGCGTCACGGCCATCGACGGCACCGAGGTCGACGGCACCAACGCAGCGCAGGCCCTGCTCAGCCAGGTGTACTGGAACTACCCTGCCGACAACGAGATGCAGGACGCCGTCTTCGCTTCCGTCGCCGACGCCGCCTTCGACAAGCTGCTCGGCGGCCTGGACGATATCGACATCGCGAAGCTCGCTTCCGCCGTGTCGCGCGGCGCCTCCGAGGGCCGTCTGCTCATGTGGATGGCGAACGAGCAGGAGGAGGAGGCCATCGAGGCGGCCGGCATCACGGGCGCGCTTCCCACCGACGCCTCAGACCCGCAGACGGGCGTGTACGTCAACAACTACAGTTATTCGAAGCTCGACTGGTACCTCAACCTCGACGCCATGAAGGGCAGCTCCTTCAAGAACGCCGACGGCACCGTGAGCTACAACATGACCGTCACCATGAAGAACGATATGAGCCTCGAGGACGCCGAGAACCTCCCCGCCTACGTGCAGGCGCACAACGGCGGCGCGGACTCGCCGGCCCAGCAGATGCTCCGCCTGTACCTCTACGCCCCGATGGGCGGGTCCATCTCCGATGTGACCTGCAGCTCCGGGCAGCTCGCCGAGGCGACCCACAACGGCCTGCAGGTGCTCTTCGGCGACATGCGGCTCATGCCCCAGGAGGAGATCACGGTCACCTATACCGTCACGGTCCCCGCCGAGGGCGCCGACAAGGACCTCGAGGTCCGCGTCACCCCGACGGCCGAGGCCGCCCGCACGGGCGAGGCTGCCGAGCAGCTCTAGCGTCCGGACCCCGAGGCGGCGGACGCCGCGGCTTGACGGACGGATGCATACGAAGAGGCGGCGCGCCCCGATAACGGGCGCGCCGCCTTTCGTTTACCGGTCAGAGGGCATGTGCGCCCCGGCCGCGAGGGGCATGGATGTCCGCCGTCTACAGGCCGTAGAGCGCGCTGAACTTATCGGACAGGTAATCGCAGTAGAAGGTCGCGTCGAAGGGCGCGCCGCATGCGCCGAGGATGAGCTCGGGGGCGTCCTTGCCGCGGCCCCAGCGCCAGATCTTCTCCTTGAGCCAGGCGCGCACGGCCGCGAGGTCGCCCGACGCGCAGGCGCCCGCGAGGTCGACGCCGTCGCGCTCCATGGCCGGTACGAGCTGCGCGTCGTAGGCGCTGCCCAGGGCGTAGGTGGGGAAGTAGCCGAAGCTGCCGCCGCTCCAGTGCGTGTCCTGGAGCGCGCCCAAGGTGTCGTTGGGGACTTCGAGGCCCAGGTAGCTGCGGGTCAGGTCGCGCCAGAGCCCCGGCACGTCCTTGGCGGTCGCCTCGCCGGCGAACAGCTTCCGCTCGATCTCGTAGCGGATCATGATGTGCAGCGGGTAGGTGAGCTCATCGGCCTCGGTGCGGACCAGGGACGGCGTGGCGATGTTCACCGCGCGGTAGAGCGTATCCTCGTCCACGTCGCCGTACACCTCGGGCGCGTGGCGGCGCAGCAGGGAGAGCAGCGGCCCCATGAAGGCGCGGCTGCGCCCCACGGTGTTCTCGAAGAACCGGCTCTGGCTCTCGTGGATGCCCATGGAGGTGCCGCCCTCGAGGCACGTGCGCGCGTAGGCGGGGTCGACGCCCAGCTCGTAAGCGGCGTGCCCGGCCTCATGGATGATCGAGTAGACGTTGGACATGAGGTTGTCCTCGTAGATGTGCGTCGCCACGCGCGCGTCGCCCACCGCGAAGCCCTCGGAGAAGGGGTGCTCGGTGAACGCGAGGCACGTGTCGGCGAGGTCGAGCCCCACGAGCTTCATGAGGTCGAAGGAGAGCGCGCGCTGGCGCGCCTCGTCGACATGCGCGGTGAGGAAGTCGGCATCCGGCTGCTCGCCGCGCTCGCCGATGGCGCGGACGAGCGGGACCACGGTCTCGCGGACCTGGGCGAAGAAGCGGTCGAACGCCGCCGCGTCCATGCCGCGCTCGTACTGATCGAGCCACACGTCGTACGGGTCGCGGGTGTCGTCCAGGTAGGCCGCCTGGCGCTTGAGCGCTTCGACGATGCGGTCGACATAGGGCTCGAAGCTCGCCCAGTCGTTCGCCACTTTGGCTTTGTGCCACACGGCGTCCGCCTCGCAGGTGAGACGGCTCCAGGCCTCGACCTCCTCGGTGGGGAACGCGCGCGCCTCGCGCTGGTCGCGGGCGAGGTTGCGCACCTCGGCGGCGAGCTTGGGGTCGGTGGCGGCAACGGATGCGACGGCGTCCTCGAGGTCGTTTACGAGCTTGACGGCGTCCTCGCTGCAGAGCAGCTCGTGGTGCTCCCCGGCGAGCGCCGCCATGGCCTCCCCGCGCGCCGCCGCTCCGTTTTCGGGGGCGATCGTGGCGCCGTCGAACTCGGCGATCTTCATCAGGTAGGAACGGGTCCAGAGTTTGTTCTCGAGCGCTTCCAGGCGCTGTGCGAGCTGGTCGGTGTCGGCCATGGGTCCTCCTCGGTATCGAGTTTGCGTACTGCATCCCAGTGTACCCATGCGTCGGCCGGAAGCGAACCCGCGGCATGCCGGCGCCGTGCCAAAAGGGACGTACCCTAGCGGCACGCCGAACGTTCAGCCGTGCCGTTAGGGTACGTCCCTCTTGGCGAGGGCCTGTCCCTTTTGGCATGCGCTCGGCGCCGGGGCGAACTTGCGTGCCCGCCGCGCCAGCTGTGCTATCATGTCGACCGATGCGATGACGGAGAGGTCGGGCCTCGACGCGTCGCCGCGCAGAGAGGACGGGCCGCCGGCTGAGAGCTCGTCTGCGGCGACGAGATCCGAGTTCACTCCCGAGCAGCGACCTGAACGGCTCGTTCGCGCCCCTGCGGCGTTCCCCGTGCCAGAGGGGGCGTCTCCCATGGCGCGGCCGCACGCGAGCTGAGTAGGGAAGCCGCGCGCCTGTGCGACATCAGGCAAAAGAGGGCATGCCGGACAGACAGCCGGCAGCCAATCAAGGTGGTACCGCGGTAACTACAGCCGTCCTTGGGCAGTGCGAGAGCACGATCGCCCCAGGGCGGTTTTTTGTTGGCAATGATGGGTATCTGGAAGGGGTACTGAATGAGTCCGATCGATGAACTCGAGGCGCTCGAGGCCAAGGCGAAGGAGATGATCGAGACCGCCGAGACGGTCGAGAAGCTCGAGGCGGCGCGCGTCGCCCTGATGGGCCGCAAGGGCGAGATCACGGGGCTCATGCGCATGATGGGCAAGATCGATCCCGAGGAGCGCCCCGTCCTCGGCAAGCGGGCGAACGAGATGCGCCGCATGGCCGAGACGCTGCTCGACCATCGCATGCAGGAGCTCAAGCGCGCGGCGGTGCGCGAGCTCATGGCGACCGAGGCCGTGGACATCACGCTGCCCGGCGCCCGCCCGCAGATCGGCCACGCCCACCTCATCAACCAGATCATCGAGGAGATCGAGGACGTCTTCTGCGGCATCGGCTACACCGTCGAGACCGGCCCGCAGGTCGAGAGCAGCTGGTACAACTTCACCGCGCTCAACGCCCCGCTCGACCACCCGAGCCGCTCGGCCCGCGACACCTTCTACGTGAAGGACAACGCCCCCGGAACCGCTGCGCATCCCGAGGAGCACGCCCATGGCGAGTCCGACGTGCTGCTGCGCACCCAGACCTCCGGCGTCCAGGTCCACACCATGGAGACCCAGGAGCCGCCCATCTACATGATCGCGCCGGGCCGCGTGTACCGCCCCGACACGGCCGACGCCTGCCACCTGCCCCAGTTCCATCAGATCGAGGGCCTCGTGGTCGACCGCGGCATCACCTTCGGCGATCTCAAGGGAACGCTCGACTACTTCGTGAAGTGCATGTTCGGCGAGGACCGCGCCACGCGCTACCGGCCGCACTTCTTCCCGTTCACCGAGCCCTCCTGCGAGGTCGACGTCTCCTGCGGCGTCTGCGGCGGCGAGGGGTGCCCCTTCTGCAAGCACTCCGGTTGGATCGAGATCCTGGGATGCGGCATGGTCGACCCCAACGTCCTGCGCAACTGCGGCATCGACCCCGAGGTCTACTCCGGCTTCGCCTTCGGTGCCGGCGTCGAGCGCATCGCCGCGCTCCGCTACGACCTGCCCGACCTGCGCACGCTGGTCACCGGTGACATGCGCTTCCTGGAGCAGTTCTAGGTCGATCTGCCCCGGCGGCTTGTCCAGCCGCCCGACCTTCGGGTTCAATCGTCGGACGTCGCGCGAGGCGTGCGCCCGTCTCTTTCACCCGGATGCCGGGCACCGGTGCAACCCGTCTTCGTTGTAGAGTTTCGCCTCGGTTTGGCGTCTGTCCCCAAATCGAGGCCTGAGGTAGAGATCACGCCTCAAATTAGTGCCTGTCCCTAATTTGAGGTCTAGGTCCAAGCTGAGTTCCCAACCTCAAATTGGTGCCTGTCCCCAATTTGAGGTTTCGATAGAAGAGGTTTGAGATGAAAGTATCTTATGACTGGCTGTCCAGCATGGTCGAGCTTCCGGAGGACCCGGAGGAGCTCGCGGCCGAGTTTATCCGCACCGGCACCGAGGTCGAGTCCATCGACACCGTGGGCGAGGCGTTCGACCACATCGTGACGGCCAAGGTGATCTCCAAGGAGCCGCATCCCGATTCCGACCACATGTGGGTCACCAAGGTCGACGTGGGCGAGGCCAACGTCGACGCCGAGGGCAAACCCGAGCCGCTGCAGATCGTGTGCGGCGCCCAGAACTTCAACGAGGGCGACCACATCGTGACCGCCATGATCGGTGCTGAGCTCCCCGGCGACATCAAGATCAAGAAGAGCAAGCTGCGCGGCGTCGTCTCGATGGGCATGAACTGCTCCGCCCGCGAGCTGGGTCTCTCCGGCGACCACGCCGGCATCATGATCCTGCCAAAGGACGCCCCCGTGGGCATGCCGTTCGCCCAGTACCAGGGCACGTCCGACACCGTGCTCGACTGCGAGATCACGCCGAACCGCGCCGACTGCCTCTCCATGATCGGCATCGCGCGCGAGGTCGGTGCCATCTACGACCGCGACTTCCACGTCGAGCTGCCCGCGATCAGGGCCGAGTCCGGCGCCGCCACCGCCGACACCGTCTCCGTCGAGCTCATCGACGAGGGCCTGTGCGACCGCTATGTCGCCCGCGTCGTGCGCAACGTGAAGGTCGGCCCCTCGCCCGAGTGGCTCGTCCAGCGCCTTGCCGCCTGCGGCGTCCGCACGCACAGCAACGTCGTGGACATCACCAACTACGTCATGATGCTCACCGGCCAGCCGCTGCACGCGTTCGACCTCGCCGCGTTCGAGGAGCGCGACGGCAAGCGCGCCGTGGCGGTCCGCGCCGCGCGCGAGGGCGAGGTGTTCCGCACCCTCGATGACGTCGAGCGCACGCTGTCCGCCGGCATGGGCCTCATCGCGACGGGCGAGGCCGGCGCGACCCCGGTGGCGCTCGCCGGCGTCATGGGCGGCATGGACTCCGAGGTGACCGACGCCACCGTCGACGTGCTCGTGGAGAGCGCCTGCTTCAACGCCGGCCGCACCTCGCACACCAGCCGCGACCTCGCGCTCATCTCCGATGCCTCCATCCGCTTCGAGCGCCAGGTCGACGAGACCGGCTGCGTGGACGTCGCCGACATCGCCTGCGCCCTCATCGAGGAGCTCGCCGGCGGCGAGGTGGCCCCCGGCTGCGTGGACGTGTATCCCGCTCCCAAGACCGTGGAACCCGTGGAGCTGCGCCTCGCGCGCGTCCACGCCCTGTGCGGAGCCCCCATCGAGCCTGCGTTCATCGAGTGCGCGCTCACGCGCCTCGGCTGCGCGGTCGAGGCGGCAGGCGAGGGCGAGCAGACGGTCTACACCGTCACCCCGCCCACGTTCCGTCCCGACCTCCCGCGCGAGATCGACCTCATCGAGGAGGTCCTGCGCCTGTGGGGCATGGGCCGCGTCGAGGCGACCATCCCTGCCGCCAAGAACCATATCGGCGGCCTCACGCGCGAGCAGCGCCTCACCCGCAAGGTCGGTCAGATCCTGCGCGGCTGCGGCCTCAACGAGACCATGAACTTCTCCTTCGCCGCCCCGGGCGACCTCGAGCGGATCGGCATGTCCGCCGAGGGCCGCGGGTGCCCCGTCGAGATCATGAACCCGCTTGTCGCCGAGCAGACCGAGATGCGCCGCTCGCTCATCCCAGCCCTGCTCCAGGCCGTCGAGTACAACATCACGCACAGCACCGCCAACGTGCAGCTGTACGAGATCGGCACGCTGTTTTTCGGTCGCGAGAACGCGAGCGCCCCGAAGGAGCGCGAGAGCGTCGCTGCCGTCATGTCCGGCTCCATGGGCGATGTGACCTGGATCCGCAAGCCCATGCCGCTGCGCTTCTTCGACGGCAAGGGCGTCGTCGAGGAGCTGCTCGCGCAGCTGCGCATCCCGAAGGTCCGGTTCCGTCCCGCCGACGGCGACGCCTACGCCTTCCTGCAGCCGGGCCGCGGCGCCGAGGTTCTCTCCGGCGGCACGGTGCTCGGCTGGGTCGGCGAGATCCACCCCGACGCGCGCGACGTCTACGGCATCGACATCCCCGTGGTCGCCTTCGAGCTCAACCTCGAGGCGCTGCTGCGCGCGTCCGGCGACCAGGAGGCCTACCGTGAGTTCTCGCAGTTCCCGAGCGTCGAGCACGACCTCGCGATCGTCGTCGACGACGACGTCACCTGCGAGGACCTCGAGCGCCGTCTGCGCTCGGCCGGCGGCAAGCTGCTCGTGGGCGTCCGGCTCTTCGACGTCTACCGCGACCCGGTCCGCGTGGGCGTCGGCAAGAAGTCCATGGCCTTCGCGCTGACCTATCGCGCCGAGGATCACACCTTGACGAGCGAGGAGGTCGAGCGCGCCCATCAGAAGCTGGTCACCAAGGTGTGCAAGGCGACCGGAGGCGAGGTCCGCTCCTAGTCGCTGCCCGCCGTGCGGCGCCGCGCCGCCCGGCGCGCCATGCGCCGCCGCATCCGTTCGCTCGCTTCGGATGCGGCGGCGCCCGACTATCGAGCAGCCCGATGGGGAGCGCGGCGGCGGAAGGGCCGCCGAGCGGCGAAGGGAGCAGCATGCCGAGCTGGAACATACATATCGCGCAGGCCGAGCGCCTGCTCGCGCGCGACGGGGCCTGCGCGCGCTTCGTGCGCGACGCCAACGCGTTCCTGTTCGGGAACCTCGTGCCCGACATCCCCGTGGGCTACATGGTCCCCGGCGCTCCGCACATCACCTACCGGGAGACGCATTTCACCGAGCCCGTGCCCATCCCCAAGCCCGACGAGGAGCGCTTCTGGCGCTCCTTCGCGGAGCCGCTGGTCGCCGCGGCGGGGGAGCAGCCCAGCGCGGCGCCCGCCGCGCAGCCGGGGTTCGTCCCGCCGGCGGACCTCGCGCGCACGCCGGCGATACGGGGGACCTCCCGCACCTCGGTTCCCTATCCCGACCCGCCCGCTCCGGCACCCGAGGTCGCGCATGGCCGCTCCGTGCTCGATCTGGCGCTCGGCGCCTGGGCGCACCTGCTCGCCGACCACATCTGGAACAAGCGCGTCAACGAGTACCTGGACCAGATCGGCGGCAAGCCGGGGGAGGAGTTCCGCATCAAGAAACAGGCGGATTTCGACGGATTCGGGCGGACGCTCGAGATCAGCTCGGTCCCGCTCGAGACGCCGGCCCTCCTGAGCGCCGCGGAGGCGTTCCCCCAGTATCCCGTCGCCGCCCCGCAGGTGCATGACGCGATCGTCGTCGCCCACGAGATCGTGCGCACCAACGGCGTTCCCGAGCACCTGCCGTACCGCCTGCTCACCGAGGAGTTCTTCGTGCGCGTCTTCGACGAGGTCCTCGACGAGACCGACCGCCTCCTGGCCGACCGCCTCGGATCCAGGTAGCGGAGCCTGCGGCCGCATCCCGGCGGCCGCCCCGTATGCCGCGGCGACGCGCGCACGATCGGTTCCGTCGTGCGTTGCGCCCCGCTGTGCATCCGTTGCCCGCGGCTCCATCATAAACCCATGAACATATGTTCGAACCGATATACTCTACCTGCGGTCTTGCTGCTGTACTTTTTTGCTAGCCCAAGCGCCGTCATGAGTCAAGACTTTTCTTGCCCAACGGAAACCTCCTGCTAAACTAATAGGTTGCGATAACTGGCACGACTGTGCCGAACAACCGCGTTCCCGCGAAGGAGGAAACACCTGGTGCAGAAGTCTACACAGGCCGTCACGGCAACAGAGCGCACCCGCGTCAACTTCGGGAAGATCCCCGAGGCCATGGAACTGCCCAACCTCATTTCCGTTCAGAAGCAGTCCTTCCAGCGCTTCATGGATGAAGGGCTCCGCGAGGCTTTCCGCGAGTCCAACCCCATCCAGAGCCAGAACCACATGCTGGAGGTGACCTTCGGCGCGCATCAGTTCGGCGACCCGTCCCACAGCGTGGAGGAGTGCCGCGAGAAGGACATGACCTACCAGGCCCCCCTCCTCACCGATGTCCGCCTCACCAACAAGGAGACCGGCGAGATCAAGGAGCAGCTCGTCTTCATGGGTGACTTCCCCATGATGACCGACCAGGGCACCTTCATCATCAACGGCACCGAGCGCATCGTCGTCTCCCAGCTCGTCCGCTCCCCGGGCGTGTACTACAGCTCCGAGATGGACGGCGGCAAGCAGGTCTACAAGGCGCAGATCATCCCGGCCCGCGGCGCGTGGCTCGAGTTCGAGGTCGACAAGCGCGACCAGCTGGTCGTCTCCATCGACCGCAAGCGCAAGCAGTCCGCCACCATGTTCCTGCGCGCGCTGGGCATCGCCCCCACCAACGACGAGATCTTCGAGCTGCTCGGCGACTCCGACGTCGTGAAGCGCACCATCGAGCGCGATACCGCCCTCACCCGCGAGGACGCCCTCATCGAGATCTACCGCCGCCTGCGCCCGGGCGAGCCGCCCACCGTGGACGCCTCCCGCAGCCTGCTCGAGGGCCTGCTGTTCAACCCGCAGCGCTACGACCTCGCGCGCGTCGGCCGCTACAAGGTCAACAAGAAGCTCAACCTCACCACGGGCGAGGAGGTCACCGTCCTCACCGACGAGGACATCGTGGCGACCCTGCGCTACCTGCTGTCCCTCGCCGCGGGCGAGGCCGGCTTCAAGGTCGACGACATCGACCACTTCGGCAACCGCCGCATCCGCACCGTGGGCGAGCTCGTCGCCAACCAGTTCCGTATCGGCATGAGCCGCATGGAGCGCGTCGTCCGCGAGCGCATGAGCTCCCAGGACGTCGACGAGATCACCCCGCAGAGCCTCATCAACATCCGCCCGATCGTGGCGGCCATCAAGGAGTTCTTCGGCTCCTCGCAGCTGTCCCAGTTCATGGACCAGGCGAACCCCTTGACCGGCCTCACCCACAAGCGCCGCCTGTCCGCGCTCGGACCGGGCGGTCTGGCCGGCCACAAGTCCGGCTCCAGCCGCCGCACCAACGTCCCGACGGCCGTCCGCGACGTCCACAACTCGCACTACTCCCGCATGTGCCCGATCGAGACCCCGGAAGGCCCCAACATCGGCCTGATCGGCTCGCTCGCGCTGTACGCCCGCGTCAACGAGTACGGCTTCATCGAGGCCCCGTACCGCAAGGTCGTCAACGGCCAGGTCACCGACCAGATCGACTGGATGACCGCCGATGAGGAGGAGAACCACATCATCGCGCCGGCCAATACGCCGATCAACCCGGACACCAACGAGTTCGTCGCCCGTGACATGGACGGCAACCTCGTCCGCCCGCACACGATCGTCGCCCGCACCCGCGACTTCGACGGCTCCTTCGGCGCCCCGGCCGACGTCCTGGTCAGCGACGTCGACTACATGGACGTCTCGCCCCGCCAGATGATCTCGGTCGCGGCGGCCCTCAGCCCGTTCCTCGAGCACGACGACGCCAAGCGTACCCTGATGGGTGCGAACATCCAGCGCCAGGCCGTGCCGCTGCTCCACCCGGTCGCGCCGTACGTCGGCACCGGCATGGAGCGTCGCGCCGCCATCGACTCGGGCGAGGTCACCATGGCCAAGAACGCCGGCGAGGTCGTCTTCGCCGACGCGTCCAAGATCATCGTCAAGAGCGCTGCCGGCATGGATGAGTACCACCTGCCCAAGTACCAGCGCTCCAACCAGTCCACCTGCATCAACCACCGCCCGCTCGTCCGCGTGGGCGACGAGGTCACGCAGGGCCAGCCGCTGGCCGACGGCCCCTCCACCGATCACGGCGAGCTCGCGCTCGGCCAGAACCTCACCGTGGCCTACATGCCGTGGGAGGGCTTCAACTACGAGGACGGCATCGTCGTCTCCGAGCGCTTGGTCTCCGAGGACCTGCTGACCTCCATCAGCATCTCCCGCCACGAGATCGACGCCCGCGACACCAAGCTCGGCCCCGAGGAGATCACCCGCGAGATCCCCAACCAGTCCGAGGAGATGCTCGCCAACCTCGACGAGGACGGCATCATCCGCATCGGCGCCGAGGTCGGCCCCGGCGACATCCTGGTCGGCAAGGTCACCCCGAAGGGCGAGAGCGCGCTCACCGCTGAGGAGCGCCTGCTCCGCGCCATCTTCGGTGCCAAGGCCCACGACGTCCGCGACACCTCGCTCAAGATGCCGCACGGCTCCTACGGCCGCGTCATCGACGTCGTTCGCTTCAGCCGCGAGAACGGCGACGACCTTGCCCCCGGCGTGAACGAGCAGGTCCGCGTCTACGTCGCGCAGCGCCGCAAGATCCAGCAGGGCGACAAGATCGCCGGCCGCCACGGCAACAAGGGCGTCATCTGCGAGGTCCTGCCCGTCGAGGACATGCCCTACATGGCCGACGGCACGCCCGTCGACGTCATCCTGAACCCGCTGGGCGTCCCCTCCCGTATGAACGTCGGCCAGCTGCTCGAGTGCCACCTCGGCTGGGCCGCCGCATGCGGCTGGGATGCAGACAACGCCGATTCCGACGAGTACGTGCCCGGCCCGTTCTTCACCGCGACGCCCGTCTTCGACGGCGCTCACGAGGACGAGATCGCCGAGGTCATCCGTCGCGCCAACAAGAACATGGTCAACCTCGCCCGCGAGCGCTACGGCGAGCACATGCGTCCCGAGTTCGTGACGCAGCTCGACGGCCGCGGCAAGACCGTGCTGTACGACGGCCGCTCCGGCGAGCAGTTCCGCGAGCCGATCACCGTGGGCACGTCCTACATCCTGAAGCTCGGCCACATGGTCGACGACAAGATCCACGCGCGCTCGACGGGCCCCTACAGCCTCGTCACCCAGCAGCCCCTCGGCGGCAAGGCCCAGTTCGGCGGCCAGCGCTTCGGCGAGATGGAGGTCTGGGCGCTCTACGCGTACGGCGCCTCCAACGTGCTGCAGGAGATCCTCACGGTCAAGTCCGACGACACCGTGGGCCGCGTGAAGACCTACGAGTCCATCGTCAAGGGCGAGAACGTGCCGATGGCCGGCATTCCCGAGTCCTTCAAGGTGCTCGTCAAGGAGATCCGCTCGCTGGCGCTCGATATCGAGCCGCTGCAGGATGCCGAGCCCGAGGTTCCGGCTGCCTCCGAGGCCGTGGCCGACGCGCTCACCGAGCTCCCCTCCATCGACGAGGCCGACACCTCCGCCGACGCGGTCGACGCCCTTCTGGACGCGTTCGCCGCCACCACCACTGATAAGGAGTAGTTGACTGTGGCAGATTTCGAAGCTACTGATTTTGATGCGGTAAAGATCTCGCTGGCATCCGCCGACAAGATCCGTTCCTGGTCCCACGGCGAGGTCAAGAAGCCGGAGACCATCAACTACCGTACCCTCAAGCCCGAGAAGGACGGCCTCTTCTGCGAGAAGATCTTCGGTCCCGCCAAGGACTGGGAGTGCTCCTGCGGCAAGTACAAGGGCATCCGCTTCAAGGGCATCGTCTGCGAGCGCTGCGGCGTCGAGGTCACCTCGGCCAAGGTGCGCCGCGAGCGCATGGGCCACATCGAGCTCGCCGCTCCCGTGTCCCACATCTGGTATTTCAAGAGCCCCACGAGCTTCCCGATGAGCCGTCTTCTGGACATCAAGTCCAAGGACCTCGAGAAGGTGCTCTACTTCGCCAGCTACATCATCACGAAGGTCGACTACGAGGCCCGCGAGGCCGACGCCGAGGACCTGCGCGAGGAGCTCGCTGCCGATCTGGAGGAGATCGACGCCGAGTGCGCCCGCCAGATCGAGTCTTTGAAGGAGCAGGGCAACCCCGAGAACTTCGACGAGTTCTCTGATGAGGAGCCCCTCACCCCCGAGGAGATCGCCGCGGGCATCGTCGACATCGAGGAGGAGACGAAGGACGAGAAGCAGCTCCGTGCCGACGCCTTCCAGGCCTTCATGACGCTCACCGAGCGCGACCTCGTCTCCGACGAGCCGCTCTTCCGCGAGATGAAGCGCTACTACTCCATGTACTTCGAGGGCGGCATGGGCGCCGAGGCCATCCGCGACCTGCTCGCCGCCATCGACCTGCCGAGCGAGGCCGAGAAGCTCAAGGCGATCATCGCCGACGAGGACGGCCAGAAGCAGAAGCGCGAGAAGGCCGTCAAGCGCCTTGAGGTCGTCGACGCCTTCCTGAAGGGCGGCAACGACCCCGCCAACATGATCCTCGACGTCATCCCGGTCATTCCGCCCGACCTGCGCCCGATGGTGCAGCTCGACGGCGGCCGCTTTGCCGCGTCCGACCTGAACGACCTCTACCGTCGCGTGATCAACCGCAACAACCGACTCAAGCGCCTGCTCGACCTGGACGCCCCCGCGATCATCGTGAACAACGAGAAGCGCATGCTCCAGGAGGCCGTCGACGCCCTGTTCGACAACGGTCGCCGCGGCCGCCCGGTCTCCGGGCGCGGCGGTCGTCCGCTCAAGTCGCTCGCCGAGGCCCTCAAGGGCAAGCAGGGCCGCTTCCGCCAGAACCTGCTGGGCAAGCGCGTCGACTACTCCGGCCGTTCCGTCATCGTCACCGACCCCAAGCTCAAGCTGCACCAGTGCGGCCTGCCCAAGACCATGGCGCTCGAGCTCTTCAAGCCGTTCGTCATGAAGCGCCTCGTCGAGCTCGGCAAGGTCGAGAACATCAAGGGCGCCAAGCGCTCCATCGAGCGCGGTGCGAGCTTCGTGTGGGACATCCTCGAGGAGGTCATCGACGGCCGCCTCGTCCTGCTGAACCGCGCCCCGACCCTGCACCGCCTGTCCATCCAGGCGTTCGAGCCCGTGCTCGTCGAGGGCAAGGCCATCCACCTGCATCCGCTCGTCTGCTCCCCGTTCAACGCGGACTTCGACGGCGACCAGATGTCCGTGCACGTGCCGCTGTCCCTCCAGGCCCAGGCCGAGGCCCGCGTGCTCATGCTCTCCGCGAACAACCTGCGCTCGCCGGCTTCCGGTAAGCCCGTGAACGTCCCCTCCCAGGACATGATCATCGGCGTGTACTACCTCACCCAGGTCCGCGACGGCCTGTCCGGCGAGGGCCACATCTTCGCGAGCTTCGACGACGCCCTGCGCGCCTACGATGCCCGCTCCGAGGTCGACCTGCAGGCCAAGGTCACGGTTCGCGTGTCCGCGGCCGAGGCGAACGTGCACACCGAGGACGGCCGCGCCCTCTTCCGCGTGAAGAACGGCCGCGACGAGGTCGTGGACTACGACGTCACCGGCACCAAGACCGCGCGCTTCGAGACCTCCATCGGCCGCATCATCTTCAACCGCCAGTGCCTGCCCGCCGACTACGAGTTCATGAACTACAAGATGGTCAAGGGCGATGTGGGCAAGCTCGTCGCCGATTGCTGCGACCGCTACCCGCAGGCCGAGGTCGGCCCGATCCTGGACGCCATCAAGTACTCCGGCTTCCACTACGCGACCCGCGCGGGCCTCACCATCTCCCTGTGGGACGCCCTGATCCCGGACGAGAAGCCCGAGATCCTCGAGCGCGCCCAGCAGAACGTCGACCAGATCAACGAGTACTACCTCGAGGGCTTCATCAACGAGCAGGAGCGCCACATCGAGGTCGTCAACGAGTGGACCGCCGCCACCGACGAGGTCGCCGCGAAGATGCTCTCCATGTTCGACGAGGAGAACCCGATCTACATGATGGCCGACTCCGGTGCACGAGGTTCCAAGGCCCAGCTGCGCCAGCTCGGCGGCATGCGCGGCCTCATGGCGGACATGTCCGGCGAGACGATCGACCTTCCCATCAAGGCGAACTTCCGCGAGGGCCTGCTGCCGCTCGAGTACTTCATCTCGACCTACGGCGCCCGTAAGGGCCTGGTCGACACCGCGTCCCACACCTCCGACTCCGGCTACCTGACCCGTCGTCTCGTCGACGTGGCCCAGGACGTCATCGTGCGCGAGGAGGATTGCGGTACCGACGAGGGCTGCACCTACAACCTGATCATCCCCGGCACCGAGGACGTCAACGCCGACCTCGTGGGCCGCTGCTTCGCCGAGGACGTCGTCGCCGAGGACGGGACCGTGCTGTTCGCGAAGGACGCCTACATCGAGTCCGTGGACGACATCAAGAAGATGCTCGCCGCCGGCTTCACCAAGGTGAACCTCCGCGCGCTGCTCACCTGCCGCTCCAAGTACGGTGTCTGCCAGAAGTGCTACGGCTGGGACCTCTCCACCCGTCGCCCCGTCGCGATCGGCACCGCCGTCGGCATCATCGCCGCGCAGTCCATCGGCGAGCCCGGTACGCAGCTGACGATGCGTACCATCCACTCCGGCGGCGTCGCGGGCGTCGACGACATCACGCAGGGCCTGCCCACGGTCGGCCGCATGTTCGACGTCGTCGGCAACGTCAACGAGAAGATCCTGGGCCGCGAGGCCGATCTGGCCCCGTTCTCCGGTAACCTCTCGATCAAGCCCGAGAAGTCCGAGTACGTGCTCACCCTCACCGATGCCGACGACCCGTCGCGCATCCTCGAGGAGCGCCGCGTGCCCGCGTCCGTCCGCTTCATGCCCGGCATCGAGGACGGCTGCACGGTCCGCGCCGGCGACCAGATCACCAAGGGCTTCGTCAACTTCCGCAACCTGCGCAAGCTCACGGACATCGAGAGCACGATGCACACGTTCGTTGAGAACGTCAAGGACGTCTATACGAGCCAGGGCGTCGACCTGAACGACAAGCACATCGAGGTCATGGCCCGTCAGATGCTCCGTCGCGTCCAGATCACCAACCCCGGCGACTCCAAGTACCTGCTCGGCCAGTATGTCGACCGCTACGAGTTCGCCGACGAGGTCGAGCGCGTCGCCCGCCGAGGCGGCGCCGCCCCGGCTGCCGAGCCCGCGATTCTGGGTACGCTCAAGGTCGCGTCCTCGATCGACTCCTGGCTGTCCTCCGCCTCGTTCATCCGCACCGCGGGCGTCCTCACCGAGGCCGCCATCGAGGGCAAGGTCGACCATCTGCTCGACCTCAAGTCCAACGTCATCGTGGGCAAGAAGATCCCCGCGGGCACGGGCCTCAAGGCGTACGACCGCGCCGGCCTCACCTACCGCACGGCCGAGGGCTACGTCAACATCGACGGCCCGACGTCCCCGAATGCGAAGGTGCTGCCCGAGTGGGCGCCCGAGCAGCTCAAGGAGCTCGACGAGCAGCTTCCGCAGCAGCTCGACTGGGCCGGCTTCGACGAGTTCGGCGGCGGCGACGGGTCGTTCACCCGCAACGGCCGCACCATCTCCGCCGAGGACGCGCGCCTCTACCTGTTCGACGACCTGGGCGTGTCCCAGCGCTGGACCAACAAGTTCAGCGAGGTCGGCATCGAGACGGTCGGCAACCTGGTGGGCAAGTCCGAGGAGGACCTGCTCCGCATCGACGGCATCGGCGCCAAGGCGATCGAGGAGCTGCGTGACGGCCTGGAGGCCCACAACCTGCTCTACATCCTCGACAACAACGAGGACGTCGCCGACGAGGAGGACCTCTCCCAGCTGCTGCAGATGGTGTTCTCCCCGGACGGTCCGGACGACATCCTGCTCGGCACGAGCGCCCCGCGCCATCACTTCGATTCCGACGAGGAGATGATCGGCGCCCCGGCGGAGGAGAAGGAATCCGGCTCCGGCGTCATCAACGAGGACATGGCTTCTCTCGACGAGCTCCTCAACCAGCTCGTCGACACCGATGAGGTGCATCCCGAGGAGCAGGAGGACTAAACCTCTTGCCCCGGCGTTATCGCCACGAAACCCGCCTTCCCATATGGGGAGGCGGGTTTTTTCGTACGGGGCCGGCTTCGCTGAAGGCCGAGGGCCGGTGCCGGCCGCGACCCTTTCCGCAAACACGATGCGCCGAAGCGCACATATACGGGTCAATACGGATGGCCGAGTCAAAGTCGGCTTGACGTGAACGAGAAGAGCGCCTCGACCCCGTGCGCTCTGAAGGGCTATGGGGTCGAGGCGCTCAAGCGCTCGTATATCACGGGCGGGCAGTTACCGCGAGCCTAGTGCCGGCAGGCGTTGGCGGGGTCCATCGGATCGACCTTGCCGTCGAGGAACTTGGCGAGGACGTCGCCGGCGATCGGCGTCTCGCCCTCGGCGTACACCGCCACGCCGCCGGCGGTGAAACGGCTGTAGGGCGGCATGCCCATCCCCGTGGCGATGATCGCGTCGAGGTTCTGGTCGAGCGCGTGCTGGATCACGCCTCCGCAGCCGTGCTCACCGTGCTCGACGTTCTTGACGACCTCGACACCGGTCACCTCCCCGTCCTCGACGGCGGCGATGGTGAAGTAGGCGGCGTGGCCGAAGTGGCCGGAGCGGGGGGCGGCGAGACCCTGGTCGGTCTCGACGGGAATGGCGATGCGCATGATGCTCTCCTTCGCAAGCGTTGTGTGACCCTCACATGGTAGTGCAAGATGCACTCGAGGGGGTCGCGAGACCGTGCCGACCCGGGGAATCCCGCACAACGGAGACGATTGAATCCAAAGATTATGGAGACTCTGCGGAATCATGCCGAAAGAGGGAAACGCCCGGACGCGTGGTCTGTTGACACCGCTGAGTACTCAACATATCCTATCGAACTGCGTGTTTCGAAGGCGGATGCTGACGCCTCGATTCAAGCCGTTGCACCATGTCAGAGCTGGAATCATTTCGAAAAGGAGTACGCTTTGCCTACTATCAACCAGCTGGTTCGCCAGGGCCGCCGTTCGGTCCCCAAGAAGTCCAAGAACGCCGCCCTGCAGCACAACGCCCAGAAGCGCGGCGTGTGCACCCGCGTGTTCACCACCTCCCCCAAGAAGCCGAACTCGGCGCTCCGCAAGGTCGCCCGTGTTCGCCTGGTCAACGGCATCGAGGTCACCGCTTACATCCCCGGTGAGGGCCATAACCTCCAGGAGCACTCCATCGTGCTTATCCGCGGCGGCCGCGTTCGCGACCTCCCCGGTGTTCGCTATCACATCATCCGTGGCGCGTACGACGCCTCTGCGGTCCAGAACCGCATGCAGTCCCGCTCCAAGTACGGCGCCAAGCGCCCCAAGAAGTAAGCAAGCGCTTACGATTCGAGACTGTTTCGTTTCGCGCGCCGCTCGGGTAACCGCATGCGGTCATGCGCGACTTTCATAGAGGAGAATTCACATGCCGCGTCGTGCAGCTAAGAATCACCGCCGCGAGGTTCAGCCTGATGCTGTCTACAACAACCGCCTCGTGACCCAGCTCATCAACAAGGTCCTCCTGGACGGCAAGAAGGCCACCGCCGAGCGCATCGTCTACGGCGCCTTCGACATCGTCGCCGAGAAGGCCGAGGGCGGCGACGCCCTCGCCACCTTCAAGAAGGCCATGGACAACGTCAAGCCGACCCTCGAGGTCAAGCCCAAGCGCGTCGGCGGTGCTACCTACCAGGTCCCCATGGAGGTCAACGCCCGCCGCTCCACCCAGCTCGGTATCCGCTGGATCGTCAACTTCTCCCGCGCCCGCAAGGAGAAGACCATGGCCCAGCGTCTCGCCGGCGAGATCCTCGACGCCGCCAACGGCGTCGGCGCTTCCGTCAAGAAGCGCGAGGACGTCTTCAAGATGGCCGAGGCCAACCGCGCGTTCTCTCACTACCGCTGGTAAGTTTTAGGAAGGAACTGACTCATGGCTAAGCCCAAGTACAAGCTTTCCGAGACCCGCAACATCGGCATCATGGCCCACATCGATGCCGGCAAGACCACCACGACCGAGCGTATCCTGTACTACACCGGCAAGACCCACAAGATCGGTGAGGTCCATGAGGGCGCTGCCACCATGGACTGGATGGTTCAGGAGCAGGAGCGCGGCGTAACCATTACCTCCGCTGCCACCACGTGCTTCTGGAACAAGGACGGTAAGGACTACCGCATCCAGATCATCGACACCCCGGGCCACGTTGACTTCACCGCCGAGGTCGAGCGCTGCCTGCGCGTCCTCGATGGCGCTGTCGCCGTCTTCGACGCCGTTGCC
>DBFEBE010000057.1:0-4819 GCA_048318985.1 Collinsella sp.
CCTCAATTTGGTGCCTGTCCCCTTTTTGAGCGAGCGCCGCCTTCGAGGGCGATTCGCACAGAGTTGTTAAGATACGCGAATGATTTCGAGGAATCGCCCGGCATCCCTCACAATGAAGCCTGCGCTGACGTCGCGGGGAGCACCCCCGCATCGAGGACTGCGCACGCGAGAAGGGAGGCGCCATGACAATCGGACGAGACGGCATCCCGTCGCAGGGACCTGCCATCGATGAAGTCGCGCGCATCGCGCGCGAACTGGAGTCGCACGGCAGATTCGGGCTTACGCGCGGCTTCATCCAGCACGGTGACGTGAGCGTGTACGAGCACGTCGTCTCGGTCGCGCGCGCGAGCGCCGCGGCGGGCGCGTTCCTCGAGCGCATAGGCGTTCGCGTCGACCGCCCCTCCCTTATCCGCGGGGCGCTGCTGCACGACTACTTCCTTTACGACTGGCACGACCCCGATCCCAGCCACCGCCTGCACGGCTTCACGCACCCCGCGACCGCGCTCGCCCGCGCGCTGGAGGATTTCGAGCTCACCGAACGCGAGCGCAACATCATCGCGCGCCACATGTTCCCCCTGGTGCCCATCCCCCCTACCTGCCGCGAGGCGTGGATCGTGTGCATGGCCGACAAAGCATACGCCCTGCATGAGACGATTGCCGCCCGCCTGCCCGGACGGCGCGGCGGAAGGACCGCATGCGCATGATGGCCCTACAGGACATCGCACCGGAGCTGACGGCGACGGGAGCGCCGATTTCAGCTCTGTTCATTTCGTTTCTGGCCTTCTCGTTCATAGGCTGGCTCTACGAATCCACCGTCTGCGCACTCGCCAACTACGGGCACTTCGCGAACAGCGGATTCCTCCTCGGCCCGTGCTGCCCCATCTACGGAGTCGGCGCGCTCGCGTGCTGGCTGCTGCTGCGCAACATACCCAGCGTCGCGGTGCAGTTCCTTGCTGCTGCCCTGTTGTGCAGCGTGATCGAGTACAGCGTGGGCGTCCTGCTCGAACACCTCACGGGCGCGCGCTTCTGGGACTACTCGAAGTTTCCGTTCAATATAGACGGCCGGGTCTGCCTGTACGGAGCGATGCTCTTCGGAGCGGGCGCGGTGGCGATCTGCCGACTCGCCGAGCCCGCGCTGCTCGGCGCGCTCTCCCTGGTGCCGAGGGTCGTCCTGGCTTCCATCGCCCTCGCATGCGCGGGGCTGCTCGCGCTCGACACCGCGTTCACCCTCGCAAGCTGGCGCCAGTTCTCGCAGAAACTCGAGCTGATGCGCATCGAGATGGCCGACAAGATCAACGAATCGCTGAAGGGCGCTTCCGAATCGCTGATCGACAAGGTGCCCGAATCCGCACGGGACTCCGCCATCGAGCTGAAGGCGCGCGGCAGGGAGGTCAACGCCTGGCTGTCCACCATGTCCGACGGCGCGCTGGAAGCCATGCGGAGCAAGGTCGAGATACCGTCATTCATCTCCGAGGGGGATCGAAGCCTGCGCCTGGTCGTGCAGCATGCGCGGACCGTGGCGCAACGTGCCGAGAAGGCCGCGCCCGAGCGCCTCAAGACGCTGATGTCCCGCCGGGAGCTGCGCTTCTTCAACGCATTCCCCGAGATCAAGCTGAAGTCCTACGAGGGCATCATCCGCGCCACCGACCTGAAAGAGCGGGCGCGCGAGCTGTTTTACAGGAAGTAGCCTGAAAGCCCGAAGCCGATCAACGGAGCTGTCTATGCTCATGCCCGTGCATGGGCAAACAAGCGCAGATAACGCCGGAATCTCACGGTATGAAGCAAAGGGCCCTCTACGGGGCATCGTGGGTTTGGCGCAGTCTTGAGTCGGTCCGGCTTACCACATTCATAGGAGGTTCCGACCTAGCTGCACCTTACCGGACCAGCGCGCATTTCATTCGGGCATCCGGCAGACGGCGCGAACGCAACGCCCAGACGACCCGAGCGCCTCGATCCGCAGGCCCGCTCCCCGGCCTGACCTGTAGGCCGGGGAGCATCGGCGGCATCGAACCCGTCGAGACGGTTGCACCCGTCGGCCCGTGCGCGTGCAGCCCTCAAGAGTCGAAACGGCTCCTCATAAACAAAGCGAGGCCGTGCGCACGCACGCGGCAAACGACCTAGTTTTTGGTCGGGGCGCCCGCGATTTTCAGCACGAACATGTCGGCGGGATCGGTATGCCACTCGACGTACCTTGGGAACATGCCCTTGAAATGCTCCTTGTTCGCGGTGAAACCGCTGTCCTTCTTGCTGGAAGACGAGGCGATCTCGAAGGTATCCATCTTCCAGTAGTTGTCGTTCCTCCATCCGCCCTTCGTGAACTTCTCGGATGTTATGAGGTACTTCGCCGTGGAGAACCCGACCTCTTCAAGCTCGGATTTAAGCGTCGCGTCGCCGCGCAGACGTTCCTGCATCTTCTTCACATCGGAGGTGCCCATGTACCGGGTCGTCCACTCCACATCGGGATAGAGCTGCGCGCCCTTGCCGGCCGTGTGGCGACCGAACGGCGACGAGGCGTTCCACTGCTCGTAGTTCTTCCCATCGAGCTTGCTCTGATGCTCCAACGCGTCGTTCCACTTGGATGCCGTATCCGATGCCTTGAGCGTCGTGTACCATTTGCCCGTCGTGTTGCAGTAGTAGATCCGGGGCGCCGCATCGCGCTGCTGCTGCTCGAGCGCCTCCTGCTTGCGGATCCCCTCCTGGACCGCCGTCCAGTGGGCGAGGTCCTCGTCGCTGATGTAGCATTGCCAGTGCTCGTACGGCACGTTTTCCTCGGGGAACCAGGCGGGCTGCTTCTCGACCTTGCTCGGCGCGCCGGCGAGGTCGACCTCGATCCCCTCGTAGTACATCAGCTCGGTCACATCGATCTTGCACGTCGTGCCGATAAGCTCGCTCACCAGCTTCGTGCGCTCGTCGAGGTCGTTGAGCATGTTCTCGAACTCGTCGGCCTCGTTCGCGCCGTAGGCGAGGCTCACGATCTGCGCACCCTGCGCCCAGGTGAGCGCGACGCTCTCGCGGAAGGCCGCGCGCGGCTCGTAGGTCTCAACGCCCCAGTTGTACGCCTTCGCCATGAGGTTGTCGTACATCTGGATGAGGTTGGCACCGCCCTTGCCGGAGAGGTTGGGCATCATGATGCGGTTGTAGAGCACGGGCAGCTCGTCGGCGATGGCGTCCACGCGGCTGGAATCGCGGCTCTTGCTCGAGAGCTCCGCGATGAGGCGGGCGCGCTCGGCGGGGTCGGCCGTCTTCTGGATTTTGCCCATCTTGCCGCGCAGCAACTGCACGGCGGAAGAGACCTTCTCCACCGAGCTGCGGGCTGCGTCGAGCGCGCGCTCGTACGCCTCGATCTCGACGATGTCGGTGAGGTAGCGGAGCTGATTAGATACGTCCGCGACCTGCTCCTGCACTTTCACGATCTCGGCAAGAAGCTCGTTATTCGAAACGTCGTACAAGCTCGTGCCGAGGTTGGGATCAAGATAGGTCTTGCACAGCTGTTTCCACCCGTACTGGGCGAGCGCCGACGCGCCGGACTTGCCCGCAGAGATGAC
Organism: Collinsella sp.; assembly: GCA_048318985.1. Lineage (GTDB taxonomy): Bacteria > Actinomycetota > Coriobacteriia > Coriobacteriales > Coriobacteriaceae > Collinsella. The sequence goes on from DBFEBE010000057.1 coordinate 3,546, forward strand.
GAGCTCCTTCACGTTGAGGGCGCGCGTGCTGCCCGAAGTCTCAACGGCCTCTGCAGAGGGCGCCGGATCGATCTTCTCGCCCAGGACGTTGGGCACGGAATCCACATCGATGCACACCACGGACCCTTCGGGAGCCGCGGAGGCGTCAAGCGTGACGCTGTACGTGCCGTCGTCCGCCTTTTCCAGATCGAAAGCGTCGATCTCGGCGTCATCGACGCTCACGGTGAGGTCCGCGGGCTTGAGCTCCCGGTCGCAGTTGTTCAGCTCGAGCTGATAGGTGACCGTGCCCTCGGCATCATCCGTATAGTCAAGGTCGATGGTCGTCCAGGGTTGGGGGACGTAGAGGGAGCACGCCACCGAGGAACCCGTCTCGTTCTCCTTATGCTTGAGCGCTGCATCGCCCAAGGCCGACGTTCCCCCATCGGGGACGGTGAACACCAGCTCCGCCTCGGTATCGCTCGTGCGGCTCGCCGATTCGATCTTGCTGCCCTCGGCGCCCACGAGCTCGAAGTCGGACGCGGACAGATCCTCGGAGAAGGCGTACCCGGAGCTCGTGAGGATGAGCTTCAGCGTGTCGCCGGAAAGCTCGGACCGGTCGAAATCGATATCGAGATACGGGTCGATGACCTCGAGTGCAAGCGTATACGGTTCGTTCGCCACGGCATCGAACTCGGCCGTGATCGCCTCCCGATCGAGCACCGACCCGTCAAGGCCCTGTCCCTCGGGAATCTCGGCGTCCACCACGACGGCGCCGTCAGGGGCCGATGAGGACGCGGACCTCGATACGGCGCCGGTCTCGTCGTTCGATTCGTCGGCGAGGGCGTCCCCGTCAGCGGCGTCGGCCTCGGCGGCTTCGGTCCCGCCGTCCGCATCGGAGGCTGCGGAGGCATCTTCCTCCGCGGCCGCTCCGGCTTCGTCCGACGCGTCCTCTTGGGCGGAATCGGCCTCGTCTCCGCCCTGCGCATCCTGCTCCTGATCGGCCTCATCGGCAGGCTCCGCCTCGGGCAGAACGATCCCCTGAGACGCGACCTCAACGTAAGCAAGCGAGGCCCCGTTGTTGAGCAGGCCCTCCGGGCGCTTGGCCTCGACGACCAGCTCCTCATCGCTCTTGCGCTCGACGTCGGCGACCTCCCATCCGTCCAGAGCGCCCGCGAGCGCGATGTCGCACGTCCCGACCGAATCGACAAGCGCGCCCTCGCGAACCAGGATATCGATGCTCAGCTCGTCGGCATTGGAGAACACGTACGGCGTCTCGGCGTCGAGCACCTGCGAGC
>DBFEBE010000058.1:0-22314 GCA_048318985.1 Collinsella sp.
TGCGATGGCGGCGACGACGGCCTCGAGCCTGGAGGCGGGGTTGGCCGTCACGTAGGCGCCCACGAGGCACGAGAGCACGCAGCCGGCGCCCGTCATCTTGCCCATGAGGGCCACGCCGTTGCGGATGGCAACGGCGCGATCGGCGCTCGCCACGATGTCGATGGCGCCGGTGATGGCAACGATCGAGCCGAGCTTCTCGGCGAGCCTGCGCGCGAAGGCGGCGCTTTCGGTAAGATTCTCGTCGGTCACCACGTCGTCGGGGTTCACGTCGACGCCGCGCGTGGAGGAGGCGGCACCCGCGACGGCCTTGACCTCGCTCATGTTGCCGCGGATGACGGAGATGGGCAGGGTGTCGATGAGCTCGGAGGCGGTGGCGGTGCGCAGTGCCGAGGCGCCGGCGCCCACCGGATCGAGCACGATGGGATGCCCCAGCTCCGCAGCCCGTCGGCCCGCCGCACGCATGCCCTCGATGGAGCGCTGGTTGAGCGTGCCGATGTTGAGCACGAGGCCGCCGCAGATGCTCGTGATGTCGACGACGTCCTCGGGCTCGTCGCTCATGATGGGCGAGCCGCCGCACGCCAGCAGCGCGTTGGCGCAATCGTTGACCGTCACATAGTTGGTGATGCAATGCACCAGCGGCACCGTCTCGCGAACGGCGGCAAGGGCGCCCTTAAGATCAGCAGCGGAAATAGCCATAGTAAGTAATCCTTTCATAATGAATGAAACGCTCCTGCCAAGGCAGATGCGATGCCAAGGCAGAGCATCAAGAAAGTTTCCCTTCCTCGGGGGGCGGTGTGAAGCTACCCGCCCCGCAGGGTCAACGTGAGGTCGCGGGGGTGGGGTGAACACCTCGCGCGATTTCTGAGGCGAAGCCGAAGCTGAGCGCGAGGGGTTCACCCCACCCCCGCCTCAGCTACGACGCCCGTGCTTAGTGCTCCGAGTCCAGATCGATCGTCGTCCCCTCGAGCACCTTGTTGACCGTGCGCACCGCACACATCTTGCCGCACATCGTGCAGGTGCCCTTAGTGGCCGCCGGCGATGCCTCGTAGCGCTCGCGAGCCGTCTGGGGATCGAGGGCGTACTTCCACATCTCCTCCCAGTCGAGCTTGCGCCGGGCCTGCGCCATGCGGTTGTCCGCGTCGCGCGCGCCGGGGACGCCCTTGGCGATATCGGCCGCGTGGGCCGCGATCTTGGTCGCCATGAGGCCCTCGAGCACGTCGTGGGCGTCGGGCAGGCACAGGTGCTCGGCGGGGGTCACGTAGCACAGGAAGTCCGCGCCCGCAGAGGCCGAGATGGCGCCGCCGATGGCCGCGGTGATGTGGTCGTAGCCCACGCCGATGTCGGTCACGAGCGGCCCCAGCACGTAGAAGGGGGCGTTGTGGCACAGCCGCTTTTGCAGCTTGATGTTCGCCGCGATCTCGTCGATCGCCATGTGACCGGGGCCCTCGACCATGACCTGCACGCCGGCGTCCCAGGCGCGCTTGGTGAGCTTGCCCAGCTCGATCATCTCGGCGGTCTCCATGGCGTCGTTGGCGTCGTAGAGGCAACCCGGGCGGCAGGAGTCGCCGAGCGAGATGGTCACGTCGTACTCGTGGCAGATATTGAGGACCTCATCGTAGAACTCGTAGAAGGGGTTCTCGTTGCCGGTGACCTCCATCCAGCCAAAGAGCAGGCTGCCGCCGCGGCTCACGATGTTCATGAGGCGGCCGGTCTCCTTGAAGGTCTTCATCACCGAGCGGTTGATGCCCGCGTGCACGGTGACGAAGTCCACGCCGTCCTCGGCATGCACGCGCAGGACCTCGAGTAGGTCCTCGGCGGTGAGTTCGACCAGCGGTTTCTCCATGTAGCCGATGGCGTCGTACATGGGAACGGTGCCGACCATGAGCGGACACTCGTCGATCACCTGTTGGCGGAAGGCGCGCGTCTTACCCGAGTTGGAGAGGTCCATGATGGCGTCCGCACCGCGCTCGATGGCGATGTCGACCTTCTTCCATTCCTCGACGGCGTCTGCCTTGTCGCCCGAGATGCCCAAGTTGACGTTGACCTTGGTGGAGAGGCCCTCGCCCACGCCGCGCGGGGTGAGGCCGCGCTCGATATGGCGGATGTTGGCCGGGATGGCGATCGAGCCGCGCGCCACGCGCTCGCGGATGTACTCGGGGTCGCGCCCCTCGTACTCGGCCACGGCGCGCATCTGCGGGGTGATCTGGCCCGCGCGGGCGAAGTCCATCTGGGTGACGGGTTCGCGCGGCGAATCGCCGGCGGTGTCGGTTGTGCTCATGCACTCGCTCCCTTCGTTGGCATTACCCATATCAGGTTCTTCGGGTCGGGGCGGGCGCCGCCCCCTCTCAGCTTGCCGTCTCGTCCTGCAGGCTCCCCGTGATATGCAGTTGTCGGTTCAGATTGTAAGCCTCATCCGCGCACACGGCGCCGTCTTCCGCGCTTTTTATCTAGCGTTTCATGAAGACGAAGGTCTGACGCGGTCCGCTCTCGTTCGAAAGCTCAGGTGCGAAGCGGAACCCCACATCGAAGCCCTTGACGTCGTCGAGGTCCTTGGTCCCCACCTCGGCCATCCAGCGCACCATCGTGCCCCGAGCCGCCTTGCTCTCGGTTGACTTCTGGACCGGCTTGCCGTTGCGCAGACTGCTTGAGAACACGCAGGTCGCAACAGGTAACTGCTTGGGAAGGTGGGGGAGCACCGCCTTGGCGTACTCGACGCTCGCGAGGTTCACGATGCAGGCGCTTCCGCGGTCGGGATCGCCTGCAGGCGGGACCTCGGGGCTCGCCGCGTCGCCAGCTTCGCGGTGGGCCGAGGGGCGGGCGGCGCACGGATCGCCGCAGACGGCGCGCGCCAATGCGTCGCCCCAGAAGGTGTAGAGGTTCTTGGCTTCGCCCACGGCGAGCTTGGCCCCCATCTCGAGACGATAGGGCTGCACGGCGTCGAAGGGGCGCACGCAGCCGTAGAGCCCGGACAGGATCCAGAGATGCTCCTGCAGCCAGGCGAGCGCGCGCTCGTCCAGGACCCCGGGGGCCATGTTCTGGTACTGGATCCCCACGTAGGAGAAGATCGCGGGTGCAACGAGGCGGGCGAGGGCGGGATCGTCGAGGCCCCCGGCATCCATGATGGGCGCGAAGGAGTGCAGGCGCTCGATGTTCTCGGCGAGCAGCCTGTCGCTTACGCCCCAGAGCGCTTGGAGCCCCCGCGGCCCCTGGTCGCGCTCGATCGCGCGGAGCGCGCGCAGGATCTGGTCCGTCTTATCGGGGAACGGCGGGATGTCGCGCGGCGCGAACGCATCGGAGTCGGCGCGCATCTGCTTGGCAGGGGAGATGATGACTTGCATGGGGACGTCCCTTGATGGTTATGAGCCGCTTCGGTTTCAGCTTGCGCTGCCCGGATCGCGGGCTTGATGGCTTGACGGCAATTGTATCGGTTTCCGCTGCGTTAGATCGCGCGACCGATTTCGTTAGAGCGGCGTGCGGAACTTGATGTCTTCGCCTCGCAGCTTCGAGCCTGCAGGTATCGTGATGTCATGGATGTTGTGCTTTGGGGCATATCCGCATTGCGGCTGTATAGGATTCCTCCGTGGCTGAGGAGGGACCTTGCCGCACGCTTCGCACGCGCGTACCTGCTGCATCGTCCTTCAACCGTTGACCAGGTCGCGGTCGATCTGATCGGGCGCCCCGTCCATGTCATGGTTCGCGAACGCGCCGCCCGCTGGAGTCTTAAGCACGCGAAGTGCCATCTGTGGAGCGCCGAGCTCCCTGCTGGCGCCGTGGAGGAATGCGGTCCTTATGTGTCCTGCGCCGCGCCGGAGTTCGCCCTGCTTCAGCTCGCGCCTTTCGTTCCCTACGTCCATCTATGCATGCTGCTCCATGAAGTGTGCGGCGGCTTCGCAGTCTGCGAGCTGCCCGACGTCGTTCGTGATGAGTTCCAGGCGCTCGTGGGGAAGGGCTGGCACGGCAGCGAGGGCTGGTGCCCGGTACTGGATGGTTCGGGCCGGTTAACCGACCTTTGGCAGCGGCCTGCGTGCGTTGAGGTGGGGAGCGTTGCGCGATTTGCCGAGCGCAACGCGAGCGCTCGGGGAGGTGCGCGGCTCCTGCGCGCGACGCAGGATTGCTTCGGGTGCGCCCGATCGCCTTTTGAGGTGCGCGCGGCGCTGCAATACGGCCTATCGCGTATGCGAGGAGGCGAGGGGAGGCGCGTTCGCCTGAATGGGCGGATCGACCTATCGCGATCGGGAAGGATTCTGGCGGACCAGTCGGTATGCTACGCGGATCTGCTGGCCGAGAGCCGAGACGGCTCCAAGCAGCTGGTGATCGAATGCCAGAGCAGGCTGATTCATTCAACGGCCGAGCGACAGCTGCTGGACTTCGATCGTCAGGTGGCGCTGCAGGCGATGGGATACGAGTATATTCCGCTTACCTATGCGCAGCTGAAGAGCGATGAGAGGCATAGGGAGATGGCGGAGCTCGTGGGCATGAAGCTTGAGGGCCGTTATCTCGAGAAGTCCGCTTTGTTGAAAGAGCGGGAGCGCTCGTTGCGCCGAGAGCTGTTTTGCGACTGGCGCCGCCTGGGCGAAGTATGAGCGGGGAAGGCGGTGCGGTTTCGGTTTTCGCGCTTGCAGCGAACGGAAAACGCCGGTCGCTTGGGCTCTCCCCCTCGAAGTGAGTGGAAAAATCGGATTCGCCCGAGTATGCGCTTCTCGCCACAGTCGTTATCTGGGGTTTTGCGAGCGAATTCAACCTAAAACCTGCGGTCTACTTTAGGGGTCCGAAAAATTCCACTCACTTCGAGGGGGAGAGCCGCGCGGCGTGCGTCCACGGGAACTCGGGATAGCCCGAATGGGCGACAATCGGTCGCGTCAAGCGCAGGTTCAATGGTGCGGATGCAGATTACGGTGTGTTTTGGGCGCAACCCTGCGGGCACCTCGTCGGGATTCACGGTCGCTCGGCGGTCGTGCCGCTGTTCGCACGGCAGTCGACATACGGAAAGCGGCGCCGGACCCCGTATGGTTACGGAGGCCGGCGCCGCTTGGGCGTATCGGTGCGCGGGTGTGCACCGAGTGCATGCAGCTATGCTACGGACGGCTGATGAACGCCTTATAGCCCTTGTAGGCCTCGTAGATATCGGCCTTGTTGGTGGCCTCCCACAGCGCGTGCATGGAGATGACGGCCACGCCGGAGTCGATGACGTCCATGCCGTACTCGGCGAGGATGTAGGCGATCGTGCCGCCGCCGCCCGCGCCGATGCGGCCGAGCTCGCAGGTTTGGTAGTCGACGCCGGCCTCGTCCATGATGTCGCGGATCAGCGCGAAGTACTCGGCGTCGGCGTCGTTGGAGCCGCCCTTGCCGCGGGAGCCGGTGTACTTGTTGAAGCACAGGCCATGGCCCATGACGGCGGCGTTCTTCTTCTCGAAGCGGTCGGCGTAGAGGTGGTCGAAGCCGGCCGACACGTCGGAGCTGAGCATGCGGGAGTTGGCGAGCGCGCGGCGGAGTGCCAGAGGGGAGTCCTCGCCGGCGAGCGCCATGATCTCGGCCACGGTGTTCTCGAAGAAGCGGCTGGTCATGCCGGAGGCGCCCACGGAGCCGATCTCCTCCTTGTCGACGAGCAGCGTGACGCTCGTGGTCTCGACCTGCTCGACGTCGAGCTGGGCCATGAGCGAGGTGTAGGCGCAGACGCGGTCGTCCTGGCCGTGGCCCAAGATCATGGAGCGGTCGAGGCCCATGTCGCGGGCGGGGCCGGCGGGCACGACCTCGATCTCGGCGGAGAGGAAGTCCTCCTCCTCGACGCCGTACTTCTCCTTGATGAGGTCGAGGAACATCTGCTTGACGGGTTCCTTGACCTCCTCGTCGCCCTCGATAACCACGGGGCGGCCGGCCACGATCACGTCGAGGTTCTCATGGTCGACGGCCTTGCCGGCGGGCTTTTCCATCTGCTCGCTCGCGAGGTGGATGAGCAGGTCGGAGATGCAGAACACCGGGTCCGCCGGGTCCTCGCCCACGGCGATGTCCACGCAGGTGCCGTCCTTCTTGCAGATGACGCCGTGCAGCGCCAGCGGGGTGGCGACCCAGTGGTAGGCCTTCACGCCGCCGTAGTAGTGCGTGTCGAGGTAGGCCATGTCGCCCGCCTCGTACAGCGGATTCTGCTTGAGGTCCAGGCGCGGGGAGTCGATGTGGGCGCCCAGGATGTTCATGCCCTGCTCGATGGGGCGGGAGCCGAGGTTCACGAGCATGAGGGTCTTGTTGTGGCTGGCGGCGTAGACCTTGTCGCCGGCCTTGAGCGCGCGGCCCTCGGCGATCGCCGTATCGAGGCTCACATAGCCGGCGGCCTCCGCGAGCTTGATGCTGGAGGTCACGCATTCTCGCTCGGTCTTGTTCTCGCTGATGTAGCGGCGATAGCTCTCGCAGAGCCCGTCGAGCTCGGCCAGGGCCTCGTCGTCGTATTTCTTCCAAGCGTTGGGTCGCTCCATGGGACGCGTCCTTTCTGTTGGTATGTATATGCTGCCGATATGGTAGCACGGGTAGGCGGCGCCGTAGAGGCCGCCTACCCGCGTCCTTAAGCTCGGGTGAGATGGGCGACGGTCTCGCAGTGGAACGTCTGCGGGAAGAGGTCCACGGGCGTGGTGGAGACCACGCGGAAGGTGCCCTCGTCGGTGAAGCGCCGGAGGTCGCGCGCGAGGGTCGCCGGATCGCAGGAGACGTACGCCACGTCGCGTGCCCCGCTGCCGGCGATGAGCTCGATCGCTCCTTCGCCCAAGCCGGATCGGGGCGGGTCCACCACGAGCACGTCGGCGCCCTCCTCGGGGAACTCGCGCACCGCGTCGCCGCCGATGACGTCGACGTTGTCCAGGCGGGCGATCTCGAGGTTGCGGCGCAGGTCGCGCACGGCGGGCCCGTAGGCCTCGACGGCGGAGACGAAGGCGCAGCGGCGCGCGAGGGGGAGGGTGAAGGTGCCCGCCCCGGAATACAGGTCGCAGGCGACCTCGTCCTCGGCGGGCGCGAGCGCCTCCATCACCAGGTCGATCAGGATCTCCGCCGCCGCGGTGTTCACCTGGAAGAACGACGGGGCGGAAAGGCGCATCTCCTCGTCGCCGATGCGCTCGGTCCACGATCCCTCGCCGCCGAGCGCCTCCACGCCGGCGACCTTGCGCGCCCGCCGGTCGCCGCGGCTCATCACGCGCACGACGCTCGTGGGCTTGAGGGCATCGCCGAGCACGCGGGCGACCTGGGACCTCGGGAAGGGGCCGGTGGGGGTCCAAAGGGCCACCTCGACGGCGCGGGTCCGGCGGCTCGCGCGGATGCCGACGCGCTCGATCCCCAGGTCGCGGGAGTTGCCCATGTAGGACAGGGCCCCCGCGACCGCCTTGATCGCGCGCGGGAACTTCTTCTCGAACAGCGGGCACGCGTCGACGCGCACGATGGCCTCGGGGTCCCGCCCGTGCATGCCGAGGAAGAAGCGGTTCCCGTCATGCGAAGGCGCGAGCTCGACCTTGTTGCGGTAGCCCCAGGCGTCCTTGGCGGCGCGGATGGGGCGCATCATGGACGCGACCGACCCTTCGTCGAAGCGCCCGATGCGCGCAAGCGCGCTCCTGAGGTTCTCCTCTTTCGCCGCGCGCTGCGCCTCGGTCGAGAGGCCGCCCCAGGGGCATCCGCCGCAGACCCCGATGAAGGGGCACGGGGCGTCTCCGCGCAAGGGGGAGGGCTCGAGCAGCTCGGCCACCTCGGCGCGGGCGAACGACGCCCCGTCGGACACGATGCGCGCCTCGACGGTGTCGCCGGTGACGGCGCCCGACACGAAGACGGCCTTGCCGTCCTCGGCGCGGGCCAGCCCGTCCGGTCCGTACGTCATGCAGTCGATCGTGAGTTTCATGCGGCGCCTTTCTGCTCGATATCCGTCTGACCAGTGTAGCGCCCGTCCCGCGCCGGGCGAGGGGTCGCGGGCGGAACCCATGCGAAGCGCAGAGCGCCCCGGCCGCGACGATGCGGTCCGGGGCGCCTGGGTGGTCGATGGGGATGCGCTAGCGTTCGGCGCGCTTGCTGCCGAACAGCAGCGTCTTGAGGCCGAGGCCGATCAGGGCGAGGCCGCGCACCATGCGGCCGCCGTCGCGGACCGCGAGCTGGCGCGCCGGCGCCTCGAGCTCGGCGTCCTCCGCCGGGTCGATCAGCTCCGCGTGAACCGGGGTCGGCGCGGCCCCGTCCGAGGGGCCGCCGCGCTCCGGCTCGGTGCGGACCCCGCCTTCGACCTGCGCGCCCGCGTGCGCCCCGCCGGAGTCGGCGGTCACCCGCCCGCGCGGCGCGGTCGCGGCCGCAGGGTCGGCTTCCGGGGCGGGCGCGGGCACGTGCGCCGCCGCGTACGCGCCCTCCTCCGCCATGGCCGCCCTGCGGTACGCCATCGCGAGCAGGGTCTCCTGCGCGTTGAAGTCGGGCTCGCCCTCTCGGCGGGGGACCGCCTGCCACACGCCGTCGCGGTCGAGCTCGCGCGCCTTGACGTTGTCCGAGAGCTGGATCCTCATGTACTCGATCACGCGGCCGCGCAGCTCGGCGTCGAGCACGGGGTAGGCGATCTCCACGCGATGCTCGGTGTTGCGCGTCATCATGTCGGCGCTCGAGAGGTAGACGGTGTCGACGTCCTCGCCGAACGCGTACACGCGGGCGTGCTCGAGGAACCTTCCGACGATGGAGCGGATGCGCACGTTCTCGGTCTTGCCGGGAACGCCGGGGAGGAGGCAGGAGATGCCGCGGATCACCATCTCCACGCGGACGCCCGCGCGGCTCGCCTCGGAGATCTTGTCGATGACCTCGCGGTCGGTGAGGGAGTTGAGCTTGAAGAAGACGCGCGCCGGCTGGCCTGCTCGGGCACGGTCGATCTCGCGGTTGAGCCCGTTCATGATGAGGGGCTTGAGGCCGGTGGGCGCGACGCCGAGATAGCGGTAGTCTCCGCGCAGGTTGCCCAGGGTGAGGTTGCGGAAGAACTGGTTCGCGTCCTCCCCGATGCCGGGATGCGCGGTCATCAGCATGAAGTCCGAGTACAGCTTCGCGGTCTTCTCGTTGAAGTTGCCGGTGCCGAGCAGCGTGATGCGCGTGAGCGCCATGCCGGTCCTATAGGTGATCTGGCAGATCTTGGAGTGGCACTTGAATCCCTCGGAGCCGTAGATGACGGTGCAGCCCGCCTCCTCGAGGCGCTCGGCCCACTCGATGTTGTTCGCCTCGTCGAAGCGGGCGCGCAGCTCCATGAGGACGGTCACCTCGCGGCCCATCTCGGCGGCGGCGATGAGCGACTCGCACAGGCGCGACTGCTTCGCTACGCGGTACAGCGTGATGCGGATGGAGAGGCAGTCATCGTCGAAGGCCGCCTCGTGCACGAGGTCGAGCAGGGTCGACATGGACTCATATGGATAGAAGAGCAGCTTGTCGCTCTCGATGACCTGCTCGCGCATCGAGCGGCCCTCGCGGAGCTCGGGGCAGGGCTGCGGCGAGAAGGACGGGAACAGCAGGCTCGCGCGTTCGGCCTCGGGGATGTGGGACTCGAGGGAGAACACGTAGCCGAGGCTGAGCGGCCGCTCGACGTTCAGGCACGACCGCGCGGCGAGGCCGAGGGCGCGTCGGATGTGCTTCAGGGTCTTCCGCGCGAGGCTGCCGCGGTAGGTGAGCAGGACGGGCTGGAGGCGCAGGCGCTTCTTGAGGATGCGCTTCATGTGCTGGCGGTAGTCCTCGTCCTCCTCGACGCCCTCGTCGTCCGGATCGATATCGGCGTTGCGGGTGACGCGGATCACGGCGCTGTCCTGCGGCGCGTAGATGCCGAAGGCGCCGGGCAGGCAGGCGAGGATGACGTCCTCGAGCAGGATGTAGCGCATCCCGGCGCCGGTGCCGGGGACGGTGACGCATCGGGGGAGGGACCCTGGGACCTCGATCAGGCCGATCAGCCCCTCCTCGTCGCGCCCGGCCAGCCCGCAGGCGATGTAGAGCGCGCCGTTGCGCAGGTTGGGGAAGGGGTGGCGCGGGTCGATCGCGAGCGGGGAGATGATCGGGGAGATGTAGGCCTTGAAGTAGGACTCGACGAAGGTGCGGTCCTCGCCCACGAGCGCGTCCGCCTCGAGGCGCTCCAGGCCGTGCTCGGCGAGGCGCGACTCGATGAGCCCGAAGGCCTCCACGGAGCGTCGGTAGGGCCCCGCGATGGCCTCGAAGATGGCGTCGACCTGCTCCGCGGGCGTGAGGTCGCTCTTGTTGTCGCGCGGCTGGCGCTTGAGCGTGGCGAGGTCGGAGAGGCCGCCCACGCGGACCATGAAGAACTCGTCCAGGTTGGACTCGAAGATCGAGACGAACTTCAGCCGCTCGAACAGCGGGACGGTCTCGTCGAAGGCTTCGTCGAGGACGCGCTCGTCAAAGCGGATCCAGGAGAGCTCGCGGTTCTGGGTGAAGCTGAAATCGTGCCTCGGAGCATCTTTCGCGCGCTGGTTCTCGTCGTGTCGCTTCGCTGCCATGCGGTCCCCGTTCCTCCCGTGCCGTTCTCGCCTCCCGCCGCCTGCGCGGGAGCTTCGCATTCCCATCAAATATATGCTTGCCGCGTCGCCGGCCGTTCGACGCCGGGGGATTCTTGACCGTATGTTTACGTACCGCCGGCTGACGCGAATTTTGAAGCGTGAATGGTAGCATTGCGCCCGCGGACGGTAGGGAGGAGGTAAGTTCTGAATATATTTCTGTGAATCCTGAATCGCATCGAGAAGCTAATCAAGTTCGCCAGATTCAAACGAATATACGTAAATAGAAGAATAATATGCATCTAATGGAGTATGGCGTCTTGAACCTTGCAGTTTAATCGAGGCATAGAAATAAAGTTTTCGCACGTCAAAGTGCTTTATCGCATAGAAGTGCTTCATGCGGACTCTTTAGCTCTATACCGTTTGCGTCCTCATTGATACCGCTCGGGGATGCGGGTTTCACTGGTTCGATTTTTGGATAAAACTATCACTGTCCGTAACCGACGTCCCGTTCGCGGGACGTGGAAACCCGGGCCGCTGTGCGGCGGCCCGCAAAAGAAAGGTAGGAGGCTATGACGAAAGGTCTGCACGTCCCGAGCGAAATTGGCCAGCTCAAAAAGGTGTGCCTGCATCGCCCCGGCGAGGAGCTCCTGAACCTGCCGCCCTTCGAGCTCGAGCGTCTTCTCTTTGACGACGTCCCGTTCCTCGAGGTCGCCCAGGAGGAGCACGACACGTTCGCTCAGATCCTTCGCGACCAGGGCGTCGAGGTCCTGTACCTCGAGAAGCTGGTCGCCGAGGTCTTCGATGCCGTCCCCGAGGCGCGCCAGGAGTTCTTGGACCAGTACATCGCCGAGGCCGGCATCAAGGGCCAGGACATGCCCCGCGTCGTCCGCGAGAAGCTCGACTCCATCACCGATAACCTCGAGTTCGTCCAGAAGACCATGGCCGGTCTCACCAAGGCCGAGATCGAGATGCCGCTCACCGCGTCCAGCACCCTCGACTCCCTGGTGAACACGGATTCCGAGTCCGACCTCATCATCGACCCGATGCCGAACCTCTACTTCACCCGCGACCCGTTCGCGGTCATCGGCAACGGCGTCAACCTCAACCGCATGTACTCCGTCACCCGCAACCGCGAGACCCTGTACGGCAAGTACATCTTCAAGTATCACCCCGACTACAAGGACGTCTCGCTGTACTTCCGTCGCGACGCGGCATTCCACACCGAGGGTGGCGACGTCCTCAACATCAACGAGCACACCCTGGCCGTGGGCATCTCCCAGCGCACCCAGGCTGCCGCCATCGACGTCATGGCCCAGAACATCTTCTGGAACAGCGATTCCAAGGTCGACCGCATCCTCGCCTTCGACATCCCGAACAACCGCGCCATGATGCACCTCGACACCGTCTTCACCCAGATCGACGTGGATAAGTTCACCATCCACCCGGCGATCATGGGCACCCTCAAGGTGTACGAGCTCACCCCGGGCGCCAACCCCGGCGACGTCAAGATCAAGGAGATCTCCGACACGCTCGAGCATATCCTCGAGGACGCCACCGGCGTCGATCAGGTCAAGCTGATCCCCTGCGGCGGCGGCGATCCCATCGCGGCTGCTCGCGAGCAGTGGAACGACGGCTCCAACACGCTGGCCGTCGCCCCGGGCAAGATTTGCGTCTACGCCCGCAACACCGTCACCAACGATGTCCTCTACAAGGAGGGCATGGAGCTCCTGGTCGTTCCGTCCGCCGAGCTCTCCCGTGGCCGTGGCGGCCCGCGCTGCATGAGCATGCCCTTCTGGCGCGAGGACCTCTAAGTTCTAGCTTATTCGGCGGCGCATCGGTCGTGATGCGCCGCCCTACTTACCGCATGTCGCACGCGCGGCATCCCTCTAACGAAAGGAACCCACATGGGCGTTAACCTCTCCGGCCGCAGCTTCCTGCGTCTCCTTGACTTCACCACCGAGGAGATCGAGTACATGCTCGCTCTCGCCAAGAACTTCAAGGACCTCAAGCGCACCGGCACCCCGCACAAGTACCTCGAGGGCAAGAACATCGTCCTGCTCTTCCAGAAGACCTCCACGCGCACCCGCTGCGCCTTCGAGGTCGGCGGCATGGACCTCGGCATGGGCGTGACCTACCTCGATCCCGGCTCGTCCCAGATGGGCAAGAAGGAGTCCATCGAGGACACCGCCCGCGTTCTCGGCCGCATGTACGACGGCATCGAGTTCCGCGGCTTCGACCAGGAGGACGTCGAGGAGCTCGCCGCCAAGGCCGGCGTTCCGGTGTGGAACGGCCTCACCGACCTTTGGCACCCCACCCAGATGCTCGCTGACATCCTGACCGTCCAGGAGAACTTCAACTACGACATCAAGGGCAAGACCCTCGTCTTCATGGGCGACTGCAAGAACAACGTCGCTCGCTCCCTGATGGTCGTCTGCGCCAAGCTCGGCATGAACTTCGTGGCCTGCGGCCCCGAGGAGTGCATGCCCGCGTCCGACGTGATCGAGGCCTGCGAGCCGATCGCCGCCGAGAACGGCTGCACCATCAAGCTCACCACCGACACCAAGGAAGCCTGCACCGGCGCCCATGTCATCTACACCGACGTCTGGGTCTCCATGGGCGAGCCCGACGAGGTCTGGACCGAGCGCATCAAGCAGCTCGAGCCCTATCGCGTCACCACCGAGCTCATGGCCATGGCCGATCCTTCCGCCATCTTCCTGCACTGCCTGCCGGCGTTCCACGACACCAACACCACCACCGGTGCCGAGATCGCCGAGAAGTTCGGCGTCACCGAGATGGAGGTCGAGGACGCGGTCTTCGAGTCCAAGCAGTCCAAGGTCTTCGATGAGGCCGAGAACCGCATGCACACCATCAAGGCCATCATGTACGCGACCCTGAAGTAGCGCACCCTTCATTCCACGGGCGGGTATCGGACTCGGGATACCCGCCCTGGTCTGCTTCGGTATCTTTCGTCTCTTCCGGTATGGACAGCACGGCACGGAATCCGGGTAGGGCGAAATTCGAGTTAAGAAAGAAAGGGGGATGAGAACCATGACCGAGACCGCGAAGAAAAAGCGTGGTATGCCTTCATCGTTCACCATTCTTCTAATCCTGCTGGCAGTCGTAGCGCTCATCACCGTCGCTGTTGCCGGCATCACGCCAGAGGTCACCGCTGCCCGCTTGGATGACTTCTTCATGGCGCCCGTTCGCGGATTCGCTGACGCGCTCCCCGTATGCCTGTTCGTCATGATCCTCGGTGGCTTCCTTGGCATGATGACCGAGACCGGTGCCCTCGATAACGGCATCGCCGTCCTGGTCAAGAAGCTCAAGGGCAACGAGCTCATGATCATTCCCGTTCTCATGTTCATCTTCTCCCTCGGCGGCACCAGCTACGGTATGTGCGAGGAGACGGTGCCCTTCTACGCCCTGCTCGCCGCCACGATGATGGCCGCAGGCTTCGACCCCATGGTCGGCGCCGCGACCGTTCTGCTGGGCGCCGGCTGCGGCTGCCTGGGCTCCACGGTCAACCCCTTTGCCGTCGGCGCTGCCGTCGACGCCCTCCGCGGCGTCGGCATCGAGGTCAACCAGACCATCATCATCGGCCTGGGCGCCGTCCTCTGGCTCGTGACCACCGCGATCTCCATCGTGTTCGTGATGAACTACGCGAAGAAGGTCAAGGCCGACAAGGGCTCGACCATTCTGTCCCTGCAGGAGCTCAAGGACGCCGAGGAGGCCCACGGCGCTGCTGCCGCCGAGGTCACCAAGGACGTCAAGCTCACCGGTCGCCAGAAGGGCGTCCTCGTCGCCTTCGCGTTCACCTTCGTCGTCATGATCGTCGGCTTCATCCCGCTGGCCGACCTCAACCAGGGCGTCGCCGACTTCTTCGACGCCGGCGCCGCCTCCCATGAGGAAGTCGTCGAGGTCACCGGTGACGATCTGGTCGCCGCCTACGACGATGCCAACGGCACCACCACCGTTCTCGCCGGCGACATCACCGGCGAGTCCACCGCGACCGTGACCGACTCCCTCGGCTGGTCCGCTGTGGTTACCGGCGTGCCCATCGGCGGCTGGTACTTCGATGAGGCCTCCACGTGGTTCTTCATCATGGCCATCGTGATCGGCGTCATCGGCGGCCTGTCCGAGAAGCAGATCGTGAACACCTTCATCTCCGGCGCCGCCGACATGATGTCCGTCGTTCTCATCATCGCGCTCGCTCGCGGCATCTCCGTCCTCATGGCCTCCACCGGTCTGGACGTCTACGTCCTCGACTTGGCTGCGAACGCGCTGGCCGGCCTCTCCGGCATCATCTTCGCCCCGATGGCGTACCTGGTGTACTTCGGCCTGTCCTTCCTGATCCCCTCGACCTCCGGTATGGCCACCGTCTCCATGCCCATCATGGGCCCGCTGGCCGCCGAGCTCGGCTTCTCGCCTGAGGTCATGGTCATGATCTTCTCCGCCGCCATCGGTGTCGTGAACCTGTTCACCCCGACCTCCGGCGCGATCATGGGCGGCCTCGCGCTCGCCAAGATCGAGTGGACCACCTGGCTCAAGTTTGCTATGAAGCTCATCGTGGTCCTCACGCTCGTCTGCATGGTCATCCTTACGGTTGCCTGCGTGGTCATCGTTCCGTAGGACCTGCTGGACCCCATAGTCGTCTAGTCGGCCGAGAGCTGACGCCGACGCCGGCTTAGACCTACCTTTCTGCCCCCTCCCGTTCCGTGCGCGGGAGGGGGCGCTTTCGTTCCTTTGCGGGCGCATCGCGCCCGGTATCGTTTCGGATGTTGGGAGTCGGTATGGATATCCCGGTTATCGGAGTCGAGGAATGGCTCAACGAGCACGAGCGCGATGCCACATGGGACCTCGCCCAGTCGACCATAGCCTCGCTCACGATGGAGGAGCTCAGCGCCCTCGACGGCGACGGAGGCGGCCTGTACGAGGCGCTTGGCTCCCAGGTCATGAATTACGGCTGGATCGAGGGTTCGCCTGATTTCAAGGATGCGGTCGCCTCGCTCTATGAGCGCGAGATTCCGCGTGGAAACATCTTGCAGACCAACGGCTGCACGGGCGCGAACCTCAACGCCCTCATGGCCGTCGTGCGCCCTGGGGACCATGTCGTCGCCGAGTGGCCCACATATGCGCCCCTCTACGAGATTCCGCGCGCCCTCGGCGCCGAGGTGGACTATTGGCCTATCCATGAGCATCTCGGCTGGATGCCCGATTTGGGCGAACTCGAGCGCCTCGTGCGTCCCGACACGCGCCTCATCTGCCTCAACAACGCTTCGAATCCGGTCGGTGCGGTCTTGGACGGGGAGATGCTCGAGGCCGTCGCCGACATCGCTTCCCGCTCGGGCGCCTACGTCCTGTGCGACGAGGTGTACCTTCCGCTCGAGGGTGACGGGGCGTACCGGTCGATGGCCGACGTGTACGAACGCGCCATCGTGACCAACTCCGTCTCTAAGAGCTATTCGGTCCCCGCCGCCCGATGCGGCTGGGTCGTCGCCGACGACGACGTCTCGGATGCCATCCGCTCGATGCGCGACTACACGATGATCAGCGGCGGCGTGTTCAGCGACCTGCTCGGGACGTACGTCCTGCGCCATCGCGAGCGGATCTGGGACCGAAACCGCGCTATCGTCCGGAGAAACCGTTCGCTGGTCCAAAGCTGGATCGACGGGCAGCCCCGCGTCTCGTGGATTCCGCCGCAGGGCGTCTCGACATCCTATATCCGTCTGGACATACCCGAGGACGACGAAACGTTCTGCCTGGACCTGCTTGAGCGCCGCGGCGTGCTGCTGGTGCCGGGAAGCCGATTCGGCCTGCCGTGCGGAGCGCGCCTCGGGTACTGCACCCGACCGGAGACGCTTCTTCGCGGGCTGGAGCTGCTGGGCGAGGCGCTCGCCGAGTTCTAGCCGGGGCATGCGCGACGCCTGCGGAACCCGTCCGAGCAGCGCCTTTCCGCGATCTTTCGCTCGTGACCGCGGTATCGCGTCCGCACCGCAAGGGGACGCGATCAGGATCGCCCCGGCCGCCGCGGATCGGTCAGGGCGATAGGCGAGGGCGGCGTCCGGACGGACCTGCCCCTTTCACGGCGACGGGGCGGCCCTGCACGCGATGTGCGGGGCCGCCCCGTGGATGTCGCCGGATAGCCGCGGTGCCGCGCGCCGCGCTACTTGTGGTAGTAGCCCGTGCGCTCGAACTTGGGCTCGCAGCACACGTTGATACCGAGCTTCTTGAGCAGCGCCTCGTCGCTTGCCGAGATGATGACGGAGAAGAAGGCGTCGCACCCGCGGAGCTTGTCCAGCCCGGAGAGCACGCGTCCCGCCACCTCGCTCGACGCGGACGTGATGGACAGCGCGATGAGCGTCTCGTCCGGGTGCAGGCGCGGGTTGTTCGAGCCGAGCTGGCGGATCTTGAGCTTGCTGATGGGCTCGATCGCGTCGTCGGAGATGACCTCGAGCTCCATGTCGACACCGGTGACGGCCTTGAGCGCGTTCATGATGAGGGAGCTTGCGGCGCCCAGGCGCGTCGAGGTCTTGCCGGTGACCACGCGGCCGTCGGAGAGCACCATGGCGCCCGCGGGCGAGCCGGTGGTCTCCTCCTTGAGCAGGGCGGCGGAGCGGGCGGGGGAGAGGTCCTTGTCCACGCCGGCCTTCTTCATGATGCTCTTGAGCTTGTCGACGAACTCCTGTCCGCAGCCGGTGCGCTTGACGTTGACGGCAGCGTCGAAGTAACGGCGCACGATCTCCATCTTGGAAGCGTCGCGGCAGGCATCGTCATCGGTGATGGCAAAGCCAACCATATTGACGCCCATGTCGGTCGGGCTCTGGTAGGGGCTTGCGCCCAGGATCTTCTCCATGAGCGCCTCGACGACGGGGAAGGCCTCGACGTCGCGGTTGTAGTTGACCGTGGTGGCGCCGTGGGCCTCGAGGTGGAACGGATCGATGATGTTGGCGTCGTCGAGGTCGACGGTGGCCGCCTCGTAGGCGATGTTGACGGGATGGTTGAGCGGAAGGTTCCACACGGGGAACGTCTCGAACTTGGCATAGCCCGCGGCGACGCCGCGCTTGTGCTCATGGTAGAGCTGGGAGAGGCACGTGGCGAGCTTGCCCGATCCGGGGCCGGGGGCGGTCACGACGACCAGGGGGCGCTCCGTCTCCACGAACTCGTTTTTGCCGTAGCCCTCCTCGGAGACGATCAGGTCGATGTCGTGCGGATAGCCCTCGATGGGGTAGTGCAGCTTGCAGGCGATGCCGAGCATGGAGAGGCGGCGGCGGAACGCGTCGGCGGCGGGCTGCCCGGCGTACTGGGTGAGGACCACGCCCGAGACGAGCAGGCCGTTGGAGCGGAAGATGTCGGCGAGGCGCAGGACGTCCTCGTCGTAGGTGATGCCCAGGTCGCCGCGCGCCTTGTTCTTCTCGATGTGGTTCGCGTTGATGGAGATGATGATCTCGACGTCGTCGGCGAGGCTCTTGAGCATGCGGAACTTGGTGTCGGGCTCGAAGCCGGGGAGCACGCGGCTCGCGTGGAAGTCGTCGAAGAGCTTGCCGCCGAACTCCAAGTAGAGCTTGCCGCCGAACTGGGCGATGCGCTCCTTGATGTGCTGAGCCTGAAGCTCGATGTACTTCTCGTTGTCGAAACCCTGGCGCATGGGCCGCTCCTTCGTTCGCGTGGTTCTCTCTCGCGTACATACTTCGAACGCGTAGATTGTGCCACACGCGAGGGGCCGCGGCGTCAGGTGCATAGAAACGGCTGATTTGACAGGGGCTCGAAAGACGGATTCGTGTCGGACGGGTGATTCGGGCGGTGCGCGGCGCCCCCATTGCGGGCTCGCTTCAGCGCCGCTTGGGATACCATCGAGTCGGGCGGATGCCGCCCTCTTCCCAACATTGCGATGCGGTCATCGCGCCGCGTCGGATAGCCAAGGAGGTTGCCATGGACAAGAAGGCCGTCGCATCATCTCTCGCCCCCTCCGCCATTGGCCCGTATTCCCCTGGAGTGGTGGCGGACGGCATGATCTTCCTGTCTGGCCAGATCGGCCTCGATCCGCAGAGCGGAAGCCTTGCGGCCGGCGTCGTCGCGCAGGCAGAGCAAGCCCTTTCCAATATAGGGGCATTGCTTGCCGAGGCCGGGGCGGGCTTCGAGGACGTCGTGAAGTGCACCGTGTTCCTAGCCGACATCGCTGATTTCTCCGCAGTCAACGATGTCTATGCACCGAGGTTTCCCAAGCCGTACCCTGCGCGCAGCGCCGTCCAGGTTGCGGCCCTGCCCGCCGGTGCCCTGGTGGAGATAGAGGTCATCGCCCGCGTGCCCTCCGCAGGGTAGTCGAGCGTCCTCGAGCGGTGGGAACCGGGGCCCGAAGCGAGGGGCCTCGCGGCCATGCCCGCGATCCGGGGCGTGGCCGCGGGTTTGCCTGCGGGCGCATGGAGCGGTAAGGCAGACGGCCGCCGTGCTCGTGCATCGGCGGCCGTCTGCGTTCACGGGGCTTTATCGTCCTCGCGTGCCCTAGCGCTTCGTGGCGGTCAGGTCGTCAAGCGAGGTGTCGGGGTAGCGCTTCTCGAAGTTCTCCTGGAACATGCGGGCGAGCTTCGCGGCGGCCTCGTCGTAGGCCTCGGGGTCGTCCCAGGTGCGGCGCGGCTCGAGGAGCTCCGAGGGGACGCCCAGGCACTCGCGCGGGACGTCGACGTCGAAGACGTCGTCGTGGCGGTAGCCGGCGTAGTCGAGCGAGCCGTCCATGGCGGCGCGGACGAGCGCGCGGGTGTGGGACAGCGCGATGCGGTGGCCGACTCCGTACGGGCCGCCGGTCCAGCCTGTGTTGACCAGGTAGACGCGCGTGTTGTGGCGGGCGACCTTATCGCCCAGCAGGTAGGCGTACACCATGTGGTCGAGCGGCATGAACGGCTCGCCGAACAGCGCCGAGAACGTGGGTTGCGGCTCGACGATGCCCACCTCGGTGCCGGCGACCTTGGAGGTGTAGCCGGTGAGGAAGTGGAACATGGCGCCCGTGCGGTCGAGGCGGGAGATCGGGGGGAGCACGCCGTAGGCGTCGGCCGTCAGGAAGAGGATGACGGAGGGAGTCTCGCCCACGCTGGGCTCGACGGCGTTGTCGATATGCGACAGCGGGTAGCCGGCGCGGGTGTTCTCGGTGATGGAGCCGTCCTCGTAGTTCGGGGCGTGCGTCTTGGGATCGAGCACCAGGTTCTCGGTGACCGACCCGAAGCGGATGGCGTCGTAGATGTCCGGCTCGCGCTCGCGGGTGAGGTCGATGCACTTCGCGTAGCAGCCGCCCTCGATGTTGAAGATGCCGCTGGGGCTCCAGCCGTGCTCGTCGTCACCGATGAGCTTGCGGCCGGGGTCGGCGGACAGCGTCGTCTTGCCGGTGCCGGACAGGCCGAACAGGACCGCGGTCTTGCCGGTGACGGGGTCCACGTTGGCGGAGCAGTGCATGGGCAGGACGCCGTCCTCGACGGGGAGCAGGTAGCTCATCGTGGTGAAGACGCCCTTCTTGATCTCGCCGGAGTAGCCGGTGCCGGCGACGACGATGCCGCGGGTCTCGAAGTTGAGCATGACGGCGGCGTCGCCCTCGACGCCGTCGGCCTCGGGCGAGGTGGTGTAGTCGGGCGCGGCGAGCACGGTGATGTCGGGGCGACCGAAGTTCTCGAGCTCCTCGGCGGTGGGGGTCACGAGCAGGTCGCCGATGAACAGGGCCTGGCTGGCGCGCTCGCAGACGACCATGACCTTGCGGGCGTAGGCGCGGTCGGCCCCGGCGAAGGCGCGCACGATGAACAGCTCGCGCTCGGAGAGATGTGCGGCGACGTTGGCGTAGAGGCGGTCGTAGGTCGCGACGTCGCAGGGGCGGTTCTGCGGGCTCGCCCAGTTGACGTTGGCGTGCACGCTCGGGGCGTCCACGATGTAGCGGTTCTTGGGGGAGCGCCCCGTGTACTTGCCCGTCTCGACCATGAGGGACCCGGTGTCGGTGAGGACGCCCTCACCGTGGCTCACGGCGTATTCGACGAGTCGCGCGGCGCACCAGTCGACGTGCAGGCGCTCGGGGGCGCAGGCGATGCCTGCGTCTTTCAAGATGGTCTCGATCACAGCTGCCTCCTCAGGCGATGGCCCACTCGGGACGCCTGCCCCGGGCGGACGCGTTTACACGGTGTTCACTATGACATGAGGCGGGAAGGGCCGCCCCGACGATTCGGTTAAACGTTTGAGCATCTTCCGTAGGCGTATAAAAGAGCAGGTGAGGCGGCTGGCCGGGTGCCGGGGCGACCATGACGATCGGGAATCGATCGCGATGCTCCGCCCCACGGCACCGAACGCCTCGGCTGCCGACGATTGCGGACGCCGCCGTCCGCCCGGTGGGCTACCATGGGGCGGGACCCGATGGCGCGCCCGCATGCAGCATCGGGTGCGGCGCGGATCGGAGGTGAGGTGTGTCGGAAGAGCGAAGCGCGGTGAGCCCGGCCCTGGCCCGACCGGCCGAGGAGTACCTGGGGCACCTCGCCGTCGAGCGGGGGCTCGCCCCCAACACCCTCGCGGCGTATCGGCGCGACCTGGACGCCTACCTCGCGCACCTCGCCGCCCGAGGCGTGCTCGCCCCGGACGAGGTGGCGCGCTCGGACATCGAGGCGTTCATCGTCGCCCGCACCGAGGCCGGCTACGCGGAGTCCTCCACGAACCGGGCGCTCTCGGCGGTGAAGGGGTTCCATCGCTTCATGCTGCGCGAGCAGATCGCCGCAAGCTCCCCGACCGCGGCGGTGCGCGCCCTGCGCTCCGAGGACCGCCTGCCCGACTGCCTGTCCGTCGAGGCCGTCGGCCTCCTGCTCGACCAGCCCTTCCCCGACACGCCCGCGGGCGCGCGCGACCGCATGATGCTCGAGGTCCTCTACGGATGCGGCCTGCGGGCGAGCGAGCTCGCGGGCCTCGACCTGGACGACCTCGTCCTCGCCGACGAGTTCCTGCGCGTGCGGGGGAAGGGCTCCAAGGAGCGCCTCGTGCCCATCGTGGGGCAGGCGAGGGCGCGTCTGGAGCGCTACCTCGCCGACGCCCGCCCGAGCCTCGCCGCCCATGGCCGCGGCGCGGCGACGCCCGCCGTCGTGCTCAACTGCCGTGGGGGGAGGGTCTCCCGGCAGACGGTGCACGCGGTGTGCGAGCGCGCGGGCCGCGCCGTCGGCATCGAGGGCCTCCATCCCCATACGCTGCGCCACTCCTTCGCCACGCACATGCTCGCCGGCGGCGCGGACCTCCGGACGATCCAGGAGATCTTGGGCCATGCGGACATCGCGACCACGCAGGTCTACACGCACCTCGACCGCTCGCAGGTGCGTGAGGTCTACCTTTCGTCCCACCCGCGCGCCCGCTAGGTGTCGCTCGGGGTCCGGTTCCGCCGCGTGCCAAAAGGGACGGGCCCTCGCCAAGAGGGACGTACCCTAACGGCACGCCGTGCCGTTAGGGTACGTCCCTCTTGGCACGTGCGGGGAGGGGCCGCGCGAGACCGCCGCCCGTGTCCGCACGGGGGCGTAGCATCCGCTTGCACAACAAAATATGGTGCCCGCGCCGCCGCGTTCCACCGGGCGCCCCATCGCGTCCCGCCGAGCGACCCACGTTCTCCCACCGACCGGGACGGCTGCATCCGGCATGCCGTCTACCTGCCCGTTCACGCCGGCGACACAAGCGAACGTAAATTCGCATCAACTTCAAGTTTAGGTTGAACCTTTATCCAGCGGTTCCGACGGGTGGTGCACGACGGCCATGGCGACACAAGATGTTGTGCCGCCATGGCCGCTGCCATATGCGGAGTGTGGTGCCACGGGGGTTCCAGTGGGGGGAAGTGGGGGAG
>DBFEBE010000059.1:0-42698 GCA_048318985.1 Collinsella sp.
GCCGGAGCCGGAGCGGCGACGGGCGCGGGAGCGGCGGGAGCAGCCGGGGCGGCGACGGCGTCGGCCGGGGTGGCCACGGGCGCGCCGATCTCCTCCATCTCGACCATGTACTGGGTGCCGTCGATGGCGATCTTGAACTTACGCAGCATGGTTGTCCTCCATAACCTTCTTCTTATAGACCTTCTTGACTACGAACTGGCTTTTCTCCAACGCGCCGGCGGCGATGCTCGACGCGATGCAGGATACGAGCCGGTGCTCCGGATTCGCCACGCTCACGCGGCGGACGACGAGCTTGCTCTCGGGGCGATCGCCTGCGGCGATGGCCGTGGCGGCCACGACGACCGTACGGTGCTCGGCGGCGTCCACGGGCAGATACGCGGGAACCTCTTCCCACTCGTCCGCCTCCGCCTGCGCGCGGGCGGTCTCTTCGACCTGCGCGGACACCGGGGCGGGAGCCTCATCCGCATCGGCTCCGCGACGGCGGAACCAATCGAACAATCCCATTCACTCACTCCCTTTCGGAACTTCGGGGCCTTCTGCAGCATTGCCTACAATTCATGGCTATAACTGTATATTTGCACTATATGGACTGACTGCACTTTTTCTGTTTCAGGGTGTATCGCTAGGGTATTTGGGTATGGCAACACGTTTTACCAGCGCTTTTACAGATTCAAGCGCTCGATTTCGCCCTTCTTTCCGACCCAACTTCGGTCAAATCTAAGCTACGGATCGAGCATAAACGGTCGATATCGACCGGTGAACGGTCAAGTTGTCGCCACATGGACGGGAAATGCCCTCCCGAGCCGCATCCAACCTGCAGTTTTCAGCAAAACCGCAGGTACGGTTGTCTTTCTCGTGTTCTTAATCGCAATGTCGCTCATGTCCCGCCATTCCAGAGCGCTATCTTTCAACCCGTGAACGACGCCCGCGCCCCGCACACAGCGCGGACGTCCGGTATGTGAAGCTGTACGTATTAGTTACATGGGAAGGTGATATGTAATGGCAATGACCATTCTCGCCTGGCTCATGATCGCGGTCTTCATGTTCGTGGTCATGACCAAGAAGCTCTCGCCGCTTACGGCGCTGTGCGCGATTCCGCTCGTCTTCGCGGCGATCAGCCTCTTCATCCCGGGCAGCCCGGCTGAAAGCTGGACCGACCTGGGCACGTGGGTCATGGACGGCCTCGGCACGACGGCCAACACGGGCATCCTGCTCCTGTTCGCGATCCTGTACTTCTCCATCATGCTCGATGCGGGCCTCTTCGACCCCATCACCAAGAAGATGATCGAGTTCGCGAAGGGCGACCCCATGAAGGTCCTCATCGCGACCGCGGTTGTCGCTGCCGCCATCTCCATGAACGGCGATGGCACCACCACGACGCTTGTGTGCTGCGCCGCGTTCCTGCCGATCTACGAGAAGCTCGGCATGAAGAAGATGAACCTCGCTGTCCTGGTCATTCTTCAGAACACCGTCATGAACCTCCTGCCCTGGGGCGGCCCCACCGCACGCGCCATGGCCGTTACCGAGGTCGGCGGCGACATCTTGAGCTACCTCATGCCCGGCATGATCATCTCCGTGCTCTTCAACATCTTCGTCGTCGCCCGCCACATGGGCAAGCAGGAGCGTGCCCGCCTCGGTGTTCACGAGTTCACCCAGGCCGAGATCGATGAGCTCACCAACGTCACCGACGAGGACGTCCTCGCTATCCGTCGTCCGCAGAACTGGTGGTTCAACGCCATCATGACCGTGGTCCTCATCGCCTGGCTCGTCGCCGGCTCCTTCATCGAGGCAATCTCCCTGCCCAACCAGATGCTCTTCATGGTCGGCACCGTGCTTGCGCTCCTCGTGAACTACCCGAACCTCAAGGACCAGTCCAAGCGCATCGGCGAGAACGGCGGCGACGCCGTCCAGGTTGTCATCCTGATCTTCGGCGCCGGCATCTTCATGGGCCTCTTCCAGGGCTCCGGCATGGCTGACGCCCTCGCCCAGAGCCTCATCACCATCATCCCGAAGCAGCTCGCGGGCTTCTGGGGCCTCATCGTCGCCCTCGTCTCCGCCCCCGGCACGTTCTTCATCTCCAACGACGGCTTCTACTTCGGCGTCATGCCGGCGCTCGCCGAGGCCGGTTACGCCTACGGCTTCACGAACCTCCAGATGGCCCTCGCCTCCCTCATGGGCCAGGCCTTCCACCTGCTGTCCCCGCTGACCGCCTTCATCTACCTGCTCCTGCGCCTCACCGAGCAGGACCTGGGCGAGTGGCAGCGCGCCGCGGGCAAGTGGGCCGCGTGCATCTTCGTGATCTTCGTCGTCACGATCATGGCCACCGGCGCCCTGCCCTTCTACATCCCGCAGGCCTAAGGCCACCTCAAGCGTATCCGCCCTTGCGGCACAAACGCTCCCCCTTCGCCGCGGCCACCTTCGGGTGGCCGCGGTTTTAGTATGCGCGGCACTCGACGCCAGCTTCCGAGTACGGCCCGATGTGCCGAAAGCCGCTCATTCCCAAACCTCATCCGACCGGGCATCCCACTCATCATGCGACATCTTTTCTTTTTAATGTGCGGGTTTATCGAAATATAGAGATCTAAATACCATACGCATCCCCTGTTTTTGTAACACGAACTCCGTATGATTCTAGTTTCTAACTGCATCAACCTTTCTATGTTTGTCATATTTCGAATCCGTCTACCGACCCCTCTTGCATCTTGCAAGAAAGAACCAGTGCACTTGCTATTTATCGAGTAAACTGGTATGGATAACGCATACTCACGAAAGGGGCGCTGCGTATGGACACCGAGTCGGTCATGCTCACGCTTTGCGAATACCTCGATCTGTCGAAAACGCCCCGCTCAAAGACAACCTCTTCGATGCCTTCAAGAAGGCCATCATCCTGGGGACCGTACCGGCGGGAACCAACATCAACGAGAAGCAGCTCGCGGACGCCCTGCACATCAGCCGTACCCCTATCCGCGCAGCGCTCAACCAGCTTGCCGACGAGCAGCTTGTCGACCGCAAGCCCGGCGTCGGCGTGATCGTGCGCGGCATCAGCATCCGCGACGCGAACGAGCTGTTCGAGATCAGGAGCGTCCTCGAGGCGCTCGCCACCACCAAGGCCGCCCACAACATGAACGAAGCCGATTTCGATGAGCTGCGCGCCCTGCTCGAAGAGGGACAGCGCGCGAACGCCGCAGACGACACGGACGCCGTCATCCGCAACGCCAACGCCTTCAACGACTACGTCTACGCGCACGCGCACAGCCCGCGCCTGCGCGACATCATCAACACGCTGCAGGTGTACACCAAATACTTCCGCAACGTCTCCCTCTCCCCCGACGCGCGCCGTAACATCGCTCTGGAAGAACACTGGAGCATCTACCTCGCCATGCGGTTCGGACCCGACAAGAAGATCGAGCAGGCCGTGCGCGCCCACCTCAAGAACTCCCACCAGTTCGTGATCAGCGAGATGAGGGCCCTGGGCATTGACTAGCTCCCGTCCCGGCGGCGGGCCCATCGGCCCCGAGCCCCAACTGCACGCGACGCCCGACCGGGCCCCACGGCCCGATCGCTCGGCTACCTGCGCCCCCACGAAAGGATCGCCCGCGCCGCACGGCGCCCCCTATGCAGCGAGACGGGCCGCCCGCTCCGGCGCGGTCCGCAGCCTGCCCCCGTGCGAGCGTCTTGCTCGCTGGGCCGCGGCCGCGCTGGTCGGCGAAGCCCGCCTGACGCCCAAGCCCGGCCTCGTCGACCGGCGCAACACCGGCGCACATCGCGATATGGATCTCGATACGTTCCTTGCGAGCGCAACGGCGCTCGAGCCCTGCTTTCATGCATACGCATCCGCCGGGGCCCGATGGGATGGACGCGACCCCGCCGATCTTGCGCAAACGCTGCGCAATCTTGGCATAGAAGCCGAACACGCGATGTTCTCCGCAACGGGCGGCATCAATACGCACAAAGGCGCGAACTTCGCATTCGCCCTCATCCTGGGATCCTGCGGAGCCTTCCTCTCTAAGAACGGTTCGTTGCCGAACAGCCCCCAAGACACCGAGCGCGTACTCGAGCTCGTGCGAGCCATGGGCGCCTGCCTGCTCGATGCCGACATCCGCACCCTGCTCGCCCGGTCGCAGCGTAACGACTGCCAAAACGGTCCATCGGCACCCATCGGGAACGGTGCGCACCGCGCCCCCGCATGCGAAGGCGCCCTTTCTCATGGCGAGCGCATCTACCTGCGCAACGGCCTTTCGGGAGCCCGCGGCGAGGCGGCGAAGGGGTACCCGCTGCTGGAACACGAGCTGCTTCCCTATCTGCGCCGCGAATGCCCTGCCCCGCACTCGCAGGGTGACTCCGAGCGCGACGTCGGCGATACTCTGCTAAGGGCGCTCGTCAAATTGATGGCACGGCTCGAGGACACCAACGTCGTCCACCGTGGGGGCATCGACGCGCTCGCCACGCACCGCACCTTCTGCACCGAGCTCGACGGGCGCGCGCTGACCTCCCGCAAGCTTCGCGATGAGCTCGTCCGCTACGACGACGAACTCATTGCCCTCAACGTCAGTCCCGGCGGCGCTGCCGACCTGCTGTCGCTCGGTATTTTCTTCTCTCTGATGGAAGGCCTGTTCGGCCTCGACGCCTTGAGGTACCGCTCATAGCCTTCGTCCGCAGCGCAACATACGCATCGCCTGGCCGCATGCGATCTTGGTCGGAATCCCTTCAGAAGCGACTCGATCTGTCACCGGAACATGCGGGGTCGCTCACGCTCGTTGCCTAGAGCCCCAGCATCCCGACCGGATCCCGCGAGGACGCTTGCACCCAGATTCAAAGGGAGCGCGCTTTCCGACTTCCGGAAGGCGCGATTTCGAAGACCGCAGGGGCGCTTGCGACCGTTTTTTTAAATACCACCCTCTTATTTTGGACAAATCTGCCAGATAATGACGACGAACTCATTGCCCATCCGCCCGTCTCACGCTTGCGGCGCGAATTAATACATCATTTGTACGTTAACTCGTCCTTACAGCAAGGAATTCGCGCCAATCTAAAGCCTCGGCCA
Source organism: Collinsella sp. (assembly GCA_048318985.1). Taxonomy (GTDB): domain Bacteria; phylum Actinomycetota; class Coriobacteriia; order Coriobacteriales; family Coriobacteriaceae; genus Collinsella. Next base: position 5,045 of record DBFEBE010000059.1, read on the forward strand.
GAACTCCTTCTTAGAGTGACACCCCGCAATCGTCACTATCTGGCAGATTTGTCCAGAACTGCAGGGGGTTACATTTTCTTTTCCTTTCAACAACCCCCTTTCGACTCGAATCCGACGTCTTTCAGACTAAAAACTGCCAAGACGGCCCGCGCAGCTGCCTGAAGCGTCGCGCGTGAACGCAACAAGCCCCTCGCGGCGCAGAACGCCGCGAGGGGCTTCGGGAGAAAGCCTGTGCCTTTGATGCACCGCCCTCAGATGCAAGGGGTCTTGGTCTCAGTTCGCTACTCGAACGCGTAGGGCTTGATCTTGCGGATCACGTCGAGGATCGAGCCGTCGCGGGCCTCGACCACGGCAACAACCTGGTCGTCCCACTGCAGCGGGTCGGGCTCTCCAACGAGCTCGTACGCCTTGTCCTTGAGCTCCTCAATGGTGACATGCGGAATGCCGGCATTGTCGAGGCACTCGATCAGGTCGGGGCGCAGCGGGTTGACAGCGATGCCGTAGTCGGTGACGACGACGTCCACGCAATCGCCCGGGGTCGTAACGGTGACGACCTTCTCGCAGACGGTGGCCATGCGGCCGCGGGTCAGCGGAGTGACGATGATGCTGCACTTGGAAGCCGCGGCGGTATCGGGATGGCCGCCCGGCGCACCACGGACCACGCCGTCGGAGCCGGTGATAACGTTAACGTTGAAGTCCGTGTCAACCTCGAGCGCGGCGAGCACGACGAAGTCGAGCTTGTTGACGTAAGCGCCCTTGTTCGCAGGATTGGCGTACTCGGAGGCGCTGATCTCGAAGTGCTGCGGGTTCTCGCCCATATCGGCGACGGCGTTGTTGTCGAAATCCTGGACGTCGACGATCTTCTTGATGAGGCCCTTCTTCTGCAGGTTGCACACCAGGCCGGTGATGCCGCCCAGGGAGAAGCCCATCTTGATGCCGCGCTCCTCCATGTGCTTCTCGATGAACTGGTTAGCGGCCAGCGAGGGGCCGCCGACGCCGGTCTGGAAGGAGAAGCCGTCCTTGAAGTACGGGGTCGCCGCGATGACGTCGGCAACGGCCTCGGCCATCTTCAGCTCGCGCGGGTCCTGGGAGACACGGGCCTCCTTGGAACCGATCTTGGCCGGATCGCCGATCTCGTCCACGACGACGACGGCGTCGACGTCGATCTGGGAGATGGAAGCCGGCTGGTTCGGGTAATCGACCAGCGTGTCGGTGATCACCACGACGTTGTCGGCCCAGCGGGAGTCGCCGATCGCGTAGCCGAGGGAGCCGCAGTTGGACTTTCCGCCCGTACCGGAGGCGTTGCCGCACTCGTCGGCGGTGGCGGCGGCGAGGAAGGCGATATCGATGTGCACCTCGCCGGCCTCGATGGCGCGCGGACGACCGCCGTGAGAGCGAATGATCGCCGGGGTCTTGAGCTTACCGGCGGAGATGACCTCGCCGATGCGGCCGCGGACGCCGGAGGACTGGATGCCGATAACCTTGCCCTGCTCGATGTAGTCCGCCACGTTGTTGTGGGCGTCGCCGAGCGAGGTGGCGGCGATGGTGATGTCCTTGAGGCCCATGTCCTCGACGAGGACCTTCATCACGGCTGCAGCGGTCTTGTCGCCGTTGCGGAAATGATGGTGGAAGGAGACGGTCATGCCGTCGCGCGCGCCGCAGCGCTCGCACGCCTCGCGGATGGTCGCGCACAGCTTGCTGTCCTGCGGGGTCTCGCAACGGCGCGTCTTGGGAGCGGCCTTCTGCACATAGGTGCCATCGAAGTGGTTCTTGCCCTGGTAGACTTCCTTGCCGTCTGCCAGCAGCTCCTCAGGGATATCCCTGCCTACTGCGTTAATCAACTCTACTCACTCCTTCTTACAGATCGCCGTGGTAGACGCCCGAAGCCTTGGCCAGCTTGAGCAGGTCCTGCGCATCGCGCACGTGGGCGATGTCGACCATCTTGCCCTCGAAGGTGAACACACCGACGCCGGCGGAAGCCTGCTCGTTGTAGGCGCGGACCAGGCGCTCGGCATGGTCGACTTCCTTCGCGCTGGGCGTGAAGACCTGGTGGACCAGGCGGATCTGGCGGGGGTTGATGATGGACTTGCCGTCGAAGCCCATCTGGTGGTTCTGGCGGACCTCGTTCTCGAAGCCCTCCATGTTCTTGAAGTCGGCGAAGTTGGTGTCGAAGCACTGGACGCCGGCGGCGCGGGCGGCGAGGAGCATCATGCCGCGTGCGACCATGATGTCGATGCCGGACTCGGTCACCTTGACGCGCATGTCCTTACGGAAGTCGCCGCCTGCCAGCGCGACGCCGAAAAGGCGGTCGGAGGCGCAGCAGATCTCGTACGCGTTGACGACGCCCTTGGCGCTCTCGAGCGCGGCCATGATGAGGGTGCGCCCCTCCTCGATGCCGAACTCGCGCTCCGCCATGAGGATATGCTCCTCGACGGTCTTGACGTCCTGGGCGCTCTCGCACTTGGCGATGCGGATGCCATCGGCGCCGCCGGCGACGGCCACGCGGATGTCCTCCTGCCAGTGAGGCGTATCAAGGCCGTTGATACGAACCAGGACCTCGGTGTCGCCGTAGTCGATCGTGGTCAGCGCGTGATAGAGGCTGAAGCGGGCGGCGTCCTTCTGGCTCTCCGCGACAGCGTCCTCGAGGTCGAGCATGATGGTGTCGGCGCCGTAGATGTAGGCATCCTTGATAAGGCCGGGCTTCTGCGCGTTCATGAACATCATGGTGCGGCGCAGGCGGTTCTTCTCCGGCTTCGGGCGAGTGACGTGCTGGGCCATTAGCGGATGACACCTCCCCAGGGGACATCGGAGGCGGAGATATCGCAGCTGCGGAAGACGGCGCACTCGACGCGCGCCTTCAGGGTGCAGTCGAGCGCACCCTTGTCCACGACGGTGACGTGGCCGCTCGTGACCTCCAAGCGCTCCAGGGTCTCCTCGACGGTCGCCTTGATCTGACGGCCGTACTGGTTGAGGACGCTGCTCGAGACGCTGATCTGCAGATCGTCTGCAGGCTCCACGGTTACCTGGGCGTCGCTGGACTCAAGCGTGCCCGCCATGGCGCTCTTCTCGATAACCATCCGCACTCCTTTCTGACAAGTTCTCTCGCATGCGCGCAGTGGGTTCGCGCGCTTTCTTCGGGGACCATCATAGGCTTCCCAGAGCATCTTATAATTTCCGTTACTTCATGCTCTTTCATTCCATATAGGTATGTTCTTCTATTGTTTTCGTTTTTGCCGAAAAATGCCGTTTACATGACCCGCGCGACCATTTAACTGTATTTCTGCTGTATCTATATGGTCTTATTCATAGTATTCATATAGTTTCATGAATCTATCTCATACTTCAGGTTCATCGATTCGATACTATGACCATGCATAGTAGGAATGTAATTTGCCGGATATTAGATACAGTTTTTCATGAATTGTTCTTTTGCTGTTCTCTTTTCGGGAAGGTCGCATCATGGATGAGAAAGACTTCGCGCTGCTGAACGTCCTCAAGGACTGCCAGAACATCACGCGTGCCGCCGACCAGCTCTACCTCACGCAATCCGCCCTATCCAAGCGCATCAAGGCGATCGAGCGCGAGCTCGGCTGCGACATCATCATCCGCACGCGCAAGGGCGTGCGATTCACCCCCGAGGGCGAGGTCGTCCTCGAGCGCACCAAGCGCGCAAGCGACGAGCTCTCCATCCTGCGCCGGGAACTCGATGCCGCGCAGGACGAGGTGTGCGGCTCGCTGCGCGCCGGCTTCTCGATCAACTACGCCTCGGTGCACCTCGCGTCCATACTCACCGAGTACCACCGCCGCTACCCGCGCGTGAACCTCGACGTCCGCACGGGGCAGAGCTACAAGATCTACAGCGAGCTGCAGAGCGGGGACCTCGACCTCGCCGTCCTGCGCGGCGACCTCCCTTGGGACGGTATGCAGTACCTGCTCGCGCAGGAGCGCATCTGCGTCGCCTGCGCGCGCGAGCACGCCGACACGCCGCTCTCAGAGCTGCTCCATATCAGCCATTCCACGGACTCCGCGCAGATGACCCTGATGACGCGCTGGCTGCACGAGAACGATCTCGCGAACTCCACCAACCACATACGGGTCGACAGCCTCACCATATGCGCCGACCTCGTGCGGCGCGGCGTGGGCTGGGCTATGCTGCCCGACATCATCCTCGACGACTTCGACGGCGCGGTGACGCCCTGCACGTTCGCCAACGGCGAACCCTTCGTGCGCCGCATGTACATCGACTGCCAGAAAGAGGCGGAGCGCTTGCCCCAGGTGCGCCTGCTCGTCGACCTCATCAAAGAGCAGTACCGGCCCGTCCACGCATAGCCGCGCCAGCACGCCTCGCGTGCCAAAGGGGACATGCCCTTTTGGCACGCGCTGCGCCTAGATCCGCGCACCCGCGCGCGTGTCGCGTGCCAAAGGGGCACGTCCCCATGGCACACGGGTCCCCGACTGGAAAGGAGCTTCATGTCCGACTACACCATCACCCAGGTCTTTCGAAGCGACGCGCGCATGCTCGCGCGCGTCGACGAGCTGCTCGAGGCCGAAGGCATCGAGCGCGACGGGAATCTCGACTACACCTGCGCCATCGTCGATGACGACTACCGCGTCGTGGCAACCGGCAGCTGCTTTGGCAACACCCTGCGCTGCATGGCGGTGAGCTCCGACCACCAGGGCGAGGGCCTCATGAACGAGCTGGTCGGGCATCTCATCGAAAAGCAGTACGAGCGCGGCAACATGCACCTGTTCGTCTACACGAAGGTCGCCGCCGCGAAGTTCTTCCTGGACCTGGGATTCTGCGAGATTGCGCGCGTCGACGGCACGCTCGTGTTCCTCGAGAACCGCCGCGACGGGTTCTCCTCGTATCTCGCCGACCTCGAGAAGACGCGGCGCGCGGGACGTTCGGCCGCTGTGGTGATGAACGCCAACCCGTTCACGCGCGGCCACCGGCACCTCATCGAGACCGCGGCGGCCTCGTGCGACACGCTTCATGTGTTCGTGGTGAGCGAGGACGCCAGCCTCGTGCCGTTCACCGTGCGCAAGCGCCTGGTGCGCGAGGGCTGCGCCGACCTTTCCGGCGTAGTCGTGCACGACTCCGGCCCGTACATCATCTCGTCGGCCACGTTCCCCAGCTACTTCCTCAAGGACGCCGCGTCGGTCAACGAGGGGCACGCCCGCCTGGACGCCGCGGTGTTCTGCCGCATCGCCGAGGCCCTGGGGGTCAGCGAGCGCTTCGTGGGCGAAGAGCCCACGAGCCAGGTGACCGCGATCTACAACCGTGTGCTCTGCGAGGAGCTGCCCCGCGCGGGCGTGGCGTGCACCGTGATCCCCCGCCTCGCTCAGGGCAACGCGCCGGTGAGCGCCTCGGACGCGCGCCGAGCGATCCAGGCCGGCGACCTGGACGCGCTGCGCGCGCTCGTTCCGGACGCCACGTACCGCTTCTTCACCAGCGAAGAGGCCGCGCCCGTCATCGAGCGCATCAAGGCCGCCGGCGACGTCGCGCACTACTGATCGGCCCGGGCGCCGGACCCGACAGCACAGATTCGCTGCAAGGAAAAGCCTCCTATCTCCCGGACGCCGGTCACGTGTCGTCCGGGAGATAGGAGGCGTCATGCCCCGCATCGTATGTCGGGCAGCATGCGGGCGCGCAGCGCCCGGCTGGCCTTATGCGCGGCCGAGCTCGCGCATCTTGACCTCGTAGGCCCGCGCGATGATGTCCGCGCACCCCTCGCACCCGAACAGCGCGCGGTTGACCACCAGGTCCTTGCCGGAGTGCAGCTTCGCCTTGCCCGCAGAGTAGCGCTTGTAGAACAGCTCACGGTTCTTCTGCATGCTCTTGACGACCTTCTGGGCGCGCCGCTTATCGATGCCGCGGCGCTTGGCGACGAGCGCGACGCGCTCCTGAAACGGAGCCGTCACGAAGACGTTGATGCAGTTGGGGTTGTCGCGCAAGATGTAATCGGACAGGCGGCCGATGATGATGCAGGACTCGGTGAATCCGATATCCTGGATGACCTGCTTCAGGGCGCCGTAGAGCTGGTCGCCCACCGTGCGCGAATCGAAGCGGTCCGGCAGGAAGGCCATCATCTCGGCGGAGACGCGCTCGTCGTAGACGGCGACCTTGTCCACGACCGTATCCGAGCGCTGGGCGGCGCGGATGAGCAGCTCGTTGTCGTACAGGGGGATGCCCAGGCGCTCCTGGAGCGCGATGCCGATCTCATGCGCGTCGGCGCCGTAGTCGCGCGCCAGCGTGATGACGACCGGGTAGTCCGGGTCGGACTGGAGCGTCGGGGCGCCCATGTTCTCGTTATCGTAAAACGCACTCGCCAGCTTCTTGGAATGCCTGTTGACGATCTTCCCGTTGCCTGCGTTTCCCATATCACACCATCCGCTTCTGTCGGGCGGGCCCGACGGCTCGATAGCTTCCCTGTCATCGTCGGCGCGAACCGGTTGCAGCCGGCAGCCGAGGCCCGGCACCCCCACGGGGCGGACCCGACGACCAAGCGACCGGACTCACGCGGCCCAGCGTCCCGCGACGCGGCGCGCGCTAAGCGGCGGCGACCACGCGGCGCTGGTAGGCGCGGACGATCAGGGAGATGCCGAAGTTCAATACGAAGTATAGGGCGAACATGAATCCGTAGAGCATCAGCACCTGCGAAAGGTCGGCGGCCTGCGCCATGACGACCTTCGTGGTGTACATGAACTCCATGACGTTGACGCCGGCCAGGTAGGAGGAGTCCTTGATGACCGTCGTGCACTGCGAGAAGAGGGCGGGGATGATCGCCTTGAACGTCTGGGGCAGGATGATGTACCACATGGTCCCGAAGAACCCGAAGCCCTGCGAACGCGCCGCCTCGAACTGGCTCTTGGGAATCGAGTTGAAGCCGCCGCGCACGATCTCGGCCATGACGGCGGAGGTGAAGATCGTGAAGGAGAGCACCGAGGTGAACACGTAGTCACCCTTCACCGTGAAGTAGATGAAGAGGATCCACAGCAGGTTGGGAGTACAGCGGAACAGCTCGATGTAGGCGCTCACCAACAGCGAGAGCGGCTTGGGGCCGTACTGCTTCACCATGGCGAGGATGGTGCCGAAGAACAGGGAGAAGATGATGGCGAGGACCGAGATCTCGATGGTGTTGACGAACCCGCCGAGGATGAAGGTCACGTTTGCCTGGTTGAAGATCTCCATGGTTTAGGCCTCCTTCGCGGTCGAGGCGGCCTGGGCGATATCGGTCACGCCGGGGATGCTCTTGGCGCGCGGACGCTCCTTGGAGCGCTTCTCCAGCCACTGCACGAGGATCGCGAGCGGGAAGCAGATGATGAAGTACAGCAGGCACGCCATGATGTAACCCTGCAGGTACCCGTAGGAGGACACGAAGTTGTCCGCGTTGTACATAAGGTCGCCGCCGGCGATGAGCGCGAGCACCGAGGTGTTCTTGACCAGGTTGAGCGCCTGGTTGCACAGCGGCGGGAGGATGACCTTGAAGGTCTGCGGAAGGATGATGTACGCATACGCCTGCACGCGCGTGAAGCCCTGGGACAGCGCCGCCTCCATCTGGCCGCGCGGCACCGACTCGATGCCCGTGCGGATGACCTCGGAGATGTAGGCGGCATGGTACAGGCCGACGCCCACGAAACCGAGCACGAACGACGAGATGCGGACCGGGCTCGGCGCACCGGTGATCTGCTGGAGCAGCTGCGGGCCGGCCATGTACATGAAGAACACCTGCACCGGCAGCGGCGTGTTCTGGTAGAACTCGACGTAGATGCGGCTGATGGCGCGCAGCACGCGCGAGCGCGTGGTCGAGAACACGCCGAGGATGGTACCCAGGACGAGGGAGAGGGCGAGGCCCGCGACGACGACCTGCAGCGTGAAGAAGAACCCGTTCCAAAGGGTATCCATCTCACTGAAGGTCATCTCCCAACGCAGGGGATCGAGAAGTCCTTCTAGCATGCCAATCCTTCCGTTTGCCTATACGTACGAATGCCCGGGCGGCAAGGCGGCCGCCCGGGCTTCACGGGCCGAACCGGCGCGCGGGCGCCGGAGCGGCTCGGTTCCGCGGTCTTAGAGCAGACCCCAGGCCTCGATCTCCTCGTCGAGCCAGCCGTCATCGAGCAGGCTCTTGACGGTGTCGTCGACGGTCGCGGAGAGGTCGGAGCCCTTCTTGGTGGCGATGCCGTACTCCTGGGCGCCGAACTCGATCTCGGGCTGGAGCAGCTCCTCCTTATCGGTGGTGTAGCCCTTGAGGGTGGAGCGGTCCATGGCGAACGCGTCGACGTTACCGGCGTCCAGGGCGCTCTTGATGGACGGGTAGTCGGGGAACTCCTGGAAGGTCGGGGTGGCGTCGAAGCCCTCGTCGGCGAGCATCTGGGTGACCATGTCCTTGGTGGTGGAGCCCTGGGACACGCCGATGACCTTGCCGTCGAGGTCGGCCATGGAGGACATGGAGCCCTTCTTGATCAGGATGCCCACGTGGTCGACGCGGTAGGGCTCGGAGAAGTCCCAGCTCTCCTTGCGCTCATCGGTGATGGTGTAGGTGGCGCAGATGATGTCGAGCTGGTCGTTGTCGATGAGCGGACCGCGGGTCTTGGGCGTGACGTCGGTGAACTCGACGAGCTTCTTCTCCTTGGCCTCGTCGTAGGAGACCCCGAGGACGGCCGCAGCGATCTGGTAGCACAGGTCGATCTCGAGGCCCTCGTACTCGTTGGTGGAGGTGTTGAGGTAGCCGTAGCCGATGACGTCCTTCTTGACACCGGCCTTGAGCTTGCCGCGGCTCTTGATGGCCTCGAGCTTGGAATCGGAGGCGGCGGAGCCCTTGTCACCGGAGCCGCCACCGCAGCCCACGAGGGCGCCGGAGGCAGCGACGGTCAGCGTGCCGAGGCCGCAAACCTGCACAAACTGGCGACGAGACATGTTCATGATGTACCCCTTCCCTTGGGTGCCTGTTATCTCTCCGTCCCACCAGCGGGAGCGGCAGAGGATCGAAAGGTTGGTCCGGGCGGGCGAGCCCGGCACGCGGCAGACGGACCGCCCGCGAGCGCCTTGGCGCAGATGTCCCGGCGATGCGGTTGTCGGCGGGAGCGATCGAAGCGCTTAGTGCAGAATCTTCGCGAGGAAGTCGCGGCAGCGCGGGTTCTGCGGGTTCTCGAAGAAGTGGTCCGGCGTGCCCTCTTCCAAGATTTGGCCATCATCCATGAAGACGACGCGATCGGCGACCTGGCGCGCGAACCCCATCTCGTGCGTCACGCAGATCATGGTGATGTTCTCCTGAGCGAGCTCGATCATGACGTCGAGGACCTCCTGGACCATCTCGGGATCCAGCGCGGAGGTGGGCTCGTCGAACAGAATGATCGGCTGCTTGGTGCACATGGCGCGTGCGATGGCAACGCGCTGCTGCTGGCCGCCGGAAAGGTTCTGCGGGTACTCCCCCGCCTTCTGGGCGAGGCCGACGCGCTTGAGCGCGTTCATGGCGGCCGCGGTGGCCTCTTCCTTGGACTTCTTCTGGAGCTTGATCGGAGCGAGCGTGAGGTTGCCCAGGACCGTCATGTTCGGATACAGGTTGAACTGCTGGAAGACCATGGAGCTGTACTTGCGGGCCATCTCCAGGTGGTTCTTCTTGGTGAGGGGCGTGCCATCGATGATGACCTCGCCGCTCGTGGGCTCCTCGAGATAGTCGACACAGCGAATCAACGTGGACTTGCCAGAACCGGACGGCCCGATGATGACGAGCTTCTCGCCCGCCTTGACGGTGAGGTCGATATCCTTCAGCACGTGCAGGTCGCCGAAGTATTTGTTGAGACCCCGAATCTCGATCATATCGGCCATATGGCGTTCCTTCCTGACTCTCCGTCCGCTTCGGTAGACGAATCCGCCGCTGCGCGAGCAGCGGAGTGCGGCGCGGTGGAATACATTGTACGGTCGCGTTTGGCGGGGTTGTGCCCAAATGGGCCCCGCAACGGTTCGGAAATCGAGTTGTTACACGCTTGGATAAGGATACCAGCTGCGTTTTTATTCGATAAAAAATACTCCGAACTTTACGAACGTCTCCGTTTTATACCCATAGCGTTGTTGATTATACACATTAGTGTAGTGGAGTGTTTGCTGGGAAGTTCTTGTGGAGCCGATTCCACACAACCGCAGCAGCCGGAGGTCCGTGCCACGCGACGCACACGATGGCTCCAATCCGGGGCATTCGGAAACCGGAGCAAGACCTCCGTGACGCCTCACCCCCGAAGTGAGTGGATTATTCCGAGCTTGCGTTCGAAGCGCCCCAGATTGCCCTCGTTTTCCTGAGAAACCCGCAACTGAGCACTTCGTCTGAGTGGAGTGTACTCGAGCCCTGCAGAATATTCCACTCACTTCGGGGGAGAGAGGCTCCGGGACGCCCTTAAGGCATCGCTCGGAAGCGCGCAACCCGGTGCACGACCGAGCGCACGCCCCGGCCAACCGCCGACAGGAGGGCCGATCCGACTCGTCCGCCGAAAACAGCGCGGGGCGCCGCACCGGACGCCCCGCGAGCACATGCCCTTACGCCAGGCGGGAGCCCACCTCGCGAGCCGCCAGCGGCTTATCGAAATTGCCGCCGGTCGCCTTGGTGAGCGCACCCATCACGCGACCCATGTCCTTCTTGGAAGTCGCCCCGAGCTCGGCGATCGTCGACTCGATGAGCGCGACGAGCTCATCGCCGGAAAGCTGAGCGGGCAGCAGGCTCTCGAGGATCTTGACCTGCTCGGTCAGGGTCTCGGTGCGCTCGGCGTTGGTACCGGCCTTGATGGACATCTCCAGCGTCTCGCCGGTCTGCTTGATGAGACGCTTGATCATGCCGTTCACGTCTTCCTCGGTGGCGTCACGGCGCTCGTTGACCTCGACGTTTTTCACCTCGGCCATTACCTGGCGGATGATGGAAAGGCGCGTCTTGTCCTTGGCCTTCATGGCCACGACCATCTGCTCGTGCAGCTCTTCGTTCGTCATGGTTGAATCCTTTCTCTCGCGGTCGACGCCGGTTCGCCATCGTCATGTGCAACGGCGAACCGGCATACCGGCGGGCCGGCTTCACGGGTGCGCCGAGGGATCATATCGCCCGCGCTCCGTTCCGGGCGCGGCGCCGACCGACCTTCGATTTCGCTAGTTCGAGGAGCCCTCGGCCGTGGGCTCGACGCCCTTCAGGCTCACGTTGTACGGAACGTCCTCGGGCATCTCGTTGATGGAGATGTCCGCCTTCTCCTTGTACTCGGTCCACCACTCGCTGTACGCAGTGCTCTCAGCCTGCGTCTTCAAGATATTGGAGATGTAGGTGCGGATCTCCTCCGGGACCTCCTTGGCCTTCTTCACCTCGCCATCCACCTTGAAGACGTCGGTGCACTCGATGATGTGGTAGCCGTAGGTGGTCTTGACCAGGCCGCTCACCTGGCCCTTGGACAGGCCGGAAAGCGCGTCCTGGTACTCGGTGACGAAGGTGGTGAGCTTATCCCAGCCCACATCGCCGCCGTCCTGCGCCGAGCCCGTGTCCTCGGAGTACTCCTTGGCGGCGTCGGCGAAGGACATGTCACCCGACTCGATCTTGTCGAGCACCTCCTGCGCTTTGGCTTTGGCCTCGGCGTCTTCTTCCTCGGTGGCGTCCTCGGCGACCTTGATCAGGATGTTAGAGGAGCGGCGGGCGTCGTTGTAGACGTCCAGGTTCTCGTTGAGGTAGGCGACGATCTCGTCATCGGTGGGCTCCTCGGTGCCGGCGACGGCCTCCTTGAGCTTCTGGCTCGCCAGGTTGCTGCGCAGACTCTCCTTGTAGCTGTCCTTGGTGAAGCCGTACGTCTCGATCTGCTTGGTGAAGGCCTCCTCGCCGCCCGAGGCCTCGGCGGCCTCCTGCCAGGACTTCTCGAGGTCCTCGTCGGTGACGGTGATGCCGTACTCCTTCTCGGCCTGCTGCTTGAGGTAGCTCTCCGCATAGGAGTCGATGACCTGCTCGCGATAAGACTCGGGGGTCATGCTGTTGTCGACGAGGTACTGGGCCCAATCCTCGTCCTTGTCGTAGCCGAGCGAGGAACGAACGGCCATGATCTGCTTGGTGACGGTGTCCTCCTTGATATTGACGCCGTTCACCGTCGCGGCGACGCCACCGGTGAGGGTGTATTCCTCCTTGGTCTGCGCCTGGTTGAGCACGCCCGAGCAAGCGGCAGCGGAGACGGACAGGAGCATCGCGGCGCAGCCGATGGCCACGAGCACGATCTTCGCGCCCTTGGACATCTTCTCCTTGTGCTCCGCGCGGCGCTCCGCCTTGGTTTGGGGCTTGGCCTCCGGGGTTTCGCGCTTGATGCGCATGTTCTTCTTTTGGGGCATGGGGTGGACCCTTCTTGGTTCTGCGTCCCGCATGGGCGGGGCGTCGCCGAGTGATCGTTACGGGGCGCGCCGGTTGGACCGGCACGCATGCGCCATAGGGGGGGGGTGCATGGCGGGGCGTCGCTCCGCACGCATGTCCGCGCGGTCGCAACATTCCCATGATAGCGTGTGCGCCGATTTCCGATGCCCTGCGCTCCAAAACTCCCCGTATCAGTAGGATAAACGGCAGCCGAACAAGTCGCCGCAGCATCCGCTCGCCCGCCCTCAGAAAGGGGACAGGCACCTTTTTGAGCAGCAGATTACCAGCAAACCTGGAACTGCCCACCCGATCGAGCCCCTCAAATTGGGGACAGGCACTTATTTGAGAGGCGCTTTTTGAGAGGCAGGCGGTGTACGACAAAGCCCTTCCGCAGCACATGCGCCAGAAGGGCTTCGAGCCTTCAAGTTGTAGCGGCCTCGCGCCGTCCTCAAAAAGGTGCCTGTCCCCTTTTTGAGCGTATCCGCAGTCCCTGTTAGACCGCCTGTGCCAGCTTCTCGGCGCGGTCCGCGGCGGCCAGGGCCTCGATCACGTCGGACAGGCCGTCGCCCAGCAGCACGCCGTTATAGGTGGAGTTGTAGCCCACGCGGTGATCGGTCACGCGGTCCTGCGGCTGGTTGTACGTGCGGATCTTCTCGGAACGGTTACCGTGGCCGATCTGGCTGGAGCGCTCGGCGCCCAGCTCGGCCTGCTGGCGCTCGAGCTCCATCTCGTACAGACGGGCGCGCAGCATCTGCATGCAGACCTCGCGGTTCTGGATCTGAGAGCGCTGCTCCTGCGACTGGACCACCGTGTTGGTGGGAAGGTGGGTGATGCGCACCGCCGAGTAGGTGGTGTTGACGCACTGGCCGCCGGGGCCGGAAGCGCAGTAGGTGTCGATGCGCAGGTCGGACTGGTTGATCTGAACGTCGATCTCCTCTGCCTCGGGCAGCACGGCGACGGTGGCCGTAGAGGTCTGGATACGGCCCTGGCTCTCGGTCTTGGGGACACGCTGAACGCGGTGGACGCCCGACTCGTACTTCATGACGGAGTAGACCCTGTCGCCCTCGATCTTGAATTCGATGCTCTTGAAGCCGCCCGCCTCGCTGGGGCTGGAATCGAGCACGGTCATCTTCCACTTCTTGGATTCGATGAAGCGCTGGTACATCTTGAAGAGGTCGCCCGCGAAGATGGCGGCCTCGTCACCGCCGGCGGCGGAGCGGATCTCCACGATGGTGTTCTTCTCGTCGTTCGGGTCGCTCGGAATGAGCATGAACTTGATATCTTCCTCGAGCTGCGGGAGCTTCTCCTCGTTCTCGGAGATCTCCATCTGGAGCATCTCCTTCTCCTCGGCGTCGGCGGCCTCGCGCAGCATCTCCTTGGCGACGTCGATGTCGTCGAGCGCGGCGATGTACTCGCGCGCGGCGTTCACGAGGTCGGTTTGGTGCGCATACTCCTTGTTGAGGCGCGTGAACTCCTTGATGTTGCCGGCGACGGACGGATCGGAGAGCTTCTTCTCGAGCTCCTGGTAGGCGATGATGATCTTCTCGAGCTTATCGCGCATGATATATCTCCTTTTGTAGGGCGGTGGTGCCGCGAGGCGGGCGGCGGCGTGCGGACATGACGAAGCGCTCGCGCAGCGCGCGAGCCGGAGCCTGTTCGGCCCAGCTAGAGCATGTCGAAAGCAAAACGCACGGTAGAATCCCCTTTCACCGGATGACATGATAACCAAGTGTGGGGCAAGCCGGCAACGGGAGCGGCATCGCAGCAGCTAGAAAGGTGTGCACATGCGCAAAACGCCCACAAGACAGCAGCAAGCGGCGACGCACGGGCGCTCGTCACCGCAAAAGCGCAGCCCACAGAGGCGCATCGCCCGTTCAATCGCACGCGATCGCACGCATTTCGGTGAGGGTGGCACGAAACCTCGTCGAGTCGGTACCCAATCTAAGACGAAACGCCAATACATGCCGGATTTTTGCCTAATTCTGCATCTCCGCGCGAAACTGAAGGCTGATTTCGTCGTCCGTCGGGCGTCCAGAGCCCCCCGTCGGCGCACCACAGAATGTTATAAAATCACTAGCAATACCGACTCGACGAGGTTTTTGACCACATGTCGGGAGGCACACCTTAGCTTTAACCCCCTGCTTTCAGTAACTTGTATATATAATGCATATATGAATCGAAGTACGCCTATATTTTGCATATTGGTGTAATCATGCGTCGCCAACGTTCGCGGCAGCTGCCTGGCAGGAAGGGTCGTATTGGGCAGCGGACGGCGGGCGCAAAACTCCGCCCTTCGACATCCGGCTAGTTGCGCGTGAACGAGGCGTCATGCCAAGAAGCGTCGCGCCATCGCGAGAGATTCCCCATGCGCTTCAACACCGGATGACGTTGTGATCCAAAAACGAATGAGGGCCGTCGCCCTCAGGCGACGGCCCTCGAGAAATCTCCTGGGTTTTGCGCCCGCCCAAGCAGGAGCGCAAAGCGGCGTCACGGGCGCGCCGCTACGCCGCGCCCCCTACTCGCTGCGGCGACGGCGCGAGAACAGCCCAACACCGATCGCGGCGATTCCGGCCGAGAACGCCGCGGCGACCTGCGCGAAGGCGTTATCGCCAGTCTGGACCAGAGCGTCCTTGTCGCCCGACCCAGGCGTGGAGCCGGGCTTACCCGCAGGCTTCGTCGGCTTGTCCGCGGGCTTCTCGGTAGAGTCGCCTTCGCCTGAGCCGCCATCGAGCTTCTTCACTTGGCGCCAACCAGCAGGTCGGAGGTCACGGGCGCCGTCGGGTCGAATGCGTCGCCCCAGGCGCCAGTCGCCGCATCGTAGAGGAACCAACCGGAGAACTCGTAGCCCGCGAGCTGCGGGTCAGCCGGCAGATCCTCGGCGGAGACGACGCCGCCCCCGGCGATGCGCACCACGACGCGGCCGTCCTTGGGTTCGATGCAGTCGTCGAGCGTGGTCGTCACGGCCTCAAGCTTCTCGATCACGAGGTCCGCCGCGTCCACGCCCTGCTTGCCCTCGGCATCGAGGAAAAGCTCGCCGCACGCGGAACGCCTGTAGTGCGCCTTAGTGCCCACGGCGTCAATGGTCGCCGCAACCTCGGTGACGGCCTCGAGCTCGTGGCCGAGGGCCGGGATCTTGCGGAACTCCTTCTCGCCGCACGTGGAGCACGTGCGCTCCTCGCGACCCGCCTCGGTGCACGTCGGCTTCTCGCTCACCTTCCATGCGCCATCGACGAACCTCATGAGCCGGCGTCTTTACACCGCCCCCCGTCTACATACCGCGCCGGAGCACAAAACGTCCCGCAATTCTCGGAGACGCTTTCATAGCGCATGTCGTTTCTTCAAACTGAATGGACAGCAAGTCCTACAAGTGACAAACCCCTCACTTACATAGGAATCCATGCACACGAGAGCAGCCTGCCCCAACTCGAGCCATGCCCAAAACTGCCCGCACCGAGGTCGCCCGCGGCAGCCCGCCTTTGCCTCCGCTAGTCGCGCGAGCCCGCCTCGCGGCCCACGGCCGTCGCGATCACCCAGTCGCGCACCTCCGCACGGCGACGGACCGGCACCGGAATGCGCTCCCCATCTTTGAGCGCCAGCTCGTCGCCCTCGAGCCCGCGCACGTAATCGGCATTCACCAGGTACGACCGGTGTACGCGCATGAACTGCGAGCCCTCGAGCTCCGCCGCCATCTTGGAGATCGAGCACGGAAGCGGCACCGTGCGACCCGCCATATGCGCCTCGCACGTCTTCGCCGTCGCACGCACGTAGATCAGCTCGCTCGGGTCCACGGTCTGCACCGTCCCCTTGCTTTCGATGACCACCGGACCGGGGCGCAGCCCCGACACCAGGCCGCGCTCGCTTTGCTCGATGATTCTCCGCACGTACTGATACGTCTGGGAGCTGATCTGAACCGGAAACACCTCGTCGTCCACAAGCTCGCTCCACTCGTTGGAGGAGTGCACGTAGAACGACATCCACACGCCCTCCTTGCGGCGCAGAAGCGCCGTAAGCCGCTGATGCACCGCGGTGAGCATGGGCTTGTCCCCTTCGGAGAACAGGTCGTAGAACCCCGTGACCACCGCGAGCTCCGCCTCGTCGGGGTCGACTCCAGCCGGCATCGGCTGCACGTCGAAATACGCGTTCTTCATATGGAAGCTCGGTGTGGGGATATCCTGTCCGCATGCCCAGGTGAGCTCGCGCTTGCCGCGCACGACATCCGGTCCCGCCCCGATAAACATCACGTCGTCATCGGCCGTGCGCAACAGGGGCAGGTAGTTCTTGTGGTAATACGCATCGAGCGCCGCGTGCACCGTGTCGGCGATGTCGCCGAAAGACCGCGCGGGCTCGAACGAACGCAGATCCGACATGGCTTCCCCCGATTCGATGCGGTCAAACGGCGCACAAGGCGACGGCGCGCACAGCGCCGGCCCCACGCCCCTTCCCTCCCGATTATGGCAAATACCAAGCCGCCGTGCACGGTCCCCGGCGCAGGTGCCGGGCGCAGGCCCCGACCGCGCCGCAAGGGACGCGCCTTTCCGGCGTGTCCGCATGCGCGCCCCGGGCGCCGCGCCCCCTTCGCGGCACCCCCTCGACGTGCGGGTCCTCCAGACTTCCGAGGACGACGGTGCACGCGGACTCCAGAACGGGTATCGTGTCCTGAGCTTTATGGAGAGGACGGGCATGGAATACGCGGAGACCCAGATGCACGCGAAACCGCTCGCAGTCGAGGGCGGCGCCGGGCCCGAGCGGAACGGACGCGTCGACGGCGAGACCGACGGCAAGCTCACCCGCCTCGCGCGCGAGCTCGCCTCGCTGGGGCATATCGCGATCGCGTTCTCCGGCGGCGTGGACAGCACCTTCCTCGCGGCCGTCTGCGCGCGGACCGCGCCCGATCGCACGCTCCTCATCCACGCCGTCACGCCCTTCGTCGGGACCCCAGAGCTCGAAAGCTGCGCACGCGAGGCGACGCGCCTGGGCCTGCCCATCATGCACATCGAGCTCGACCCGCTCTCCGCCCCCGAAGTCGCCGCGAACCCCTCCGACCGCTGCTACCGCTGCAAGCGCCTGCTGATGGGCTCCGTGCTCGACGCGGCGCGGGCCCACGGCTGCGACGTCGTGCTCGACGGCAGCAACGCCGACGACGCGGGCGACTACCGGCCGGGCATGCGGGCCGTGCGCGAACTCGGCATTCGCTCGCCGCTCATGGATACCGGCTGGACCAAGGCGGAGGAGCGTTCCGTGCTGCGCGCCCGGGGACACGAGGTCTGGGACCTGCCGGCGGGGGCCTGCCTCGCGACGCGCGTCCCCTGCGGCGAGGCCCTTACGGCCACGAAGCTCGATACGGTGCGGGCCTGCGAGGACTACCTGCACCGCCTCGACCTCCCCGATGTTCGCGTCCGCCTTGCGGACGGCGTCGCCCAGGTCGAGGCGAACCAGGACGGGCTGGCACGCATCGAAGGGCTCGGGGACGCGGAACCGCTGCGCCCGGAGGCCCACGATTCCCGTAAGGCCGCAAGCGACCTCCCGGCGACCGAGGCGCACGCCGTGTCCGGCGCGCTCCCGGAACCGGGCGCCGTGGCCCTGCCCCCCCGCGATCGTCCGCGCCCTCATGGAACTCGGCGCGCGCAAGGTGCGCCCCCTCGCCATCCCCTATCGACACGGGGCGATGAACGGCGCCGGCCCGGCGGAGAGCAACGCCCCCAAGGGAAACGCATGACGGCGCGACGGATCCGCAGGGCGCATCGGCATCCGACCCGGCGGGCGGAAACGCCTCGCTCCGCGCGCTAGCGCCAAGCGAGAAGGCGCACGCCGCCGATCGGGTCGCCGCGCCGCGTGCCCACCCGCATGAAAATCGCCCCGGAGGTCGTTTCCTCCAGGGCGACTGGGCAGCCTCTATCGAGCGGGCGCTTTGCGCGGGCGCGCGAAGCCCCTTACAGCATGGAGCCGAAATCGCTCACGATGATCTGGCCGGTCAGGGCACGGGACTCGTCGGAAGCGAGGAACAGCGCGATGTTGGCGACGTCCTCGGCGGTGCAGGACGGGGTTTTCATGTTGCTGTGGGTCATCATGGCGCCGATCATATCGGGATCGAGGTCGGCCGGGTTGGTGCCCATGGTCATCGGCGTGATGATGTTGCCCGGGCAGATGGCGTTGCAGCGGATGCCCGCAGACTGGAAGCGCAGCGCGGTGTGCTTGGTGACACCGATGACAGCGGCCTTGGTGGAGACGTACACGGCGCCGCCGCAGCCCTTCTCGCCGGCGACGGAGGCGATGTTCACCACGGAGGCGCCGGCCTCCATGCGCTTGGTGGCGGCACGCATGCAGCGCATGGTGCCCTTCTGGTTGGTCTCGACGATCCAGTCGAGGTCCTCGTCGGTGAAGCGGTCGATGGGCTTGAGGCCCTTCTCGAGCACGCCGGCGTTGTTGATGAGAATATCGATCTTGCCGAACTTCTCGACGGCGGCGGCCATCAGGTTCTCGGGATCCTCGGGCTTGGAGATGTCGGTGGGGACGACGAGCGTCTCGCCGCCGGCCGCCTCGATCTCGGCGGAGACCTCCTCGAGCGCCGCGACGCGACGGGCGCTCATGACGACCTTCGCGCCCTCGGCGGCGAACAGCTTGGCGATAGCGGCGCCCACGCCGGAGTTGGCACCGGTGACGACGGCGACTTTGCCCTCAAGACGATTCATGTGGCTTCCTTTCTCTCTCGACCACAACCGCACTGCACCGTATCGTGCTGGCGAATGCGCTGCAACGGAGATTCTGCCTGCGGCGAGACGGGTCTCGGCGGGCGGCAACGCGGGGACGGCATCGCCGGCATGGGGTCCCTGCGTGTCGGGAGGCCGGCCGGCGAGCGGGGCCGCAATCGGATAACACGGAGGCGCCAGAGACCGAGGTCCCGATACCCGGGCGCACACCTGGAGCTATCGCTGCTGACCCGAGTAGATCGTCTGATTGAAATTGACCGCGTAGGCCGCAGCGCATGCGATGAAGAACAGTGGAAGCGCTTCGTAGCCAAACACCTCGGCCCCGATGAGCGCCGGCGCGAGCAGCGTGTTGGTCGCTCCGCCGAACACCGCCGCATAGCCCAGCGCGGCGGCAAGGGCCGCATCGATCCCAAAGGGGACGGCAAGGACGCACCCCAGGCTCGCGCCGATGGAGAACAGCGGGGTGACCTCGCCGCCCTGGTAACCCGCAGCCAACGTCACCACGGTGAGCAGCAGCTTGGCGAACCAGTCGAGCGGCAAGACGCCCTCCCCCGCAACCCCGGCGGAGATCAGGTTCGTGCCCAGCCCCGCGTACCTGCCCCCGAACAGCAGCAGGGTCGCGACGGCGACAGCGGACCCCATCGCGGCGACGCGCGAGAACGGGCTCTTGAACATCGATGCAGACCACGCCTTGACGCGGGCCAGCAACCATGCGAACCCCGCGCCAACCAGCCCGAACACGACACCGAGTCCGAGCGTTCGCGCCAGCAGCGCAGCGTCGATCGCGTCCGGGAGGGAAAGCGCCACCGCGAACTTCTCGAGACCCAGCGCCCCCGACGTCGCGCTCGCGCACAGCGCGCCCAGCAGCGCCGGCAGCAGGGCTCGGTATTCCAGGCGACCGGCATGAAGCACCTCGAGCGCGAACAGGGTCGCCGCGATCGGCGTTCGGAACAGCCCCGCGAAGCCGGCGGCCATGCCCGCGATAAGCAGTACGTTATCGCTTGGGGGACGCCCGACGCGCGCCCCGATCCCATGGGAGATGGTCGCTCCCATCTGCACGGCGACGCCTTCGCGCCCCGCGCTTCCGCCAAACAGATGCGTCACCCAGGTGCTGACCATGATGAGGGGAACGAGCCGCAGCGGAATCTCATCCTCTCGCCCGTGCCCCACGTCGAAGACGAGGGCCATGCCACGGCCCGCCGCGCCGCCGAACGCGCGGTACAGCCAGACGACCAGCAGGCCGGCAAAAGGCAGAAAAGGAAGAAGAGCGGCGACATGCTCGTCGCGAAACGCGCCGACCGCCAGCAGCGTCCTACCGAACAACGCATCGACGGCGCCGACGGCGACGCCCATCGGCAGGGCGATGGCGCACGGAACGATCAGGTTGGAAACGAAGCGGCCCAAAGCCGCGGTGCGCGCATGCGACATGGATGGCCTCCCGAAGACATGGGTCCATACAAGCAGAAGCCATCAGCCAACAGGGCGGTTTTCGGGGGTACGCCCCGAGCGGAGAGCCTCATTCCGCAGGATCGAGCATAGCGTCTCGCTATCGCACGAGTCAAACGCGGGCGGCGATCCGGAGACGTGCGCGCCTCATGAGACCGACAGCGGCCGAGCGAAGCCGCGAATCGCCCGCTATAGGTCGAGGAGCGGTAACAAAAAAGCTCGGGAGCCGAATCGGCTCCCGAGCTGCAAGTTCTTGGTCGCGGGGGCAGGATTTGAACCTACGACCTCCGGGTTATGAGCCCGGCGAGCTACCAGACTGCTCCACCCCGCAATGTCTGGGCGCATCTCGTGCGCAAGAAGATATATTACGCAGCGCAACCATTCCTGACAACAGCCCGATCGATATATGCCTTTTCTTCACATGTTCAACATATACCGAAAATGAGCAGGCAATTGCCGGGGCGCACGCGGACCAAAACCGCCGCCGGGGCGCTTGCGCCCGAATTCCCCAAGGCGCACGCCGCGAACAGCGCAACCGCCCATGCTTCTATACAATGTCTTTGGACAACAGACACACCGGGCTCGGCCCGTCATGCATCTTGGAGGCACCATGATCCTCGCTGTCGATATGGGCAACACGCAGACCGCGATCGGCCTGTTCTGTGACGACCAGCTCCTCAGCTCGTGGCGCATGCCCACCGACCGCGCGCATACGAAGGACGAGATCCATGTCCGCCTGCTCGGTTTCTTCCGCATGTACGGCCACGACCTCTCCTCGGTCGAGGCGATCGCCTTCGCCGGCGTCGTCCCCCAGCTCGTGCGCGAATGGGAGGCCGTCGCCGCGCAGATCGACGCGGAATTCCTCGCTGTCGGCCGCGACACCGCCGCCGTCACGCCCATCGTCGCCGACAACCCCTCCGAAGTCGGGGCCGACCGCATCGCCAATTCCGTCGCCGCCGCCGCGTTCCACGGTGCGCCAGCGATCGTAGTCGACTTCGGGACCGCGACCAACATCGATGTCGTCAACGCCGACGGGGCCTACATCGGCGGCGCCATCGCTCCGGGACTGCGCATCTCCATGGATGCGCTCACCGCGCGCGCCGCGCGCCTCGCCAGCGTTCCCCTCGAGGCGCCCGCCCATGCAATCGGCCGCAACACCGTCGAAGCCGTCCAGAACGGCCTGGTCGTGGGCACCGCCGCCATGGCGGAAGGCCTCGTCGCCCGCATCAAGGCCGAGCTCGGGGCCCCCGATGCGACCGTCATCGCGACGGGCGGGCTCGCCGGGATCGTTGCGGAGTGCACCGATCTCTTCGATGTCATCGACGGCCAGCTCACCCTGCGCGGCATCCGCGAAATCCACCGCCGCCTGCACGCGGGCGAGCTGTAGGGATATTGCGCGGGCACCATGGATCCTCGCCGCCCGCTCGCACCAGACTGGAACGGCGCGCGGTGACACCAAGCCAAAGGAGCAGGGCGCGGTACCGGGATGCACGCCGGCGCGCCCCGATGCGCATATTCAGTCGAATCCACGCTTCCCCATCAAGTCCTGTATATTTTTTCTTAACCCCCTGCCTGCATGGGCAAAAGCGGCAAATGTATACGTCGAATCCAGACCCTCGGTCCATGCTCAGCCTTTTTAGACGACAGATATTCGTTACATGAGCCTGAGAAATGTCGAATTTCGCAAGGATTGAAGCCTTCGCGCCGCAATAAGCCCTTTCGACGCCTTATCGGCTTATAAATTTTCCACTTTTGTCCAAAATCATAGGGCGTTATTCATTCTAATTCCTAGTCTGACCCCCTATCGCACATAAAGGAGTGCCGGGGCACCAGGCCGTACCGCATCGTACGCGGCCTGGTGCCCCGGCACATATTCGGCGGCAGCGCCGCCAGCCAGCCCGGCTGCACCGGCAGGAGCGATCACACTTCGCGCAGGCTTACCGCCTCAGAGGGAAACGCCTGCTCGGCCCCATCCGGCGCGGCAAGCGTCGCGCGACCCCAGACGTCGAGCCCCGTAAACGCCCCGACCGCAAGAGGATGGCCGTCCGGGGTGAGC
The DNA here is from genome assembly GCA_048318985.1 of Collinsella sp. Lineage (GTDB taxonomy): Bacteria > Actinomycetota > Coriobacteriia > Coriobacteriales > Coriobacteriaceae > Collinsella. Next base: position 27,610 of record DBFEBE010000059.1, read on the forward strand.
GCAACCACCTGATGGCCCAACATGGGCACAAGGTCGAAGTACTCGGAGAGGATCGGCGCGAACGGGCCGGCGGCCGCATCGGATGCCGCAAGCTCGGCGGCCCAGGCATCAACGCGGGCGACCACGGCGGCCCGCAGGGTCTCAGCAATCTCCGGAACCGAGGGCGCGGATCCGCCGGGCCGATCGTCGGAAAATGCGACCAGCTCTTCAAGCGAGATGGGCGCCAGCGGGCGCGGGCCCGTCGCCGGCCGAACGTCCATATTCGGATCGACCTCGACAGGCACCACGTTCATACCCATCCCCACCACGGCGAACGGCCCATCCGCCGCGGATTTCGCCTCGACGAGAATGCCCATCAACTTGAATTCGAACGGAGCGCCGGAGCTCAGCGCGTTTGCGGCGACCTCCCCCGCGGGCAGCGAGCAGTCCTCGGCGCCAGCGCTCGCGCTGCGCCGCGCGACGATGTCGTTAGGCCACTTGATACCCACGCGCCCCTCAAGGCCGAGCCCGTGCAGAGCGTCCATGACCCCCAGGGCGCACACCGCCGGCAGAGCGATGAACTGAGCCATGGACACCCGCGGACGCAGCACGCACGAAAGGTACAGGCCCCCCTTCGGAGATACCCAGCTGTGACCCCGGCGGCCGCGACCCGCGACCTGGCGCTCGGCGCGGACCGCCCATCCGTGCGGCGCCCCGTCGCGAGCCGCCTCGATGGCGACGTCGTTCGTCGAGCCCACCGACGGCAAGGCGCAGAGCTTCGATCCGTCCTCCCACGACGCACGCACCGCGTCCCGCACGCACCTTCCGTCCATCTAGAGCGCCCCCAGCTCGCGAACCACGTGCCCGACACGGTCCTCGGGCTCCTTCACATCGACCCCTTCGTAGCGGAAGAACCGCGCCGGGTCGTGCATGAGGTCCTCGAGCGGGACGAGCACGAAATCGCGCTCGCCGATCTTGGGATGCGGCAGCACGAGCTTCTCGCCGCCGTGCACCTCCCCCTCCATCCACAGCAGGTCGCAATCGAGGGTGCGCGGGCCGTTCGCCTTCGCGCTGGCCGTGCGGTTGCGGCCGAGCTTGTCCTCGATCTTCAGCAGCTCATCGAGCAGGATGATCGGGGCGAGCTCGGTGCGGACCTCGACCACGGCATTGGCGAAGGGGTCTTGGCGCTCCTCGTATGCAGGCTCGCTCTCGTAGATGCGGGAGCAGTTGGAAACGCAGGTCAGCGGAATCTCGGCGATGAGGTCCTTGGCAGCGCGAATGTTGTCCAGGCGATGGCCCAGGTTGGAGCCGAGCGCCACGAAGGCTCGGCGGGGCTGGGGGCGAGCGACGGCCCAGTAGCCGTTGAGGAACTGGGCGAACCCGGCGACATCGTGCACGCGCACGATGTTCGCGCCGGCCTGAATCGCAGCAAGGCACACGCCGAAGGTGGCGGCGTCGCGCTCGGCGGCGGCGGTCACGCCGGAGACCGCCCCAACGAAGCGCTTACGCGACACGGCGCAGAGCAGCGGATACCCCAACGAGGCCATCTTCGCGGTCTCGCGCTGGATGATGATGTCCTCGTTCGCCGTCTTGCCGAACCCCGCCCCCGGGTCGATGCAGATCCGATCGCGCGAAACGCCCGCATGAACGAGGGCGCGCGCCTGGTCGGACAGGAAACCCATGACGCGACGCATGATGGGCGCAGAATCCGGAAGCGTGAAGCGGCGCAGCTGCGAGGTGCCCACATAAGCCTCCTCGCGGCGCGCGGATCGAGCCATCACCGCGGCGAGACGGTCGCCCTGCTCCGCGGCATCGGGGGCCTCGGCGACCTCGGGGGCCGCAGCGGGTGCCTCAGCCGTTGGCGCTTCGACCTCGTCGCGACCTTCGTCCTCCTCCGCCTCCACAGCGTCGCCGAACGGCAGCTGGGGCTGCACGAGTCCGCCCGCGAGACGGGTCACGGAACCCACCCCGGACTTGGACTTGGATTTCTTTCCGTTCGCGGGCGCAGCAGCGGCGGCCGCGGCGGCACGGGCCTTCTCGGCCACGAAGGCGGCGGCGGAGGTGTCGAGCTGCACCGCCTTGTGGGTGCGCACGACCGGCTCCGAGATCTCGCCCGCGTGCATCACGACGACGCCACAGGTGCTCGACGTGACGAACTCGACCATCTTGGGGTCGGTGAACCCCGTGACGTCGTTGACGATCGATGCGCCCACGCGCACGGCGGCCTTCGCCACCTCGACATGGCGCGTGTCCACCGAGACGATCGCCCCGCGCTGCGCCAGCGCGCGGATAACGGGGAGCACGCGACGTGCCTCTTCATCCGGCGAGACGGGCGTGAAGCCCGGGCGCGTGGACTCGCCGCCGACATCGATGATGTCGGCGCCGGCATCCAGCATCGCGATCCCGTACGCGATCGCGGCATCGGCGTCCAGGTGCTCGCCGCCGTCGCTGAATGAATCCGGGGTGACGTTGAGGACGCCCATGATGCGCGGTCGGTCGAACTTGAGCTCGTACTTGCCGCAGCGCCAGATCTTGGTGTCGTGTGCCATGAAGGTCCTTTCACAAGGCGCCGGAAAGGCGCCGGATTTGCCGTCCCTATTGTATCCGCCGCATGCTGAGGGGCAGCAGTCTCCCTAGAAATCGAATGTCTGGGCGATATCGCAGGCGATCAGCACGTCGGCGTCCCCATCCTGCGGCGTGCAGTCGCGGTTCACGATGACGAGCGCGTCCCCGTTGAAGAACCGCGTGAGCCCCGCCGCCGGGTAGACGACGAGCGAGGTGCCGCCGATCACGAGCAGGTCCGCCCGCGAGATCGCATCGATCGCCCCGGCCATCACGCGTTCGTCGAGCGGCTCCTCGTAGAGCACGACGTCGGGCTTGATCTCGCCGCGGCACAGCGGGCACTCCGGCACGCCGCGCACGTCCTCGTGCTCGCGCGCGCAGACCCACGCCGCATCGTACGTCTGCCCGCAGCGCTGGCACACGTTGCGGTGGACCGACCCGTGCAGCTCCCAGACGACCTGCGAGCCGGCGGCCTGGTGCAAGCCGTCGATGTTCTGCGTCACCACAGCGTCGAGCCTACCCGCCGCCTCGAGCTCGGCGAGCTTCGTGTGGCACCGGTTGGGCCGGGCGTCGAGCGCGATCATGCGCTCACGGTAGAACTCGTAGAACTCCGCCGTGTGAGAAGCATAGAAGGAGCGCGAGAGCATCGTCTCGGGCGGATAGGCGAAATGCTGGTGATAGAGGCCGTCCACACTCCGGAAATCCGGGATGCCGCTCGCGGTGGACACGCCCGCCCCTCCGAAGAAGACCGCGTGGTCGTGCGCTTCGAACAGTGCGGCGAGGACCGAGGAGGCCTCCGCGGGATCCGTGATTGCTCGAGCCATCTTCCCGTCCCTTCATCTTGGGCGCAGCGGCATTCGCTAAAACGCCCAGTCGTCCTCGTCGTCCGCCTGACGCCGGTTGCGGGCCACGATGGGCGCCCATTCCTCATCGCCGTCGTCCAAATCGAACGCATCAAAGGAGCCGAGCGCGCCGGGCGCCGAGTAATCCGGGTTGAACGCAAACGGATCGGCAGCGGCCTCCGGCTCATCCCCAAAAGAGGCGGCCGCCGGGGCAGGCTGGGGAACAGGGACCTCCGACGGAGCCCACATGCGGGTCGCCGCCGCATCGACGGCGGGCGCGGGCGCAGACGGCGCCGCTGAGACCGGAGCCGAAGGTGCGGGGGCATAGACCGGCTCGCCGTACGGGGCGGGCACGGCGGATGTCGCCTGCCCGACCGGAGCGGCGCCGTACGCGGACGGACCTTGCGTATAGGAGGAGGGGCGATAGGGCGCGGGCGATTCATAGACGCCCCCGTAGGAGCCGCTTTCCGCAGCGCCGTATGCGTCATCCGGATCCGCATCGTACACGTCCTCCCGCTGCTCCGAGCCATAGCCTTCGTACGGCATGGCCCCGGAAGCGAGAAGGCGCTTCTTCGTCCCATTGGCGAGGATCAAGGCTATCGCGAGCACGAGCGCGACGAGCGCGACGGCACCCAGCACGCCGCAGGACACCGCCAGGCCGAACACGCCTTCGAGCCCACGCACGGCAACCAGGACGGCGAGCGCCAGCGATACAGCCGACAGCACGATCGAGAGCGCGGCGGACAGCATGAGCGGAAGCCTACCGCCCATCGAAAGCGCCGACACGATCGTCACGGCGATTCCGCCCACGCCGGCACCCACCGATATCGCGATGAGGGATACCGTCGCCTGGCGTTCCTCCTCGATGAACACCGCGCCGACCACCGACGCCAAGACGCCCGCGACGAGCAGGCACGCGATGGCCGAGAGGCACAACAGGACAGACCAGGTGCGGACGTGGCGGAACGCGCGCTCGAGGCGCTCCTCCGCGGGGCTCATGATGTTCGACACGGTCGGTAATCCGCCTTTCGGACTGCTTGAATACAGGTCGCTGCACGTGCGCCCGACGGCACCGGGCACATAATCCCTTATTATAGGTTCGACCGCGGCGGCAAGGGACGCCGCCCGCGCTCAACCCCATCTCTGCACGCCGCGGACGCAAATCGCGACCGCGAGACCATATCGAAAGGACCGGCATGGACACCGCCCACGATGCCCCGCGCACCTACTCGCTTGCGTCTTGGAACGTCAACGGCCTGCGCGCCGTACTCAAGAAAGACCCGAGCTTCACCGATATCGTCACCGAGCTCGATGCCGACATGCTCGCACTGCAGGAAACAAAGCTCCAGGAAGGCCAGGTCGAGCTCGATCTTCCCGGCTATCACCAGATATGGAGCTACGCCGAGCGAAAGGGCTACTCAGGCACCGCGGTGTTCACGCGCGAGGAGCCGCTCGCCGTCCGGCACGCCGACGCCGTGCTCGAGGCCGGCCGCACCGCCGGGCTTTCCGACGACGACCTCGAGTTGGTCGCCGTCGCCGCGACCGAGGGTCGCGTCTGCGCCCTCGAATTCGACCGGTTCTGGTTCGTCGACGTGTACACCCCCAACGCACAGGAGGAACTCGCGCGGCTCGACACGCGCATGGCCTGGGACGACGCCTTCCGCGCCTTCCTACGTTCCCTCGAGCAGGAGACCGGCAAGCCGGTAGTCACCTGCGGGGATTTCAACGTCGCCCACAACGAAATCGACCTCAAGAACCCCAAGAGCAACCGCGGCAACGCCGGCTTCTCCGACGAAGAGCGCGCGAAATTCACCGACCTGCTCGATGCGGGGTACACCGATACCTTCCGCGCGGCCAACCCCGAGCTCGAGGGCGCATACAGCTGGTGGAGCTACCGGTTCAACGCGCGCAAGAACAACGCGGGATGGCGTATCGACTATTTCCTGGTGAGCGACTCCATCGCCGATCGGGTCCAGGCGGCAGACATCCGGAGCGATGTCTTCGGATCCGACCACTGTCCGGTCACCCTGAAGATCGAGCTCTAGCGACCCGCGGGCGCGCCAAGCGTTGCCGGCACATGAAAAAACGGCTCGGACGCGCAAGCATCCGAGCCGTTTCAATGCGACGAAGAGACGCAGGCTACTCAGCGGCAGCCTCGGTCTCGACGGCCTCAGCGACCTCAGCGGTCTCGGCCTCAGCCTCGACCTCCTCGGTCTCCTCCTCGGCGGAAACGCCGACGAGGACGTTCACCACGGCGCTGATCTCGCGGTAGAGCGAGATGGCGACGGCGTGGGTGCCCGCAACCTTGATGGGCTTACCGAGCTCGACGCGCTTGCGATCGACCTCGATGTCCAGCTGAGCCTTGATCGCGTCGGCGATCATGGAGCTGGTCACGGAACCGAACAGGACGCCCTCGTCGCCGACCTTGGCGTCGACGGTGACGGACTTGCCGTCCAGGGCGCTCTTGAGCGCGTTGGCGTTCTCAAGACGAACGGCCTCGCGCTTCGCGATGTTGTTGCGACGCTCCTCGAGCTGCTTCAGGTTGCCCTTGGTAGCCGCAACGGCGAGCTTCTTAGGGAACAGGTAGTTCTCGGCATAGCCCTGAGCGACGTCGACGACGTCACCCTCGCCACCCTTGCCCTTGATCTCACCCAGAAGAACGACTTTCATGAGATCTCCTTGCAGATAGCACCGCTCCCGCAGTGCAATGATTACTGTTGTGCCCTTGCGTGCGAGCCGCTCCGCGAAAGCTTGCGGAAATTGGCCCACACGTCGATCAGGCCGACGACGCTCACGACAAAGAGCGTCGCTTCGAGTTGAATGAGCAGCGTAAGCAGGATCACCCTGAAGAAGCATCCCGCCCGGCGGGCGTTCAGGCGGTACAGGACCACGCCGAACCCCTGCAGGGTGAATATCATCCTCACGCTCAGGAGCGCCGTCGCACAGACCGTGCGCAGGATCTCTGCGTACGGGACCGGAGAGAACGACACCCCGAGCCCGGCGACGGAGATCGCGAGCACGCCGACCGCCCACATAGGCGCGTCGTAGCGAGCGATCGAAGGCATACGGGGATCCCCGTACGCGCGCGCCGCCAGAAGGTGCGAGCCGATTGCCGCAGACAAGACGTTCATGGTCGCGCTCACTACGTAGAGCACGGGCCAGATCGCCTGGAAGACGGGTTCGGCCTGCCTCAGGACCATATCGGCCTCGATGCCTTGACCCAAGGTCGCGCGGGCCGTCTCCATGATGAGCGCGGTATACTCCGCGCCCACGGAGGAGGCTCCGGCCTGCATAAGCAGGAAGGCGTCGACGCCAAGACCCACGCCGGCGCAAGCCGTGATAACGAGGCTCACGCTCAACGTGGTCGCCGCGCGATGCCGCATGCACCACACGGCGCCCAGCGCCGCGAGCACGCCCGAAAGCGTGCCGGTCGCGAGCAGCGGTTCGAACGCGACCATGCCGGCGACCGCCGCCGCGCCAGCGAGGGCGGCAAGGGCATAGCCCTTCATGCCGCCCGCCTCGTACATGCCGCGCGCGCCGTAACCCATCAGGGCGACGCCAAGCACGGGCATGACCGTGGCGGCAAAAGCGCCTACCAGCATGAAGGCCGCAGATCCCGCCAGGCTCACGGGCCTAGGGCCGCGAGAGGGCGGAAACGGGGCGATCTGCATGGGCGCTCGGTCCTGGTCCATCATCTACTCAGTCAGACCTCGAAAACCTAGCCGCGGTCGCGGTTGCCGCGGGAAGAGACCACGGGCACAGCGTACGGCAGGAGAGCCATCTCGCGAGCGCGCTTGATGGCGTTCGCGATGTCGTGCTGATGCTGCGTGCAAGCGCCAGTGACGCGACGGGGCTTGATCTTGCCGCGGTCGGTCATGTACTTACGGAGAAGCTGAGTATCCTTGTAGTCGATATACTCGGTGTTCTCCTTGCAGAACTGGCAGTACTTACGACGCGGCTGACGTGCAGAATAATCATTAGCCATGTCAAAATACCTTTCATTTGGCGCACGCAGCCCACATGTTCCGCGAGCGCCGCTCACTTACGTTTGGCGAGTCACGCCGTTACCAAGATCCCGAATGGACCTTAGAACGGAATGTCATCATCGTAGACGTCGACCGCCGGGGGCGCCTGCACGGGTGCAGGAGCCGCCTGCGGAGCGGGCGCGGCGTAACCGCCGCCATAGGAGCCACCGCCGGCATTGCCGTAGTCGCCCTGACCGCCCTGGCCCCCGCCGCGGCTCATGAACTCGATTTCATCGACGATGACCTCGAGCTTGCTGCGGCGCTGGCCGTCGCGCTCCCAGGAGCTGTAGCGCAGCTTCCCTTCGATCGCGACCTTCGACCCCTTCGAGAGATAGCGGCTCACGGCTTCGGCACGCGTCCCGAACATCGTGCAATCCACGAAGTTGGGGTAATCCTCCCACTCGCCGGTCTGCGGGTTGCGACGACGGTCGTTGACCGCGACGCCGAACGAGAGCACCTGGGTGCCGCTCGCGGTGGCGCGCAGCTCGGGGTCGCGGGTGAGATTACCGGAGATGTTGACTCGGTTGATGCTCATGCTTTCACTACCTCTCATGCGCGGATGCCGGCTGCGTCGCCGGCGATCCATCTTCCAAAGCGATGCTTACTCCTGGTCGTCGCGACGGACGATCATGTGACGAACCACGGCATCGGTGATGCGCAGGACGCGATCGAGCTCGGCGATCTGAGCAGGGTCTGCATGGAAGTTGATGAGGGTGTAATCACCTTCGGTGAGCTTGTTGATCTCGTAGGCGAGCTTGCGCTTGCCCCACTCGTCAACGTTGTCGACCTTACCGTTACCCTCGGCGATCGTGGTATCGATGCGCTTCATCACGGCGAGACGGGTCTCGGGATCGAGAGCGGGGTCAACAAAGAACAGCAGTTCATAGGCCTTCATTTGGTCACCTCCTCTGGGCATAAGGCTCCGGGTCGTGAAGGTGCGCCCGAAGCAGGAAAGGACTAGGCTACTTTAGACCAACCGGCCCCTATCCTCAACTAACCGCAGGTACGACCTCATGACCTCCACATAATCAGGGCAGCCGGCCGCAGCCCCGACCGCGTCACGCCCCCTCAGCATCCCATGGCGCGCGGACGTTTTCCCTCCATCTCCCCAACCGCTCGCGACGACAGGTGCAACACGATTCGGGCGCCATGCAAAACGCGCCTGCCAGCCGGGGTCGCGGTCGGGTGCTGCCGCCCGCCGTCTTCACGCATCCCGCCCGCATTCTCCCGAAAACCTCATCCGCTTCCCACAAAAATGCCCCGACGGACTGCTCCGCCGGGGCAAACTTCGCCTGGTCTTTCGTCGTCCCGCGCACGCGGCGCGGGCGCGTCGCTTGTTGCAGGGCTACGCGTCCCGTACCCGATCCGCCTCCGCGCAGTCGGCGCCGCCGGGCCGTCCCGCATCGGGTCCAGATGGGTCCGCGCCGCCCGGCTCGCGGTCATCCGGGGCGTCGTCGCCCTGCACCCGCCCGCATGCCGCCGAGGCATCCTGGGTTGGGGCGGCGTGCATCGGAGAGCCCTGCGCCGGCGCGTATCGCATCGGGTCGCCCTGCACCCGCCCCACATCGACCGCGCCGGATTCCTCCGGCCTACAGGGCGCCGCCGGGACGGCATCGCCGACCACGACGGGCACTCCGTCCGGAAGCGGCGCAGACGAGACGCCCCACCTGTCGACGCTGAACCTGCAGAACCACTGGCCCATCGCGTTGACCGCGAGAAGCTGCATGACGGTCGCGATCACGGAACCCACGAACAGCAGGGCAACCGCGCAAACGACGGCGACCATAATCATCCCCGGAGCCGTGCCGAGCACCATGCGCTCCACGCCCCGATCGAACGCGAACCCGATGCCGACCGCCCCGAACGCCATCACGGCCGTGCCGATCAGCGATATCAGCGCGGAATAGGCCCAGTTGATGAGGCCGCCAATCAGGGATACCGCGTAGACGTGGAGGAAGCCGCCGGGGTCGCGTGCGACCATCTGGCAGACGCGGTCGATGCGCCATGCGGCGCCGAACGAATCGTAGATCGTGGCGCGCAGCATGGCTGCCATGATGAACGCCTCGAGCAGCAGGCCGACGATCAGCGCGCCCAGGCTGCCAAGGGCGCCGACGCCGCTCATGATCCCGGTGTAGAGCATGGCCAGAAGCCCGGACCCCATCGGCAGCGCGAACGCCGTGGCCCACGATCCGAACAGCAGGGCACCGACGGCGGTGGCGGCGATGCTCATGAGCACCGAGATGATGAAGGCGATGCAGCCGGTGCGCATGACCTTGCCGACATCCACGCCGTGCTGCTTCGGCGCGGCATCGACGCCCCAGGCGGTCAGGCGCGCCCACTCGAGCGCGTACCCGAATATCGCCATCTGCCCGACCACGGGAATCCATCCCACGATCGTGAGGACGAGCATAGGTTTGATCCACCCTTTGTCACGGGTCAGCATCTTCCAGGAAGACGCGAAGCCAAGCTGCTGTGCGTACATCGTCACTCCTTCGGTTTCACCTGCTCTGAGTGTATCCGTATGGGACGGCAGGCGGCTAGGCTCGTCCGGGATTAAGCGACCTTTAAGCGTTTTCGCCCATCTCGATTTAGGGACTGTCCCCTCATTGAGGCGGCTCGGGGCGAAGGGCCTCGGACTGGGGACGGGCGATCCTGAGGTCATGCGACATCAAAGCGCGGCCGCCTCCGCGCCCTTACGGGTTCGAATCCGCGCACGAGGCACAAAAAAGCGAGCCGACCGGACTCGCCTCGCAAACGATGATGGCGGAGGAGGAGGGATTCGAACCCTCGTACCCGGGAACACCGGGTAAACGGTTTTCGAGACCGCCGCATTCAACCACTCTGCCACTCCTCCGCATGGAGTGAAACATGGCGCGTCCAAAGGGCGCGCCATGAAGAAGATGCTGGCGGAGAGTCGGGGATTTGAACCCCGGAGACGCTTTTGGCGCCTACACGATTTCCAATCGTGCTCCTTCGGCCGCTCGGACAACTCTCCGTGTAATGCAGGGGAAATTGTACCCTAACGGGACGCGAGCGCAAGCGAGAAAATGCCCAGATTTGAAATTTGTTTTGCCATCGAGATAAACCTGCAGGTCATGCATATCGATTGAAGTTCAAATCACCATGGCAGGCGTGCCGGAACCGCCCTGCGCGCACGGTCCGGACCGCGCGGGGCGGCCCCTATCGGCCCGCGGCATGCTCCGAGAGGGTCCGCGCGACGAGGCGGACGGACGCCTCAACGAACCGGTCCTCGCTCTCGCTGCGCCCCTCGGACTCCCACCACATCTGCAGCAGGCGGATGATGCCGCCCGCGGCGAATTCGCAGGCGACGAGAAAGTCCTCCGACTCGGGGTCGGACACCTGGGACGCGTAGCGCTCGCGCAGGACCTCCGCCGCCTTCTCGCAGACGACGATCGTCATCGCGCCCACCATCGAGCTTGCGAAGATGTTGTCCATGGCCGCCTCGTGCTTCAGCAGATAGTCCGCGAGCTGATGGAACACCGCGGTGTGCTTGTCGAACCCGCCGTCTGCCACCATCCTCTCGGCGCCCTCGTCGCCGATCCGCATCAACTCGAAGCGCATGTTGTCGGCGAAGAACACGAAGAACTCCGCCTTGTCCGCGAAGTGCTTGTAGAACGTGGTCCGTCGGATCATGGCGCGCTCGCAGAGCATCGCCACCGTGATCTGCTCGTACGGCCGCTCCTCGAGCAGCTCCCCGAACGCAGCGATCAGCGCCTTGTAGGTCTTTTCGATCCGAAGGTCCATCGCGTGCTCCTCTTCCTATATTTACATCGTCTCACGGCACGGTAGTTAAGTTACACCTATCGTTTATCACACAGCTGATAACGACACCATCATCACATCGCTCCCCCTCGCCGACCGATGCGAAAGCATCCGCCAGCGGACGTCGGGGCCGGGACCGCAGGGGGCGGGGCGTTCGCAGCCGGCCGTCGTGCCGACGGACCTCACGCGCAACTCCGGCAACTCGATGTCTCCAGCCGGCTTTGACCGGGTATACTTCACCTATCTGCACCGCGGCAACGCCGCATCGAGCCCACGGGGCGTCCCCCGGGAACGGAGCTTCAATGATTCCGGTCATCATCGGCATCGTCGTTGTCGTAGCCGTCGCCATCGCGATCGCCGGCATCTACAACAACATGGTCACGCTGCGCAACCGCATCGACAACGCGTGGCAGAACATCGACACCCAGCTGCAGCGCCGCAACGACATGATCCCCAACCTGGTGGAGACCGTTAAGGGCTACGCCGCGCACGAGAAGGAGACGCTCGACGCGGTCGTCTCCGCCCGCAACGCGGCCGCTTCGGCGACCACGCCCGAGGCGAAGATGGACGCCGACAACCTCCTCACCGGCGCGCTGCGCCAGCTCTTCGCCGTTTCCGAGGCCTATCCCGACCTCAAGGCGAACGCGAACTTCTCGCAGCTCCAGACTTCGCTCGAGGACACCGAGAACAAGATCTCCTACGCGCGCCAGAGCTACAACGACTGCGTCCTCAACTACAACAACGCCATCCAGACCTTCCCCGGCAACATCTTCGCCGGCATCTTCCAGTTCAAGGAGCGCGCGGGGTTCGAAGCCGCCGAGGCCGCGCGCGAGGTCCCGCAGGTCAAGTTCTAACCGAACCTCCCGTCACGGGAGCCCATCGCCACATCAGCGCAAAGAAAAGGCGCCGCGACCTGAACGTCGCGGCGCCTTTCGCATCTCTCGTGTGATACCGCCGAATCGGTCGGCGGGGATGGTCCCGCCGCATCCGCGCGGGGACCGGTCGGCAGCGGGCCCCGGCCTCACTCGGCCCCGGTCACGATGAGGCGCACGTAGCGGTCGGCCCCGGTCACGGCGTCGGCGAGCACGCCCTCGGGGTCGTAGTCGGTCACGACGATATCGAAGTCATCGATCCCCGCAAACCGCACCAGGCCGGGATCGCGCACCTTGCTCGCGTCCATGAGCATGATCCGCTCGCGGGCATGGCTCAGCATATGCGACTTCACGCTCGCGTTCCCCACGTGGTCCGTGGTGAACCCGCCCGCGGGGCTGAAGGAGTCGGTCGCGAGGAACGCGCGGTCGACGAAGAGGCTGTCCATCACGCCGGTGGTGATGTCGCCCGTCGCGTACCGGTGATTTTTGCGCAGCATCCCACCGAGCAGCAGAATCTGCGCGCGCGGCAGGTTGGAATCGGCGAACGACGCGATGGCGAGGTCGCTCGTCACGATGGTGAGGTCGTTCTTGTCGTTGAGGAGCTGCACGAACTCGAAGGTCGTCGTCCCCGTGTCCACGAGCAGCGTGTCGCCATCCGACACGAGGGACGCGGCGCACTCCGCCACGGCCCGCTTGGCCTCGACGTTGATGTTCATGCGGCGGTCGGGGCAGGAAACCGTCACCGCGCGGGCGATGGGCACCGCGCCGCCGTGCGTGCGCCGCAGCTTGCCGCTCTTCTCGAGCTTGTCGAGATCGTTGCGCGCGGTCACCTCCGACACGCCGAACCGCTCGCAGATATCGGAAACCTGCAGCGAGGCGCGTCGCGTGACCTCCTCGACGATCAGGGCACGGCGTTCATCGACCGAGACCTTGCGGCCGCAAGCGTCCGGGGACCTCCACATACCAACCTCCCTGCCGATGGCGGGCGCGCCGTGCGGGGCGCAGGCGCGCGGCAAGAGCGGCCGATCCGACGGCCGCCGATCACTCGTATGAGTATATAGCAGGCGCGATGCGGCCCTGGGCGCACACGCCGCAAGACGGCTACAATGCAGAATACCTCTGTCACAAGCCCACCCGTTCCGATTGGATCCCTTCCGCATGTCTCACGGCCCAACCGAACAGCCCCAGCACCGAGCGCCCGAAAGGCCCGCCTGCCCCCCGTCCCCCCAGGGTGGAGAAGGCGGGCAGGCGGGCGCCGCGCCCACGCGGCCCGCATCGCGCTACATCCCCGCGCTCGACGGCATCCGCACGCTCGCCGTTGCCGCGGTCGCGCTCTACCACCTCAACGTGACCTGGATGCAGGGCGGCCTGCAGGGCGTAACGGTATTCTTCGTGCTCTCCGGCTACCTGATCACCCATCTGATGCTCGTCGAGCACGACGGCACGGGACGCATCGACCTCAAGGACTTCTGGGTCAGGCGCCTGCGGCGGCTCATGCCCGCGATCGTCGCGGTCATCGTCGTCACCGCCGCGCTCTGCACTCTGTTCAACCACGTGATGCTCACCAAGATGCGCGGAGACATCCTCCCGTCGCTGCTGTTCTTCAACAACTGGTGGCAGATCCTGCGCGACGTGAGCTACTTCAACGCCCTGGGCGACCCGTCGCCCCTCACGCACTTCTGGTCACTCGCCATCGAGGAGCAGTTCTACCTCATCTGGCCCCTCGCCCTCGTCGTCGCCTTCAGGCTCGGCTGCGGCAAGCGCGCGGTGCGCCGCGGCGTGCTCGTCGTGGCGGCAGCGAGCGCCCTGGCGATGAGCGCGCTGTACGACCCCGCCGCCGACCCGAGCCGCGTCTACTACGGAACCGACACCCGCATATTCTCCCTGCTCCTCGGCGCCTGGCTCGCCTTCGCGCCCGAGCGCGCCCGGAAGCGCGTCGACGGCGCGGTGCCCGGTGGGCGCGGGCTCGACATCGTGGGGCTCGTGAGCCTCGCGGGGCTCTGCCTCATCATGGTGCTCACCAACGGCTACACCGCCTTCCAGTACCGCGGAGGCACCCTGCTCACGTCGCTGCTCGCCTGCGGCCTCATCGCCGCGTGCCTGCGCGACGGCAGCCCGCTCGCCCGGCTCTTCTCCGCGAAACCCCTGGTCTGGCTCGGCAAGCGCTCGTACGGCATCTATCTGTGGCACTACCCGCTGCTGCTGCTCATGAACCCCGTCTCCGACATCACGGCGAAGCCGTGGTGGGTCCATCTGCTGCAGATCGCGGTCGTCGTGGGCGCGGCGGAGCTCTCGTACCGCTTCATCGAGACGCCCTTCCGCCGCGGCGCGGCAGGAGCCCTCATCGCGCGCGCCAAGGCGGGGGATTTCAAGCCGGAGGCCCTGCGCGCACGCAAGCCCGACGTCAAGACGGCGGCCCGGGCCGCGATCGTCGCCGCCGTCTGCCTCGTCGCCGCGGGCGGCCTCATCTTCGTGCCCAAGACCGACGCCATGTCCGAGGAGGGCGCCGCCCTGCTCAACGGCAACGAGGAGCAGGGCGAGGCGGGCGCCGAGCCCGGCGCCCAAGCCGCCGGGACGCCCTCCGAGCAGGGGGACGGAGCCTGGCCGGCAGGCTCGTACGATATCGTCTGGATCGGCGACTCGGTATCCGTCCGCGCCGAGCAGGCGTTCGCGCAGGCCTTCCCCCATGGCCTCATCGACGCCAAGGTGAGCCGCCAGTTCTCGACGGGCATCGACATCTACCGGGACCTCGTGGACCGCGGCCTGGCCGGCGGAATCCTCGTGTTCGCCCTGGGCACGAACGGCCCCATGAGCGACGAGCAGATCGACGAGCTCATGGGCATCGCGGGCGCCGAGCGCACCGTGGTCTTCATCACCACGCGCAGCCCGCGCCAGTGGGTGGGCCCCACGAACGACACGCTCAAGCGTGCAGCCGAGCGCTACGGCAACGTGCGCGTCGTCGACTGGTTCGGCTACAGCGAGGGCCGCGGCGAGCTGTTCGACGGAGACGGCACGCACCTCACCGC
>DBFEBE010000060.1:0-35832 GCA_048318985.1 Collinsella sp.
CGATGGGCTCGGCGATCTTGGTGATGCCGTACGCCTCGTCGCGCTCGAGCACGCCGCAGGTCTTGGTGTCCTTGTAGGCGTTGTAGATGTACTCGGCAGCGTAGTGGTTCTTGATGATCTTGTCCTCAAGAACGCCGCGGCCCGTCTCCTCGACCGCCATCTTGGCGAGAGGGATGCGGGCCTTGTTGGCTGCGAGGGCCGCCTCGTAGAAGATCTTGTCGACCTGCTCCTGGGAGAAGGTAGCGAAGACCTTCTGGGCCTCGCGCATGCGCGCGAGCTTCGCCTCGAGGGATTCGATGGAATCCACGATAGCGGGGGCGGCTTCAACCGTTGGCTTTTTTGCCATGCTGAGCTCCTTTTCATCGGTGCCTGCCTTCGCCTTGGATTCTATATAACGCCCGGCTCGCTGAAGGTGAACGGTAGACATTTAACGGTGAACGGTAGTAATGAAACGCTTCAGAGTATGAATCTAGACCTAATTGTGTCCTGCTCATGTAGGAACGGAACTTGTAAATTGTTGCCAGTCTAGAAAGAATTAGCACGTAGATGGCTTATATAGGTTCAATCTCGAACCGGGGATATGAAAAGCAGTTGAAACGATTCAAATAATTTTCATTCAATGTTCACCGGCAAGATGCTTGCGCTCGTTGCGGGTACGTGCTTGGCGCCCGAAGACATGAGGTCTCCGCAACCGTCGCAGGCGCGCTCCGGCGAGGGCACCGGGACGGTTGCCAACACGGGGGGGCATCTAGGTTGTGCGTAATAAATGAATGCGAAGCGGGCCGATAAGCCGGGTTCTGTCGCGGACGATCATTTATCTCGTCTGCACGTTGCCGTGCAGCTCCTCGCACGCTACCCGAGCGCGGGCCGGGCCGGCCCATGGCGCTCCTATTCGCGCTTGCTCCGGAAGGGGCTTGCCAAGCCGCCGTGTCGCCACGGCGCTGGTGGTCTCTTACACCACCGTTTCAGCTTTTCTCTCACCCGCCGAAAGACGGGCAGCGGGAGTCTTCTTTTCTGCGGCGCTATCCGTCGGGTCGCCCCGCCTGGCCGT
Organism: Collinsella sp.; assembly: GCA_048318985.1. Classification (GTDB taxonomy): domain Bacteria; phylum Actinomycetota; class Coriobacteriia; order Coriobacteriales; family Coriobacteriaceae; genus Collinsella. Next base: position 1,052 of record DBFEBE010000060.1, read on the forward strand.
TAGCCAGCTTCCTGCCCTGTGGAGCCCGGACTTTCCTCACGCCCATCGCTTGCGCAATGGGTCGCGCGATCGTCTGGCCCGCTTCGCGAGGAGGTATTGTACCATGTGGCCGGAGGTCTTGCGAGCGGGCGTGCACACGGCCCGCGCGCAACATCGGCCCGGGCCCGGCGAACTGTCGGGACGTTATCTGGTTATGCACGGGATCCCGCGCTGGAGCGGGCCCGGTTGTGGGGGAGTTATGGCGGAGAGCTATTTCACGGTGCGCGCGGGCGTCGAGGCCGCAGGCGAGTTCGTGGACCGCAAGAGCAGGTTCATCGCGCAGCTGGTGCATGTCGAATCCGCCGAGGAGGCCCAGGCGCACCAGGCCGCGATGCGCGCCAGGCACTACGACGCACGGCATAACGTCCCCGCGTTCATCCTCGTCGACGGAACGGAGCGCGCGAGCGACGACGGGGAGCCCCAGCGCACGAGCGGTATGCCCACGCTCGAGGTCCTACGGGGCGCAGGCCTCAAGGACGTGTGCTGCGTCACGACGCGGTACTTCGGGGGAACCCTGCTGGGGCCGGGAGGTCTGGTGCGCGCCTACACCGCCGCCGCCCAGACCGCCGTCCAGGCGGCGCGTGATGCGGGCGATATCGTCGAGATGACGAGCGTGGTGCCCGTGGACGTCGCCGTGCCGTACCCTCTGTATGAGCAGGCGCTACGCCTGGTCGGCGACACGGACGGCAAGGTCGTCTCGACCGACTATACCGACGAGGTCCTCATCCATGCCGCGTATCGCGAGGGAGACGAGCGCGCCCTTGTCCCAAAGCTGCGCGAGCTCATGGCGGGCCGCGAGCGCGTTGAGGTCGGGACGCCGGGCTTCACCGAATTCTGATACGTCGAGCATGCCCTGCCGTCCTGGAGCGGAGGGCAGGGTCGCGAAATGGCGGCATGCTTTTTGTGTTTCGGCGCTCCGGGACCGCTATGCGGTGAGGATGTCGATCGCCAGGTCGATGGCGTCGTCGATGCAGCCGGCGCAGCTGCGTAAAGGGCCCGCCTCGGAGCCGACGCCCTTGAGCTCGCGGCAGACGGTCGACCCGTTCTTGGAGCGGAACGACTCGCAGTACGCGCGTGCGAGTCGGTACGTCGCCCCCTTGCTGCCCGGCGCGTCAAAGCCCGAGCTCCCCGCCTGGCCGAGCGCCATGATCCCGCCCGATATGGCGCCGCAGGTCTCGGTCATGCCGCCCATGCCCGCGCCGAAGCCCTCGGCGAGGTCAAAGGCGACCTCGGGGTCGAGCTGCAGGGCGGGGGCGAGCGCGCAGATCACCGATTGCGCGCAGTTGAACCCGCGCGCATGGAACGCGGCCGCAGCCTCTTTCATCGCGTCGCGGTCGAGCGAGATTTCATCTTTGTTGATTGCCATGGTTCTCCTAACGGATGCGTTGTCAACGGTTTACCATCTTAGCGGTATAGATGACGCCGCGCGCCCGCGAAACGCGCGCCATGCAAGCAAAGGAGTTCACCTATGGCCGAGCATCTCGGAACGACCTGCGTCCAGGGCGGTTACCGTCCCGGCGACGCGGAGCCCCGCCAGGTCCCCATCTACCAGTCGACCACGTGGAAGTACGACACCTCCGAGCACATGGGGAGGCTGTTCGACCTCGAGGAGTCGGGCTATTTCTACACCCGTCTGCAGAATCCCACCAACGACGCCGTCGCCGCCAAGATCTGCGAACTCGAGGGCGGCACCGCTGCCATGCTGACGAGCTCCGGCCAGGCGGCGAACTTCTTCGCGGTCTTCAACATCGCGGGGGCCGGCGATCACGTCGTGGCGAGTTCCGCCATCTACGGCGGTACGTACAACCTGCTTGCGCATACCATGAAGCGCATGGGGCTCGAGTGCACCTTCGTGGCTCCCGACGCGAACGACGATGAGCTCGAGGCAGCGTTCCGGCCCAACACGAAGGCGGTGTTCGGGGAGACCATCGCCAACCCGGCGCTCGCCGTGCTCGACATCGAGCGCTTCGCCAAGGCGGCCCACGCCCACGGCGTGCCCCTGATCGTGGACAACACCTTCCCCACGCCCGTGAACTGCCGTCCGATCGAGTGGGGGGCCGATATCGTCACGCATTCCACCACCAAGTACATGGACGGCCACGGCGCCGCCGTGGGCGGCGCCATCGTCGACTCCGGCAAGTTCGACTGGATGGCGCATGCCGATAAGTTCCCCGGACTCACCACGCCCGACGAGACCTATCACGGCGTGACCTATGCCGAGAAGTTCGGCCAGGGCGGCGCGTTCATCACGAAGGCCACGGCTCAGCTCATGCGCGACTTCGGGTGCATCCAGAGCCCCCAGAACGCCTTCCTGCTCAATCTCGGCCTCGAGAGCCTGCACGTCCGCATGCCGCAGCACTGCAAGAACGGCCAGGCCATGGCCGAGTTCCTCGCCGGCCATCCGGCGGTCCGCTTCGTGCGCTATCCCGGCCTTCCCGGCGACGACTGCTACGAGCTCGCCCAGAAGTACCTGCCGAACGGTTCCTGCGGCGTGGTGAGCTTCGGCTTCACGGGTGGCCGCGCCGCCGCCGAGCAGTTCATGAAGAGCCTTAAGATCGCCCAGATCGCTACGCATGTGGCCGATGCGCGCACCTGCTGCCTGCACCCGGCGAACGCGACGCACCGCCAGATGAACGACGCCGAGCTCGAGGCTTGCGGCATCGCTCCGGACATGGTGCGCCTCTCGTGCGGCATCGAGTCCACCGAGGACCTGATCGCCGACGTCGCCCAGGCGCTCGACACGCTGTAGACCCCATACGCACCGTACGCTGCGCGGCGGCGCCCCTCTACGGGGTGCCGCCGTTTTTTATGGATGCCAACGGGTAGAAGAGGGATTGCGCGCCTCGGCGCCCCTATGTTTGAAGTCGACCGGGAGGGTTCACCATGAAGACCACGACCCTGACGTACCCCAGCCGCGATGGCGCCTCGACGGTGCGCGCGCTGCTGTGGGAGCCGGATGGCGGATCGTCTCCGCGCGGCATCGTGCAGATCGTCCACGGCATGTCCGAACATATCGAACGCTACCGCCCGTTCGCCGAGAGCCTGTGCGATGCGGGTTACGCCGTCTGCGCGAACGACCACATCGGCCACGGCGCGACGGCATCCCGCGAAGCCGATCTGGGCCACATGCCCTTGGGCTCAGGCGAGGATATCCTGATCTCCGACGTGCATGCGCTTCGGGAGCTTGTCTCCGGGCGCTTCGCGGACGATACGGGGGCCGCGGTGCCCTACGTCGTGTTCGGCCATTCGATGGGGAGCTTCATCACCCGTGTGTACCTCACCCGTCACGCGTTCGGCGTCCGTGCGGCCGTCCTTTGCGGAACGGGCCACCAGCCGCGCGCCTTGTCCGGCGCGGGCAGGGCGCTCACGCGCGCTCTGGGGCGTTCGCGCGGCGAGCGCTACGTGAGCCCTCTGGTGGACGGTCTAGGCGTCGGCGCGTATTCCAAGGCGATCGAGGGCGCGCGCACGGAATCCGACTGGATCTGCACCGACCCGGACGTGGTCGATGCCTACCGGGCGGATCCGCGCTGCGGCCAGGCCTTCACCGTGGGCGCGTATCACACCTTGAGCACGCTGGTATCGCACGCCACGGACGCGCGCTTGGCTGAACGCATCCCTAAGTCCCTGCCGCTGCTGTTCATCGCCGGCGATGCCGATCCGGGGGGGGAGTGCGGGGCGGGCGTTCATCGCGCGGCCGAGCAGTACCGCTCGGCGGGGATGGAGCGCGTCGACGAGGTTCTCTACGAGGGGATGCGCCACGAGATCTTGAACGAGCCGGGTCGCGCTGACGTCTACGCCGACGTTATCGCCTGGCTGGAGGACGTCATGTAGGGGAGGATGCGGACGTCTGCATGTCCGGTCTTACGTGCAAGGCCCGTTTGCCGCGCGCGTGCGGCAAACGGGCCTTCTCGGTACCCTATGCGTCCCCGAAGCTTATGCCGAGGGCGCGGGCTTCGCGCACGAGGTCGCACGCGGGGTCGACGCGCTTGAGCTTGCCGGCGACCTCTTCCAGGGGTATGCGCTTCATGGTTCCGTCGACGTATCCGATCATGCAGCCGAAGGCGCCGTCGAGGCATGCGAGTGCGGCCTCGACGCCGCACTGCGTGGCGAAGACGCGGTCCTGGGCGTCCGGAGCCCCGCCGCGCTGCGTGTGGCCCGGGATCGCGACGCGGGTCTCGCGGCCGCTGCGCCGCTCGACTTCGCGCGCGATATCGTAGACGATCGAGGGCGAGGTGCGCGCCGCGACCCGCTTCTTGTACTCCTTCTTGGACAGCGCGGCCTCTTCGCACGAGAGGGCGCCCTCGGCGACCACGATGATCGTGAAGCGCGCGCCCAAGTCCATCCTGCGCTCGATCGCCGCGATGACGTTGTCCATGTCGTAGGGGATCTCGGGGATGAGGCAGACGTCCGCGCCGCCGGCGACCGCGGAGTACAGGGGGATCCAGCCGACCTTGTGCCCCATGATCTCGATCACGAACACGCGGCCGTGGCTGCTGGCGGTCGTGTGGATGTCATCGATGCACTTGGTGGCGATCTCCACGGCGCTCGTGAATCCGAAGGTCATGTCGGTGCCCCATGTGTCGTTGTCGATGGTCTTCGGGAGGGCGATGACATTCAGTCCCTCGCGGCTCAGGCGGTTGGCCGTCTTGGTCGACCCGTTGCCACCGAGCATGAACAGGCAGTCGAGCCCGAGGTCCCGATAGGTGGAGATCATCGCGGGAACCTTGTCGACCCCGTCTGCCTCGGGGACGTCGAGGAGCTTGAACGGGGTGCGGCTCGTGCCGAGGATGGTGCCGCCGCGGGTGAGGATGCCGCTGAAATCGCGCGGCGTCATGCGCCGGTACCTGCCGTAGATCAGGCCCTGGTATCCGTCCTCGAATCCGTAGAACTCTACCGGCTCGGCGCTGGTGTTGACGAGCGCTTTGACGATGCCGCGCATGGTGGCGTTGAGCGCCTGGCAGTCGCCGCCGCTCGTGAGAAGTCCGACACGAAGCATGGGTTCCCCTCAAGATCGTTGTTCGCAAGGTTCGCTCGACGAATGCGAGCTTAATCGAGTGTATCGCAACGGGCGGCCCGTCTCCGGCCGTGCTTCCAACGGTTACCGTTCGCTTACGTGGCGCGCGGGCTCGCGATGCGCGGGAGCCGCTGCGCCATCTTGCGGCACGTGGCTCCCGTGCACGCCGTCATGGTATCCTAACTAAAATAGTTCGATGGTGCGCCCGCGAGGCGAACAGGGTAGAGGAGTTGGCTATGAAAGAGCTCGAGGACCGCATCCGCCGCGACGGCATCGTGAAGGGCGGCGGCGTTCTCAAGGTCGATGCGTTCCTGAATCACCAGTGCGATGTGGAGCTCTTCGATGCCATGGGTGCCGAATGGGCTCGCCTGTTCGAGGGTACGCCCATCAACAAGATCCTCACCATCGAGGCGAGCGGCATCGGCATCGCATGCATCGCCGCGCGTCATTTCGGTAACGCGCCCGTGGTGTTCGCGAAGAAGGCGCAGTCCATCAACCTCGATGGCGAGCAGTACTCGACGACGATCTACTCCTTCACGAAGAAGCGCGAGTTCCCCGTCATCGTGGGCAGGCGCTTCCTGTCCCCGGATGACCGCATCCTCATCATCGACGACTTCCTGGCGAACGGCTGCGCGCTCGAGGGCCTCATCGCCCTGTGCGAGAGCGCCGGAGCGACGGTCGAGGGCATCGGCATCGCCGTGGAGAAGGGCTTCCAGGGTGGCGGCGACAAGCTCCGCGGAGCCGGCTACCGCGTGGAGAGCCTCGCCCGTATCGCGGCCATGGACGCCGAGACCGGCGAGGTCACGTTTGTGGAGGCGTGAGGCGTGGCCTCGGCACGCTTGCCCCGCGGCGACGCGCCGTCTGGTGCGACGGGCGCCCGTTCCATGTCTTGCTCGGATTTCGCGCGCCTTGCGCGCATGCCCGCGTCGGCGATAGAGCGCGAGTGCGAGGTCCGTGCTTTCCGTGCCTCGGGCCCCGGCGGGCAGGGAGCCAACACGACGGATTCCGCTGTGCGCATGCGCCATGTTCCCACAGGTCTCGTGGTGACTTCCCGGACATCGCGCAGCCAGCACCGAAACCGCCAGGAATGCCTGGAGAAGCTCCGTCGTGAATTCGAACGGCGCTCCGTGCCTCCCGCGGCGCGCGTGAAGACCCGGGTATCCGCCGCGCAGAAGCGCAAGCGCCTTGAGGCGAAGCGCCGGCAGTCGAGCAAGAAGGCCCTGCGCCGCCGCGTCGGTACCGACTCGTAGCGAATGGGCGCCGACTGTGCGGCGAGTGCCGACCGGCTGGCGCCTAACCGTCCAGCTCGCTAGTGCAGTGCGGGCAGCGCGTAGCGCGGATGTCGATTTCCGACATGCAGTACGGGCACGTCTTCGTCGTCGGGGTCTCGGCCGCCTCTTCCTCGGCCGGACGGCCCTTCATGGCGAGGGCCCGCTCGGCCGCCGCCTTGCTGGCGGCGTTGAGGCTGTTCAGGGCCTTTATGATGGCGAAGACGGCGGCGGCGGTGATCAGGAAGTTGATGCACGCCGAGAGCAGGGCCCCGAAGTCCACGACGTTGCCGTTCAGGTCGATGGAGAGGCCCGGGATGTCCGCGCCTCCGCCCGTTATGAACGATATCAGGGGCCGCACGACGTTGTCGACGAGCGAGTTGACGATGCCGGTGAACGCTCCGCCGATGATGACGCCGACGGCAAGGTCCATCACGTTGCCCCGGTTGATGAATTCCTTGAATTCCTTGAGAACGCCGCTCGCGGCCATGGTTCCTCCAGTCGTCGCCGGACCTGTGTCGACTCGAGTATACAGGAGGCAGCCCTCCCGGCCCTGCCCGGCATCGGCCCGCTTGAGCGAGGGCGCCTTTGACGGATGGGGCCATGCGTGCGACAATGCACCGCTGGAACAGGTCGCGGCCGCGAAACGGGCCGCTCTGCCGCGGGAACGATAGCGCGGCCGTCCCCGACGCGCCGGTCGCGCGCCTCTGGGGCGTTCCATCGCTCCCTACATGGTAATGAGGTGTTTCGTGAGCCAAGCTCAGCGAACGATCGATGCCGTCGACGGCTGCACGCACGGGAAAAACAAGTGGGCGATCCTCTTCACGGTGCTCGTGATGACGTTCATGGCGACGCTCGACTCCAGCATCGTCAACGTCGCCCTGCCCGTGATGCAAAAGGAGTTGGACGTCGATCTCGTGTCCATCCAATGGGTATCTTCGGTGTACCTTCTGACCACCTGCGCTCTGCTCCTCGTGTTCGGCCGCCTGGGCGACATGTTCGGCAAGGTCCTGATGTTCCAGGTGGGGGTCGCGGTGTTTTCCCTGGGATCCCTGCTGTGCGGCATGGCCGCGACGCTGCCCGCGCTCGTTGTCGCCCGTGCCGTGCAGGGCGCTGGAGGAGCCGCCGCCATGGCGAACAACATGGGGATCATCACCGAGTCGTTTCCCGCGCGCGAACGCGGCCGCGCCCTGGGCATCCTCGCCAGCTTCGTCGCGCTCGGCATGATGTGCGGACCGGTCCTTGGCGGATTCATCGTCTCGGCGCTGCCTTGGGAGTTCATCTTCCTCATCAACGTGCCTGTCGGCGTCATCTCCCTGCTCGTGGGCCTGAAGACGCTGCCGCACGTTCGCCCTGGCGGCGACCGCCGACTCGACATCGCAGGTTCGCTGCTGATCGTCCCGGGCATCATGCTGACGTTCTTCGCCCTCACATCCCTGCAGTCAGGCGCAACGCCCGCTCTGGTCGCGATGCTCGCGGCCGGCGTCGCGCTGCTGGTGCTCTTCGCGTTCGTCGAGCGTCGTGCGCAGGACCCCCTGGTGGTGTTCGAGGTCTTCTCCCAGCGCGCCTTCCTCGTCAACATCGCCTGCCTGTTCATCGCGTTCGTCGCCATCGGCGTCTACGAGCTCATGACCCCGTTTTACCTGCAGGATGCCCGCGGCTTCTCTCCTACGCTCGCGGGCCTGGTGTTCTGCGTGATCCCGCTCGCCAACGCGGTGTCGGGCCCCATCTCGGGCGCCGTGTCCGACCGCATCGGGTGCGAGGTCCCCACCTGCGTCGGCATGCTCCTGTTCGCGGTGGGCCTCGCCCTCGTGGGGCTGTTCGGCGTCGACACGGGCCTGCCCTGCATCCTTGCATGCCTCGCGCTCGCCTCGCTCGGAACCTCCATCTTCCAGTCGCCGAACAACTCGCTGATCATGGGATCGCTTCCGCCCGAGGCCCTGGGGTTCGGGGGCAGCGTCTCCGCCCTTGCGCGCTATCTGGGCATGGCCATAGGCATCTCCGGTTCGACCTCGCTTCTGTACGGGCAGATGAGCGTGGCCGCCGGACAGACGGTGACGACGTTCGTCGCCGGGCGACCGGAGCTGTTCCTGTACGGATACCGCTGGGTCTACGGCGTGACCGTCGCGCTGGTCTCCGTCGGGTTCGCGTTGACGCTCGTTCGACTTGTGCGCAAGCGCTCAGGTCGCCGCGCCCGTTAGGCTCCACATCGGCCCGGCTGACGCGCCGAGCCCCAACGCTCCGCGGGGAGGCAAAGGGCCGCTTGCCTGCGCGTCAACCGGTCGGCATGAGCACGCGCAGGGCCCGTGGTACGACCTCGATGTCCAGGTTGCGGGCCGCGATCCGCTCCCCGTCTACCTGAATGGGGTACGAGTCCTCGGCGAGGTCGATGCTCACGCGCTTTGCCCGCTCTATGCGGACGCGCCTGCTGGACGTGTGCGCGCCGTACTTGGCCGAAAGAAACACGGGCAGCGCCACCGCCCTCGGGGCGGGCCCCGTCGCGTAGCAGATGTCCAGCTCTCCGTCCGAGATATCCGCATCGGGGCAGATCCTGAAGCCCGAACCGTACGTTGCGCCGTTCTGGACGGCGAAGATGATGGTCTCGAGCGGTCGGGGGGCCTCACCATCGATTCTGACGGTGGACGCGAAGGTGCGGTACCCCGAGCCGAACGCCTTGAGGCCGCTCGCCAGGTACAGGGGCGTCCCGGTGAGCTTCGTGCGGCGGCGCATCGCGTGCGTGTCCATCGCTATGGCTGCATCGAGTCCGAACGATACGGTCTCGAGCGCGTACTCGACTGCCGCGGAGCCGGGCGCGCCGTCCGCCGCGCCATACGCCACGCGCAGGATGTCGCAGGGTCTCGGGGCGATGTGAAGCAGCGGCGAGAAGTCCGTTCCGGAGACGTCGGCGACGTCGGTGAGGCCGAGTGACCTCGCGAAATCGTTGCCGGACCCCACGGGTACGACGCCGAGGGTCGGTCGTGTTCCGGGTTCGATGCGCATGAGGCCGTTGGCGACTTCGTGGACGACGCCGTCTCCGCCGAGGGCGAGCACGGTGTCGAATCCCGACGCCGCTGCAGCGAGTTCGGTCGCATGGCGGGGCCGTTCGGTGCGCTTCACGTGGAAGGCGCTCGCATCATGGCTGTAGAGGGCGAGGAACCGCCCGAGGCGGTCGGCGGCCGCAGCGGCCTTGCCCGACTGCGCGACGGGGTTGACGATGATGAGCGTGCGTCCGAGTTCGATGGGGTGCATGGCGGCTCCTGGGGCGTCTTTGTCGGTTACGCGCGGTCGCCTCTGCCCGTTTCGGGGCATGCGGCCTGACGGTGGCGGGCTATGGCGGCCTCGAGGGTGTCGCCGGTATCGGGGTCGAGCGAGCGGCATTTCGGCGTGACGATGCGCTGGGCGGGGTACACGCCGCGGTGACCCTCGACGAGGTAGCTGACGAAGGCGACGATGACGAAATAGGGCGCGCCGGCCCCGCCGAACATGTCGATGGCGAGCATGATGGTGGTTACGGGTACGTTGAGTGCCGCTCCGAACATCCCCAGCATGCCGAGGGCCGCCATGAAGCTCGTGTCGAAACCGACGACGGTCCCGAGCCATCCGCCCAGGGACGCTCCGATCGCGAACAGCGGGGTGACCTCACCGCCCTGGAACCCCGCGCCCAGGGTGAGCGCTGTGCATATGAGCTTGGCGACGGGGTCCAGCAGGGATGTGCGCCCCTCGAAGCCCGCCTCCACGAGCCAGGAGGAAAGGCCGGCGTAGCGCTGCCACGAGAACGCGAAGTAGACCGCGCAGACCGCGAGCGATCCCGCGAGCGCAGCCACCAGGTAGTTTTTGATGCGCGTCCCGTACAGCCGCTTGACGCTGCGGATGGCAAGGGAGAACAGGCGGGCGACGAGGCCGAAGACGCAGGCGCACGCCACGACGAGGGCGACGGACGCGGCGTCCATCGGGGGGATGGAGGCGATGTGGAAGGACTCGCGCGCGACGCCGAGGGCGTCGGCGACGGCGTTGCCCGTGAAGGACGCGATGAGGCAGTAGATGCCCGCACTGTAGTTCAGCTTCCCGACCGTGCACACCTCCATGCCGAAGAAGGCGCCGGCGAGCGGGGTGCCGAAGACGCCGCCAAACGCGGCGGACACCCCGGCGAGCATCAGGTCCTGGCGGGTGCGGGCGCTTTTGACGCCGAACCGCTCGGCGACGTTGCTCGCGATCGTTCCGCCGATCTGCACCGCCGTGCCCTCGCGTCCCGCGGAGCCTCCGACCAGGTGCGTCGCCACCGAGCATGCGAACGTCAGGAAGGCCATCCGGGCATGGATGGGCGTCCCTCCGAGCGCGCTGTCTATGACGAGGTTGTTTCCGCGGGCGGACCTGAGCCCATGGTTGCGGTACACCCAGGCCGTGCCGACGCCGACGACGGGCAGGAGCAGCAAGAGCCATCCGTGCCGTCCGCGGACGCCCGTGACGATCTCCAGCGAGGTGAGGAACACCCATGCAGCGACGCCCATCGCGACGGAGATGATGAGCGTGAGCGCGAGGGTGGTGAGGCTCGCGCGCATGTTGCCCGCATTGCGGCGCGTGTCGGCGGCGAGCGTGCGCTCCGCGCTCTGAAGCTCATAGGAGAGCGCGGCGAGGACGCCCTCTCCGTGACGGTCGTCGGAATGATCGGATTCGATGTCCTGCGTTGCTGCCATGGGTTCCCTTCGTATCGCGTGCGCGACCATTATACGGCCACGGCGTGAAGGGCGCTTCGGCGTCCATGTTCGACAGGGGGAAGCGAGTCTTGGGGCCCGGGGCGTAAAACGTGTCCTTCTAAACGGGTGCAGACTTCCCCCAACGTGTGTTTGGGGATAGCAGGTAATGGCTTAGGACAATCGCTCCACTGCATGGCTCTCGTTTTGTCGTGATGGGGAATATGGGCGAAGAGCCGACAGGGAGGATGGCGTCGGGGCAATCTACGGATCGGCGTGTAGTGAACGGCGGAGGGGGCGAAAGGAGCCGGGTGGAAGATGCGTTCGAGCGGGAGGGACTGGTTGCCAGGGTTTCGACAAAGCTATATACTACTCCCTTGTGGACGCACGGGACGTGGCGCAGTTTGGTAGCGCGCCTGCTTTGGGAGCAGGATGTCGCAGGTTCAAATCCTGTCGTCCCGACCACATACGCGGGCGTAGTTCATCGGTAGAACCTCAGCCTTCCAAGCTGATGAGGCGGGTTCGACTCCCGTCGCCCGCTCCAGACACATCAACGGGCCAGAGCAGGAATCGCTCTGGCCCGTTTTTTACAGCGTTATACTGAGGCGCTCGAATGAATGGGGAAGGGGCAATCGCGCATCTCGAAGTGACCAGTCGAGCCTGGTGCTGTGCTATGCTTGCGGGGGTTAAACGCTGTCGTCGGGGGTTTCCGTACGTCTGCGGAAGATGCAATCGACGATGTTCGAGTTGGATGAGTGCGAGGTTGAAATGGCTGAGGACATGCTTGGGGACGGTAAGAGGCCTGATGGTGCGGAGGAGATCGGGGCAGAGGGACACATCGTTTTGACTGTCGAGGGCAGGGCTGCGGAATGCCTTGACGCTCCGTCCGATGTCGACGCCGCTGATGCTTGCGAGGATGGAGCCGCTGCTGCCGAGTGCGCTCAGGAGGGTGGCTCCGATGCCCCCGTGCCTGGTGAGTCTGCCCCGGGTGACAGCGTGATCGACGAAGATTCCGGGGCCTGTCAGGTCGAGCATGCGGGCACGGATTGGGTCGACTTCTCCGAGGGGCGCACGGACGATGGGTCGGCCGAGGGCCCCGCGCGCCGCCGCCGCGCCCTGGTCGCGGCCGGCGCCGCCGTGGCCGTCGTCGCGGCCCTGGGCCTGGGCGTCGCCTGGGCCTCCGGCACGTTCAGCGGCGGCGAGGCGCCGGTCCCGGCCGTCCAGAGCGCCGTCCAGTCGGCCAAGAACGCCGTGTCCAAGGAGAAGTCCGTCACCGTGTCCCTTGCCGCCGAGGGCTGGAAGGAAGGCGACGGCTCGTTCGGCTACGCGGTCGTGAACGCGGACGGCGAGACCTCCGCCGAGGGCGACGCCGTGCCGGGGGAGGACTTCGACCTCAAGCTCGCCGAGGGCGTCTACGCGATGTCGCTGACCTCGATCCCGACGTCTGCCGACGGCAAGACGACCTGGCTCGTGCCCCAGGCGGTCCAGTTCATCGTCTCCGCAACCGGCGCGGACGCCCCCAAGGTCGAGATGTCCCTGACGTCGGTGGACCTCGCGGACGCCGAGGGCACCGCCGCGCTCATCGAGGCGCTGCCCGAGGCCCAGCGCGAGGCGTCGCGCAGCCTCATCGAGGCGAAGCAGGCGAGCGCTTCCACCTCATCCTCCTCTTCCTCCTCGTCCTCCTCGAAGAAGCCCGCATCCGACAAGGTGGGGCAGGCCCCGACCAAGCCCACCGCGCCGAGCGGGTCGTCCGGCAAACCGTCCGGCTCGACGTCCGGCGGCTCGTCTTCCTCTTCCTCCTCGTCCTCATCGTCATCCGGCAAGGACGAGCCCGCGAAGAAGTGGGGCGTGGTGAAGGAGGCGTGGGACGAGAAGGTGCTCGTCAAGGCCGCCTGGACCGAGAAGATCGAGCACGCGGCGGAGTACAAGACCGTCCACCACGACGCCACCTACAAGACCGTCCACCACGACGCGGAGTACAAGCAGGTCTGGGTCGACCCCGTCTACAAGACCGAGAAGGTCAAGGTCGGCGTGAAACATTATTGTGATCAGTGCGATTTTGAGACCTCCGATCTTAACGAGATGGGTCATCATAGTGCAGTGAATGGTCATTTCTACTACACCGGACCTGTATACGAGGACCGCCAGGTCCTCGTAACCGAGGGCTACTACAAGACCGAGCTCGTCCGCGATGCCTACGACGAGACCGTCGTGGTCACCCCGGCGTGGGACGAGAAGGTCCTCGTCAAGGCCGCCTGGACCGAGACCATCAAGCACGACGCCGAGTACAAGACCGTCCACCATCCGGCCGAGTACGGGTGGATCTAACTGCATCCCGGCCTGGCGAATCATCAGGGGGCCGGCGCGCAGGGACGTGAACCCCTGCGCGCCGGCCCTTCACTTGTCGCGGCGTCTGCCCTAGCCGACGCCCACGCCGAGCGGCACGATGCGCTCGAACAGCGCCGTGTGCCGCGCATCGACGTCCCTGTCTCGATGAAAGTGGCCGTAGTACCAGCGCTTGAGGTCGAGTTTTCGGTCGACCTCATCGAGAAATGCGGTCAGGGCCTCGTCTCCAAGGCCCGGAGTCGGCGTGGCGGGGAAAAGCGTGCTGGCGAGGATGGACCAGGGGCACGTGTGCGTCACGACGTAGTCGACCTTCCAGCCGCGCGCAGACAGGTTTGCCCGCGCCTCATCGAAGTTGCGCTCGGTCGGGATCTCCTGCGGCCACCAGGTGGCGTACGGGATCCGGTACGCCCGGTCGATGCTGGCCGCGCCGCCGAGGGTGAAGATGCGCGTCCCGTCGATCTCGTAGACCTCGGAGCGCATGAGGCGGCGGATGGGGGAGTGCGGGGAGAGCCGCTGGACCGCGCCGCCGCACCATGGCTCCACGCGCCGTCCCGACCAGTGATCGTAGCGCTCGTGGTTCCCGTCGACGAACAGGACCGTGTAGGGCCTGGACTCCAGCCAGGCGATCTCTGTGCATTCATCGGCTGAGTAGTCCCAGGGGTAGCCGAAATCTCCCGTCATGATCAGGTGGTCGCCCGGTCCCCCTTCCTCCCAGGCCTCGAGCCTGTCCAGCCCCATGGGGCCGTGCAGGTCTCCCGTGATGTATATCAAGGCTTCTCCCTTCCGCCCGACGGGTCGGCAATTGCCGTCCTGAGGTATCGCGGCGCAATCGGGCCGGTAAGCCAGACGCCGTTGCGCGACAGGTAGAACCCTTGGCCCTCCGCGGCCAAGGTCGCGGCGTCGACCTCGAGCACCACCGGCGTCCCGTGACGGGAGCCCACGTTGACGGCGGTTCCGTAGTCGGGAGACAGGTGGACGTAAAGCCTGCTCATGGGCTTCAGCCCCTCGCGCATGATGGCGTCGAGCGACCGTCTGGCGGTCCCGTGGTACAGGGTCGCCGGCGGCGTGAGCCGCTCTAGCCCCACGTCGACCGGGACGGAATGGCCCTGTCGCGCGCGCACGCGTTCATGCTGCCCATCGAACTCATAGCGGCCCTTGGGGTCGGTCGCGACGATATACTCCAGGATCTCTCGCGAGAACTCCATCTGGCCGGCCATGCTGCGTATGAGGGGGCCGACGTGCGCCCAACCGTGTTCGTCGAGCTCAACTCCCAGCTCAGCGGGTCTGTGCCGGAGCGTGCGGGCAAGGAGCCTGCTCGCGCGCACGTGCCTCTCGTCGGTCATGCTGGCCATCCTCTCTCGATGCGGGCCTCTTGTCGCCATGGTAGCGTGCGCCTGCCGTTTCGTTGGGGGGCGTGCGTTTCCATTTGGCCTGGCGCCAGCGGCCCTTCTGCATGCAACGTAGCGCGCGCCATGTGAGACGGGCTCGTGGTTCTCGTCGGTGCTGCGCACGTCGGCGCGGCACTGGTTCCAATCAGGGCTCGCGCCTGAAAGGCTCGCGCGTTTCTCGTGTGTTACAGGTGTTGCCGCTTCGTTACCACCGAGTGCATGGGTAGAACGGCGGAGTACCTGGATTATGATAGAGCGCGGTCAAACGCAGGCATGGCGTCTGCGCGCATTGGTAAGGAGCATACATTATGAGCTATACCGAGAGGGTCATCGCGGAGCTGCACGAGCGTTACTCCGATCAGCCCGAGTTCATCCAGGCGGCCGACGAGGTGCTTACCTCCATCGCGCCGGCTGTCGACGCCAACCCCGCCTACGAGGAGGCCTCGCTGCTCGAGCGCCTCGTCGAGCCCGAGCGCGTCATCATCTTCCGCGTCCCCTGGGTGGACGACGCGGGCAAGTGCCAGGTCAACCGCGGCTACCGCGTCGAGTTCAACTCCGCCATCGGGCCCTACAAGGGCGGCCTGCGCTTCAACCCCACGGTCACCCTCGGCATGCTCAAGTTCCTCGGCTTCGAGCAGATCTTCAAGAACTCGCTCACCACGCTCCCCATGGGCGGCGGCAAGGGCGGTTCGGATTTCGACCCCAAGGGCAAGTCCAACAACGAGATCATGCGCTTCTGCCAGTCCTTCATGACCGAGCTCTCCCGCCATATCGGCCCTGACACCGATGTCCCGGCGGGCGATCTGGGCGTGGGCGGCCGCGAGATCGGCTACATGTTCGGCCAGTACAAGCGCCTGCGCAACGAGTGGTCCGGCGTGCTCACCGGCAAGGGCCTGTCTTTCGGCGGCTCCCTGGCGCGCACCGAGGCAACCGGTTACGGCCTGGTCTACTTTGTCGACGAGTACCTCAAGTGCCACGGCGAGAGCTTCGAGGGCAAGAAGGTCGTCGTCCACGGCTCCGGCAACGTCGCGATCTACGCGATCCAGAAGGTCTCCCAGCTGGGCGGCATCGTCATCGCTGCTTCCGACACCAAGGGGTGGATCGAGGACCCGGCGGGCATCGACTACAAGATCCTCGAGGACATCTACAACAAGAAGCGCTCCGGCCACGACCAGGGCGTGAGCCTCGCGCTGTATGCCGACGCCCGCCCCGATGCCGTATGGCACGAGGGCGACGGCCGCGGCGTCTGGCAGCTTCCGTGCGACATCGCGCTTCCCTGCGCACGCGAGAACACGCTGCTGCTCGAGGATGCGCAGGCGCTCGTCGCGAACGGCTGCAAGGTGGTGGGCGAGGGCGCAAACATGCCGACGACGACCGATGCCACCAACTACCTGATCGAGCACGGCGTCGCCTTCATGCCCGGCAAGGCCGCAAACGCCGGCGGCGTCGCGACCTCCGGCCTTGAGATGAGCCAGAACGCCGAGCACCTCTCGTGGACGTTCGAGGAGGTCGACTCCAAGCTCGAGGGCATCATGCGCGGCATCTATCACGCGTGCGACGACGCCGCGACCGAGTACGGCTTCGAGGGCAACTACATGGTCGGTGCGAACATCGCCGGCTTCAAGAAGGTCGCCGACGCCATGATGGCCCAGGGCGTCTGCTAGGTCCGAGCTCGTCTGCTCCCTTCTACCCATCATGTTCGAGACGGGGGTCCCGGTTCCGGGGCCCCCGTCCTGCTTGCACGGCGCTATGCGAAGCAGCGGCCGTCTTGAAGGGCGGTCGAGGCCCCGTAGGCGCATTCTTCCGTAGCTGTGCGATTCGAGGTCGAACGGGACCGCGGCATGCGATAGGTAAAAGAAAGGGCCCTCCGAAGAGGACCCTGAAGCTTATGGTGTACCGGCAAATACGGTTCACGCGATATGTGCCGCGAAGGAAGCTTAGGAGCGGGCGACCTTGCCGGACTTGAGGCAGGTGGTGCACACGTTCATCTTGCGACGGGTGCCGTTCACGACAACGTAGACACGCTGGATGTTCGGGCGGAACTTACGGATGGAGACGCGGTGAGAGTGGCTGATGGAGCGACCAGCAACGGGGTGCTTACCGCAGATTTCGCAAACTTTGGACATGTCTTTACCCTCCTTGGGCGGCTTGTTGGTGATGCCGCGTGAACAAACAGCAATGAACTATACCATAGAAACCCGCCCATGTGCGGAATCTACACATAGAGCGGGAGGTTTGCACGCATATGGAGCAGCAGGCGCGTGCAGCGCGGGGAACAGTATAGAAAACCGCAGGTCGTCTGTGAAGGGCGAGCGCGCGTTGCTCAAGAAAATCTTTACGGATCCCCATGCCGCCCTATGGGCGCTGCCCGCAGGCCCTGTGCGGATCGTCGCCCGCGGGCCGAATGCGGCGGCGCGACCTCGGGGCCGCATGCCCGCCCGTCCGCGGGTCCGTGGCGGGCGCTGCCAGTTGTGGAGGGTTTGAGTGCACCGTGACGGGCGTATCGTTAAATGCTCGTGCACAGCTTCACATCATCGTCGGGTCCCATATAATCCATACTAACTGGCTCGGATATTGGGCCCAACAAGAAAGGAGCGTCCCCATGACGAAGGACAGCCTCATGGATTCCCTCATCCTCACGCGTCGCCAGGCCCTCGCTGGCGTCGCCGCCCTCGGCGCCGCGAGCGCATTCGGCCTTTCCGCCTGCAGCGACGAGTCCGCCCCCGCCGGTTCCGCCGCGGCCGGCGGCGAAGTCGAGGAGACCGTCACCAAGATCGACGCCGAGGCGTACGACGCCCTCGTCGCCGAAGGCCCCGTGGCCGACGACGCCACCGTCTCCGCGAACGCATGGGCTTCCGCCGTCAAGGAGGCGGGCACCCTGCGCGTGGGCGGCGTCCAGACCTCCGCGCTCTTCTCCCTCATGGACGAGACCGACGGCAAGCTCCGCGGCTTCGACGCCGGCCTGTTCCAGCTTCTGACCCGCTACATCCTGGGCGACGAGTCCAAGTACGAGTTCACGCAGGTCACCTCCGACACCCGCGAGTCCGTTCTCACCAACGACCAGGTCGACACCGTGTTCGCGACCTATTCGATCACCGACGAACGCAAGAAGCTCATCTCCTTCGCGGGCCCGTACTACACCACGCAGCAGGGCATCCTGGTCATGGCCGGCAACGGCGACATCGCCGGCGTCGAGGACCTCGAGGGCAAGAACGTCGCCGCGCAGTCCGGCTCGACCGGCCCGAGCGTGCTCGAGGAGTACGCCCCCAAGGCCACCATCCAGGAGTTCAAGACCGACGAGGAGGCGCGCAGCGCGCTCGAGCAGGGTCGCGTCGACGCCTACGTGATCGATCAGACCATGCTGCTTTCCGACATGGCCAAGCGTCCCGGCAAGTACCAGCTCGCCGGCGACCCCTTCGGCCCGGTCGACCCCTACGGCATCGGCATGCCCCTCGACTCCGACGGCGTCGAGTTCGTGAACGAGTTCCTGCGCGGCATCGAGGACTCCGGCCTCTGGGCCGACCTCTGGCAGGTCTCCATCGGCGACCGCGCCGAGATCGCCGAGGCTCCCGAGCCCCCTGCGATCGGCGCGTAGCGCACCTGCGCGCATAGATGCACGCGCGCCCGGCCCGCATCGCGGGTTCGGGCGCGCATTCGTATTACGCCGACGCGGGCGCGACCCGCCAGCGTCCGTTCAACTTGTCTGCAAGGAGGTGGCCATGGGACTCGTCGAGCTTCTGTCGACCTACGGCCGGGACTACGTGACGGCCCTGCTCACGACATGGTGGATGACAGCCGTCTCGTTCGCCGTCGTCATGCTGCTCTCGGTGGGGATCACCGTTCTGCGCGTCTGCCCGCTTCGCCCCCTGCGCGCCGTGGGCGACCTCTACGTCCAGGTCTTCCGCAACATCCCCGGCGTCGCGCTGCTCATCATCGTCGTGTACGCGCTGCCCAACCTGCGCGTGGTGCTCGATTACCGCACCTGCGTCATCGTGACGACGGTCCTCATGGGCTCCGCCTTCGGCTCGGAGAACTTCATGAGCGGCATCAACACGATCGGGGTCGGCCAGATAGAGGCCGCCCGGTCAATCGGGCTCCGTTTCTCGCAGACCATGTCCCGCATCGTCATCCCCCAGGCGCTCCGCTCCGCGGTCCTCCCCATGACGAACCTCCTGATCGCCGTCATGCTCACGACGTCGCTCGGCTCGCAGGTGCCCCTGTCGCCCCAGGAGCTGACCGGCATCGTGTCCTTCATCAACACGCGCGCGACGGGCGGCGTCCTCGCGTTCCTCATCGCCGCCCTGGGCTATGTCGGTACCGCCGCCGTCATCGGATTGGTCGGAAACCGTATCGACCGGAAGGTGAGGATCTTGCGATGAACGCTGGAAGCAACCGCACCTCGATCCGCGACGCCCTGTACGAGGCGCCCGGCCCCCGCACGCGGCGCCGCATGTACGTCGCGACCTCCATCTCCGCCGTCCTCGTCCTCCTTGGAATCGCCGCCATCGTGCGGCAGTTCTACGTGACGGGGCAGCTTGCGCCGCGCTACTGGACGTTTTTGGGCCGGCCGACCACCTGGGCGTTCCTGCTGCAGGGATTCCGGGGGACCGTCTCGGTCGCCCTCGTCGCGGGCGCCATCGCGCTCGTCCTCGGCCTGTTGCTGATGCTCGGCAGGACGAGCTCGATCCGCGTGCTCTCCGTCGCCTGCCGAGGGGTCATCGACTTCTTCCGCGGCGTGCCGAGCCTCCTGCTCATCTACTTCTTCTTCCTCGTGGTCCCGCAATACGGCATCAAGCTGTCGAGCTTCTGGATGATCACCCTTCCTGTCGCCCTCGCGGCATCCGGGGTGCTGGCCGAGGTGCTGCGCGCGGGCGTCAATGCGGTTCCCGTCGGGCAGATCGAGGCCGCGCGGTCGATCGGCATGAGGCCCGCGCAGATCATGCGCACCGTCGTCCTCCCGCAGGCGATCCACTTCGTCATCCCGTCTTTGATCTCGCAGCTCGTGGTCGTGGTCAAGGACACCACGGTGGCCTACGTGGTGAGCTACCCCGACCTCATGCAGAACGCGCGCGTCCTCATCACGAACTACGACGCCCTCGTTTCGATGTACCTCACGGTCGCGCTCGTCTACATCCTGCTCAATTACGCCATCAACAAGCTTTCCGGGATCGTCGCGCGCCGCATGGGCGTCACGATCGTCCGCTAGCCCGCACGTACCGCACCCATTCGACTGGAGACGCCATGACCCAGCATACCGAACAAGACATCCCCGTCATCGAGCTCCGCCATGTGGACAAGCACTTCGGCGACCTGCATGTCCTGCGCGACATCAACCTTTCCGTCGCCCGCGGCGAGGTCCTCGTCGTCATCGGGCCGTCCGGGTCCGGCAAGTCCACGATGTGCCGCACGATCAACCGCCTCGAGACCATCGACTCCGGAGAGGTGCTCATCGAGGGCGTCCCCCTGCCGGAGGAGGGTCGCGAGCTCGCGGCCATGCGCGCGGAGCTCGGCATGGTCTTCCAGAGCTTCAACCTGTTCGCGCACAAGACGATCCTCGAGAACGTGACCCTCGGCCCCATCGAGGTCCTGGGGCAGGATAGGGCTTCCGCGGAGAAGACCGCCCGCGAGCTGCTCGCCCGCGTAGGCGTGGCCGAGCAGGCCGACAAGGTCCCCGCGCAGCTCTCGGGAGGCCAGCAGCAGCGCGTCGCCATCGCGCGCTCGCTCGCCATGCACCCGAAGGCGATGATGTTCGACGAGCCCACGAGCGCGCTCGACCCCGAGATGATCAACGAGGTCCTCGACGTCATGGTGGAGCTCGCCCGAGGCGGCATGACGATGGTCGTCGTGACCCATGAGATGAGCTTCGCTCGCCGCGTCGCCGACCGCGTCGTGTTCATGGCCGACGGGCGCATCGTCGAGGAGGGGACCCCCGACGAGTTCTTCGACCATCCCAAGACCGAGCGTGCCCGGGAGTTCCTCGATTCGATCAAGGGCCACTGATCGGCCCGTCCTTTCCTCCCGTCCGCATCGTATTCCGATTCTGGAGCAGCCTATGCCTTTCGACATCCCGCCCGTAACGACCGATCCCGCCGACCGCCCGCTCATCCTCATCGCACCGAGGCTCGAGCAGTGCCGCCCCTGCCTCAAGATGCCCGAGCAGCTCGCTCCCGAGGAGTCCGGGGCGACGGTGTTTCTCGACGCCATCCTCGCCGCGGGGGGCATACCCCTCATGATGGCGCTTACCGAGGACCAGGACGTCATCGAGCGGTACGTCGCGATGGCGGACGGCGTCGCCATACCCGGCGGCCAGGATGTCGACCCGGCGCTCTGGGGCGTGGCCGAGCCGTATGACCGCGCACTGCTGTGCCCCGAGCGCGACGATTTCGAGATCCGCCTCATCCGCGCCGCGCTCGACGCGCACAAGCCGCTGCTCGCCACCTGCCGCGGGATGCAGATACTCAACGTCGCCCTCGGCGGCACGCTGTGCATGGACGTGCCCTCGCGCCCCGTGCCCGACGGCATGGCGCACTGGCGCCACGCGCCCATCCTGCTCGACCCGGCGCACGCCGTGCTCATCGAGCGCGGCAGCCTCCTGGCGCGCATCAACGGGCTGCGCGACTCCATCCAGGTCAACTCCAGCCACCACTGCTGCGTCGAGGACCTGGGCGAGGGGGTCGTCATGACGGCCATGGCGACCGACGGCGTGCCCGAGGCGATCGAGGTCCCCACCGAGTCCTTCTGCCTGGGGGTGCAGTGGCACCCTGAGTACACGTGGCGCACGCTCGAGAGCGACTACCTGCTTTGGAAGGCCTTCATCGACGCGGCGTCCCGATAGGGCCAAGCGCCGTCCCCGCCCATCCCCGTATGTCTATTTTTGTTGCACGCGGCATCCCGGTTGTAGAATGGGGGAACGATTGCTTCCATATCCGATGCGCATGCATCCAGGAAGGAGATTACCGTGTGTGATACCATCGCCGGCACCCTGAGCGTCTCCAACGACGTGATCGCGGATATCGCCGGATACGCCGCCATGTCCTGCTACGGTGTCGTGGGCATGGCCGAGCAGGAGCAGGGCGCGGGCGCGGTCCGCATCCTGCCGAGCGACCGCCTGCGCAAGGGCGTCCTCGTCAGCTCCGAGGGCGGCAAGCTCGTCCTCGACCTCCACATCGTTCTCGAGGCGGGCGTGAACATGAAGTCCGTGTGCGAGAACCTTTCCAGTTCCGTCGCGTTCACCTGCGCCGAGATCGCGCAGCTCGATCCTGCGAACCTGAAGATCGCCATCCACATCGACGCGTTGAAGTCGCGCGCCTAGGGCAGTCCGAGTACTTGGAGATACATTCAACATGATCGCTAAAACCATCCGCACGTGCTTCCCGATCGCGGCGAAGGCTGTCGCCGACAAGGCCGAGGACATCAACAAGCTCAACGTGTTCCCCGTTCCCGACGGCGATACGGGCACCAACATGTCGCTCACGCTCGCTTCCGTCGTCAAGGAGCTCACGGCGCTCTCCGCAGACGCGACGATGGAGGACATCGCCGCCGCCATCACGCACGGCTCCCTGATGGGCGCGCGCGGCAACTCGGGCGTCATCACCAGCCAGATCCTGCGCGGCGTCGCCGAGGGCCTCGTGGACGCCTCCGAGCCCGTCGGCTCCGACGACATCGCCCGCGCCTTCCGCCGCGCGGTCAAGGTCGCCTTCCAGGCCGTCCGCAAGCCCATCGAGGGCACCATTCTCACGGTCCTGCGCGACGTCTCCGCCAAGGCCGACGAGTGCGAGAAGAAGAAGCTCTCCGCCTCCGATACGCTCGACGCCATCGTGGTCGAGGCGTATCAGTCCGTCGCCCGCACCCCCGACCTCCTGCCGGTGCTCAAGGAGAACGGCGTCGTCGACTCCGGCGCCTTCGGCTTCGCCATCTTCATGGAGAATTTCGTCGCCGCCGCGCTGGGCCGCACCTCTAAGGTCGAGGGCTTCTCGGCCACGTTCGACGCTGACGCGGACTCCGCCCGCGCCGGCGCGCTCGACCGCGTGAAGATCGAGGCCAACGACGACTGGGAGGGCTCGGAGTTCCGCTACTGCAACGAGTTCCTGTTCAAGGCCGAGCGCCGCTTCGACGAGGACGAGGCCCTGCGGTTCCTCGCCTCCATGGGCGACTGCGAGCTGCTCGTCGGCGCGTACCCGGACTACAAGGTCCACGTCCACTCGAACACGCCCAACCTCGTGCTCGAGCACATGCTCCAGTTCGGACAGGTCTACGAGGTCTTCATCCACAACATGGACCTCGAGGTCGCCGAGCGCACCGCCAAGATCCACGCCGACCAGGAGGCTGCGTCCGAGCCCGCGAAGCCCCTCGGCTTCGTGGCGGTCGCCGCCGGCTCCGGCGAGGCGGACATCCTCGTCTCCATGGGCGTCGACGTGGTCGTCTCCGGCGGCCAGACCATGAACCCCAGCACGGCCGACCTGCTCGAGGCGGTCGAGCGCGTCAACGCCGAGGCCGTCGTCATCCTGCCGAACAACGGCAACATCCGCATGGCCGCCGAGGCCGCCGCGAGCGCCTGCACCGACAAGCGCGTCGCCGTCGTCCCGACCAAGACGGTGCCCCAGGCGTTCTCCGCGCTCTTCGCCGTCATGCCCGATGCGGAGCTCGACGATCTCGTCGAGGCCATGACCGATGCCGCCCGCGAGGTCCGCGACGGCGAGGTCACCTGCGCGGTCCGCGACTCCAAGGCCTCCGACGACAGCCCGATCCACGCCGGTGACGTCATGGGCATCATCGACGGGTCCATCGACATCGTCGGCTCCGACGTCAAGCAGGTCACGCTCGACTGCATCGCCCGCATGCAGGACGAGGAGGAGGGCGACACCCTCACCATCCTCGCCGGCTCCGACCTGAGCGACGAGGCGTTCGCCGAGATCATCGATGCGATCGAGGAGGCCCAGCCCGATCTCGAAGTCGATGCGCATCGCGGGGAGCAGCCGCTGTACCCGGTCATCTTCTCCATCGAATAGGTTCGCCATGGCGCCGCGCATCGCAGCACCTGCCGTGTCGGCGCGCATATCGCGGGTCGACGCCCTCGCTGAGGACGTCGCTCGCCTCAAATACGTATCTGGCGCACGCGAGGAGGCCCTCCGTCGGCTCGGCATCGAGTCCGTCGAGGACCTCCTTCGCCATATACCGCGCCGCTATCTTGATTTCACCCATGCCGTGGATATCGAGTCGGCTCCCATCGGCTCGGTCTCCACGATCGTGGGCACGGTCGACCGCGTGTCGGAGAAGCGACCCCGCCCGCGCATGGTCGTCACCGAGGTGTTTCTCGTGGACGAGACGGGCGTGCTCCAGCTGGCGTTCTTCAAGCAGCCGTGGCTTTCGCGCGACATCAAGCGGGGGGACCGGCTCGCCGTCATGGGCAAGGTGGAGTTCGCCTACGGGTTCAAGCAGATGACCTCCCCGCTGTTCGAGCGCCTTGACGGGAGCCGCGCCGCCGGCATCGTGCCGGTCCATTCCGTCGGGGACGGCATCAGCGTCGCTTGGATGCGCCGCATCATGTCCGTCGCCGTCGGGTGCTCCCTCGGTGCACCCGATCCGCTGCCCGCCCCCTTGAGGGCGCGCCGCCGCCTCATGGGCTCGTCCATGGCGTTCAGGGCCGTGCAGTTCCCGACTTCGATGGGGGAGCGAGAGCTGGCCCGTCGCCGGCTCGCCTACGAGGAGGTCCTGGTTCTCCAGCTGGCCCTGCGGCTGCGAAACGATGCCAACCTGCTCGGAGTCCCCGCTATCGCGCACCGGGCCGCGAGCCGGGTCGCCGCGCTTCGTACGGCCCTCCCGTTCAAGCTGTCCGGGGAGCAGGACGCCGCGGTCGCGCAGATACTCGATGACATGCAGGACGGCGGGCGCATCATGAACCGCTTGCTCCTTGGCGACGTGGGCACCGGCAAGACGGCCGTGGCGTCCTTCGCGCTCGCATGCGCGGCGGATTCCGGCACGCAGGCGTGCGTCATGGCGCCCACGGGAATCCTGGCGCAGCAGTACGCCGTCAAGGTGGCGCCCGTGCTTGAGGGCATCGGCGTCTCGTGCGCGTTGCTCACCGGCGCCACCCCTCCCGCGGAGCGCGAGCGGCTGCTCGAGCGCTTGGCGGTAGGGGACATCGACGTGCTGTTCGGCACGCATGCCGTCCTCACCAACGACGTCGCCTTCGCCCGCCTGTCCCTCGTCGTCATAGACGAGCAGCACCGGTTCGGCGTCGGCCAGCGCAACGTCCTGCGCTCCAAGGGCCCCGGCGCCGACCTCCTGGTCATGTCCGCGACACCCATCCCGCGCACCCTCGCGCTCTCCCTGTACGGCGACCTCGATTCCAGCATCATCCGCCATCGCCCTGTCCCTGGTGCCGGGGTCGTCACGCGCGTGCTCAACGAGGCCAACCGCGACATCGCCTACGGTGCGATCCGCGCTGCCATCGAGGTTGGGCGGCGGGCGTACGTGGTCTGCCCGCTCGTCGCCGACCGCGACGACGCCCGGGAGCTCGAGGACGTGCCCGGCGCCGACGACGACGGAGGCCTGCGCACCCCGCTGCGCAGCGTCGAGGCCGAGCTCGCCCATCTGGGGACCGTCTTCCCCGAGGCCCGCATCGCCGCGCTCCACGGACGCATGGCTCCGGCGGAGAAGGACTCGGTTATCGAGGCGTTTCGCCGGGGTGCGCTCGATATCCTCGTTTCCACCACGGTGGTCGAGGTGGGCGTCGACGTGCCCGAGGCAACCGTTATGCTCATCGAGAACGGCGAGCGCTTCGGGCTCGCCACCCTCCATCAGCTCAGGGGCCGCGTCGGGCGCGGCTCCGATGCCGGCACGTGCTTCGTCATCGCCCAGGGCGCGGGCAGGTCGCGGCGCAAGGCTCCATCCATGGCGCGCCTCGAGGCGCGCGAAGCGACCTCCGACGGTTTCGAGCTCGCCGAGATGGACCTGCGCCTTCGGCACGAGGGCGAGATCCTCGGCTTGCGCCAGCACGGCGCGATGTCGCTGCGCTTTGTTGACCTCGACGCCGATACGGACATAATTGAGAGCGCACATGACGACGCGGTCGAGATCCTCGCGCGCGAGGCGACGCTTTCCGCCCCCTCGCTGGTACCGCTCAGGCACCGCGTCATCGATCGATACGGAGACGTCTTCAAGGAGGTCAGCGGAGGATGAGGGTGATTGCAGGGGAGTGGCGCGGCCGCAAGCTCGCCGAGCCGCGCGGGCGCGAGGTCACGCGGCCCACGACGGACAGGGTTCGCGAGGCGTGCGCCTCGATGGTCGAGTCCGCGCTCGACGGCGGCATCGATGGCGCGCGCGTGCTCGACGCCTTCGCTGGATCGGGCGCGCTGGGAATCGAGATGCTGTCCCGCGGCGCCTCGTTCGCCTCGTTCTTCGATATCGACCGGGCGGCGTCCGGTCTCGTTCGCCGCAACCTCGATGCCCTGGGATGCGGCCGCGAGCGCTTTCGGGTGTCCTGCGCGGACGTGCTCGCCGCGGCCGAGCGCGGCAGGGTGGCGGGCGCCCCCTTCGACCTCATTCTGATCGATGCCCCTTACGCGCTCGGACCCGACCCTGCCGTCAGGCTCCTCGAGTCCCTTGCCGGCTCCGGCGCGATCGCGCCCGGCGCCCTCGCCGTGATCGAGCGTTCCTCGTCGCAGGAGGCCGCCCGCCCCGTCGGCTTCCTGGTCGAGCGCGAGAAGCGCTACGGCCTCACATGTGTGGACCTGCTCCGCTTCGAGTCCGCGGCGCGGTCGTAAGTTCACCGTCTACCCCGAGGAGTCATTCCATGGAACGCATCATCGAGCACGCGCTCGTGCCCGGCACCTTCGACCCCATCACGTTCGGGCACATCGACGTCGTGCGCCGCGCCGCGCGCATGTTCCCGCGGGTCACCGTCGCCGTCGCCGAGTCGATCGGTAAAAACGGCGTCGGGACGGCGTTCACGCTCGAGGAGCGCGTCGGGCTCGCCCGTGCGGCCCTTTCCGGCATACCCGGCGTCGAGGTCGCCCCCTTCACGGGGCTGCTCGTCGACTTTGCGCGCGAGGTCGATGCCGGCGCCGTCGTGAAGGGCCTGCGAGCCATGACCGACTTCGATTACGAGCTGCAGCAGGCGGGCCTCAACTACCGGCTCGACAGCGAGCTCGAGAGCGTGTTCATCATGAGCGCCCCCCAGCTCGGGTACCTCTCGTCTTCGGTGGTGCGCCAGATCGCCTCGTTCGGGGGAGACGTCTCCGCGTTCGTCCCGCCCGTCGTAGCCGAGGCCCTGCGGGTGCGGTACGCCCGTTGATGTGCACTTCGCGCATGCCGCCCCTAGCCGGGGCGGGCGTTAGGTCTGTGTTAACATGTACGGTTGACTATGCAGCCGATGAAAGGAGACGCGATGGCTGGCGATATCTTTCCCGGCGAGCGAATCGTGAGCCTGGTCGATGAGCTCGAGGGGATGATCGAGGAGGCCAAGACTCCCTTCGGCAAGACCGCGCAGTTCAAGCTCATCGAGACGGATGCCTTCTACGCCATCCTGGACGAGATCCGCATGAGCTATCCCGAGGAGTGGCAGAAGTCTCGCCGCATCCTCAAGGAGCGCGACGAGCTCATGGCGAGCGCCACGGCTCAGGCGGATTCCATCATCGCGGACGCCCAGCAGCAGGCCCTCACCATCGCTGGCGAGGCCGAGATCGTCCGCTTGGCCCAGCAGCAGGCGGACGACATCCGCGATCGCGCCCAGCAGTACGAGCGCGAGACGCGCTATGCCGCCGAGGACTACGCCGAGCAGGTGTTCACGCATCTCGAGGAGAACCTCAAGTCGCTCACCTCCACCGTCGCGCGCTGCCGCCAGCAGCTCAACGAGGGCGCGAACGGACAGAACGGGTCTTGGTAATGGATGTTATCGAACCGGTCGTCGTCGACCTTTCCGATGCCCTCGAGAACCCTGGCGACTCGCTTCCCGTGACCGGACGCGTCGACCTCGATGGCTATTCGAGCGGGGACAAGGCGTTCACCCTCGAGGACGGCATCTCCTACGACGTGGTCCTCACCCATGCGGGCGACGGCGTCCTCGTGACGGGCATCGTCCGCGCGCATGCCGTCGGCTCCTGCGACCGCTGCCTGGATGCCGCGTCGTTCGACATCGCCGGCGAGATCGAGGAGTATTTCCTGTTCGAGGAGCCCGAGGATCCCGATGAGTTCGAGGACGGGTTCGAGCTCGTCGGTCCCGAGCGGACGATCGACCTTTCCGGCGCCATCTCGGATGCCGTTGTCATGGACACCCCGTTCGTCCTGCTGTGCCGTCCCGACTGCGCGGGCCTGTGCCCGCAGTGCGGGGCTAACCTTAACGACGGCGATTGCGGATGCGCCGCCGCTGCCGAGCAGGCATGGGTCGAGAGCGACGAGAACCCGTTCGCCGCGCTCAAGAATCTCAACCTGTAAGTTCTCTGCGCTCGGAGCGGTTTTCGTCATGAATTCCGTCGCGTCGGGCGCGCGCGCATGGAGCGCGCGTATAATTTCTTCGTTCTACGTACCGGGCGCTACCCGGATCTGATTGAGAAAGGCGTCACATGGCTTCCATCACCACCGCTGACTTCAAGAACGGCCTCGGCCTCCGCATCAAGGACAAGATCTGCACCATCGTCGAGTTCCAGCACGTCAAGCCGGGCAAGGGCGGCGCGTTCGTCCGCTACAAGACCCGCGACATCAAGACCGGCCGCGTCGTCGAGCAGACCTGCAACGCCGGCTCCAAGTTCGAGAGCGTCCAGCTCACGACCACCGAGATGCAGTACCTCTACAACGACGGCGACAACTACTACTTCATGAACATGGAGACCTACGACCAGATCCCCGTCTCCACCGACTTCATCGGCGACAACGAGAAGTGGCTCAAGGAGAACGACATCTGCCAGCTCCTTTACGCCGACGACGAGCTCATGGGCGTGAACCCGCCGATGTTCATCGAGGCCGAGATCACCGAGACCGATCCGGGCTTCAAGGGCGATACCGTCCAGGGCGGCACCAAGCCCGCGACCATCGAGACCGGCGCGGTGGTCCAGGTCCCGATGTACCTCAACGTCGGCGAGACGATCAAGATCGATACGCGCGACGGCAAGTTCGTCTCTCGCGTCTAGCGCACGAGTCTATCGAACGACTGGCAATGGGGGCGGGGAGACTCGCCCCCATTGCGTGAGCGAGGGCCGCGTGCTTTAGCTGTGATGCGCGCCCTCCCCATACGCTTTCGTGTAAACTGAATCCATGTCTGGGTATGGTCCCGGTACCTTCTGAAAGAGATGGGTGAATCCATGACTCAAGAGATCAAGATCGACGGCCTCGCCATCGCTCCCGCCGTCCTCTCCTCCATCGTTTCGCGTGCTGCCGAGGAGGTCGAGGGCATCGCTTCCGTCGGTCCGCACGACCTCGCCTCGAACCTCGTCTCCATGCTGAGCTCCCGTAACGCCACGTCCTCGGTTCCCGAGGTCGAGGCCGTCGTCGAGGACGGCAGCCTGCACATCACGGTGCGCCTGACCGTCTTCTTCGGCTATCCGTTCAAAAAGCTTGCCGACAACGTCCGCGTCGCCGTTGTGAAGGCGATCGATGCCCAGGTGGGCGTCCCCGTCTCCGCGGTCGATGTGTGCATCGATGGCCTTGTCTTCCCGAAGGAGTAACGCGTGAGCCTTAAAGTCGATCGCGGTCGCACCCGCGCGCGCAGCCAGGCGCTCCAGATCCTGTTCCAGGCTGAAGCGCTCGACCTTCCCGTCGATGAGGTCCTCGCCGGCGACTATCTGCTTTCCAAGGGACCGCTCATGGAGTATGCCGAGCAGCTTGCACGCGGTTGCTACGAGAAGCTCGACACCGTCGACTCCTGCCTCGCGGCCGTCTCCGAGAACTGGAGCCTCTACCGCATGCCGGCTGCTGACCGCGCCCTGTTGCGCATCGCCGTCTACGAGCTGCGCTGCGACGATACCGATGACAAGATCGAGGATGCCGTCGTCATCAACGAGGCAGTCGAGCTCGCCAAGGCCTTCGGTACCGACGACTCGTCCCGCTTCGTCAACGGCGTGCTTGGCCGCATCGCCCGCGCCGAGGAGCTGCCCCAGGCCGCCCCGCGCGTGAGCGAGGAGAACGCGGTCGAGGCTATCGCCGATCAGCCGGCTGTCGATGACGCCGCCTGCGGCGATGTGGCCCCGGAGCCTGTCGGCGAGACCGAGGAGTAGGCGATGGCCGAGTCCGCCGTCCACACGTTTGACGACATAACCGAGCGCCTTGACGAGATAGTCGCGACCGTCCGCTCTAAGGACACCTCGCTCGAGCGGAGCCTCGACCTCTTCGATGAGGCAATCAAGCTCGGCTCCAAGGCGGTCGACATGGTCGATTCGTTCGACTTGTCTCCCCGCGAGGCGGATCAGCTCGACCAGGCGGAAGCCGCCGCATCCGCGCCGAGCGACCGCGATGCGGAATGACGCGCCATGAAACGACGTCGTCTCGATGAAGAACTCGTTGCGCAGGGCATCTGTCCGGACTCGGACGATGCCCTGCGCATATGCATGGCGGGGCTCGTCTCCTTCCGCGGGGAGCGGCTCACGTCCCCTGCGGTCAAGGTCCCTGTTGGCGCTGAGCTTCACGTCAAGAACAGAATCCCCTATGTCGGGCGTGGGGGCTTCAAGCTCGCAGGCGCCCTCGACGCATTCGGAGTCGACCCTGCGGGCCTCGCGTGCCTCGACATAGGGTGCTCGACCGGCGGATTCACGGACTGCCTCCTCCAGCGCGGGGCGTCGTCCGTCTTATCCGTCGATGTCGGGCGCGCACAGTTCGACTGGCGCCTTCGCAACGACGAGCGGGTGACGCTTCTCGAGCGGACGAACATCGTCTCCGTTCCCTCCTTGGGGTACGGTGAGGCTATCGACCTCGCGGTCTGCGACGTCTCCTTCACGAGCATCTCCGTCATCCTCCCGGCGACGATCGAGCTGCTCTGTCCGCACGGGCGGTTCGTCACGCTCGTGAAGCCCCAGTTCGAGGCGCGCCCGGAGGAGGTGGGCGAGGGCGGTATCGTCTCCGACCCCGCCGTCCACGCCCGTGTGCTCGAGAGCGCCATCCGCCTGTTCGACGGATCCGGCCTCGACCCCATCGACATCTGCGCCTCGCCCATCAAGGGCGCCAAGGGGAACCGCGAGTTTTTCCTGTACGGCAGAAAGCGTGCGGCGGATGAGGCGCCGTCCGTTCCATCCGACCACATCGAGCTCCTCATCGCTCGGGCAGGTGCGCTATGAAGGTCTTCCTGGTTCCCAACTACTACAAGTCCGAAGCGGTCCAGAGCGGCCTCACCCTCGAGCTGTGGCTCACCCGTCAGGGCTACGAGGTCGCGTGGGCGTCCGACCAGCGATCGCGCATCCAATCCGTTCCGGATATCGACGGAAGCGACCTCGTGATCTCCTTAGGCGGCGACGGCACGCTCCTGCGGGCGGCCCGCATCGTCGACGATCGCGAGATCCCCATCCTCGGCTTATCCTACGGTCATGTCGGCTTCCTTACCGCGGCCGGTCCCGAGGACCACGACATCCTTTCCGTCGTCTCCGATGCGCTCGCCGGCGAGATGCATGTCAGCCGCCGTGCGACGGTCTCCTGCGATGTCGACTATATCGACGCCGATGGAGAGGTCCGCTCGCTCGTCGCACGCGCGCTGAACGACGTCGCGCTCACGCGAGGCCCCCTGTCCGATATGATCGAACTCGACATTTCCGTCTCCGGGCATCACATCGACCGCCTCAGGGGCGACGGATTCGTCATCTCATCCGCGACGGGCTCGACGGGGTATGCGCTCTCCGGCGGCGGCCCGATCGTCAGCCCGGACTACACGGGGCTGATCTGCGTGCCCATCGCCCCGCACACCATCCAGGCCCGTGCGTTCATGACCTCTCCTTCCGACGTCGTCGAGCTCGTCCTTTCCGACGACCGCCCCGCCGTGCCCGCGCTCGCGGTCGACGGCCAGTTCCTGTGCGGTGACGCGACCGTCACCCATGTCGCCGCGCGCCGCGGGGATGCCGACGTGCTGTTGCTGGATTACGGTCCCGAGAGCTTCTATAACTCCGTCTCCCGCGTGTTCTACGGGGTGCGCAATGCTCGATGAGGTCCACGTCTCCAACGTCGCGCTCATCCGGGACGCCCGCCTCGTCCCCTCGCCGCGCCTCACGGTCCTCACGGGCGAGACGGGTGCGGGCAAGACCGCGCTGCTTTCCGCGCTGAAGCTGCTGATGGGGGAGCGCGCCGACGCTTCGCTGGTGCGCGAGGGCGCCGAGGCCGCGATGATCGAGGGTCGCTTGTATGAATCCGCTCGGGATACCGAAGGGTTTTGCGCTCAGCGCCGAGTGAGCGCCGATGGGCGCAGCCGCGCCCGAATCGACGGCTCCATGGCGAGCGTGCGCGAGCTTTCGGAGCGCGTGGGCCGACATATCGACCTTTGCGGCCAGCATGAACACCAGCGTCTGCTCGACGCTTCGGAACACGTCGCGCTCGTCGACGCATGGGCGTCCGCGTCGATTTCAGCCCCCCTCGAGGCGTACCGTTCATGTCTCAAGGAGGCGCGTGCGGCTGCCCGTGAACTCGAGCGTGTCGAGGAGGCGTCGCGTGCACAGGGATCCCGCGTCGAGGAGGCGCGGTTCGTATGCGCCCGCATCGACGAGGTCGCGCCGGTCGCTGGCGAGTACGAGGAGCTCGAGAAGCTGTTGCCGCGCAGCGAGCATGCCGAGTCCCTCGCTCGGTGCGCCCACGAGGCCCAGGAGATGCTCTCCGGCGAGGGCGGCGCGCTCGACGGCCTCAATGCGGCGATCTACGAGCTGTCCCGACTTGGGTCGGTCGACCCTGCCCTCGCAGGGTTCTCCGACACGCTCGCGGAGGCCTCGATCACCCTGGAGGACGTCGCTTCCGATCTTAGGAGATATCGCGATGGTATCGATTTCGACCCGGCGGAGCTGGCGCGGCTCCAGGAACGGTTTGCCTCGCTCAAGGGGCTGTGCCGCCAGTGGGGTCCCACCATGGAGGACGTCTTCGCGAAGCGGGACGAGGCGCGTGAGTTGCTGAGCCTTGTCGACGACGGCGAGGAGCGTGTCGCGCGCGCCCGTTCGGAACGCGACGCGGCCGAGTCCCGGCTCGCCTCCGCGGCGCGCGCCCTGATGCGCGCGCGGGACGCCGCCGCCCCTCGGTTCTGTCGCGAGGTCGTGCGTCAGATGGCGCGTCTTGAGATGGGGCGCGCCGAGATCGTCTGGGAATCCCGTCCGCTTCCGCGCGAGAAATGGGGCGTCGACGGGCCGGCTTCGTGTGAGCTGCTCTACCGGTCCGGCGCCGGGTTGACGCCGCGCCCGCTGCGGCGCATCGCGTCGGGCGGTGAGCTCTCGCGCGTGCTTCTGGCCGTGAAGGTCGTGCTGGGCGGTGCCGACGGCGTGGAGACGCTCGTGTTCGACGAGGTCGATGCTGGTGTCGGTGGAGCCACCGCCCGCGCGCTGGCGGGCGTGATCGCCGATCTTGCGCAGTCGCATCAGGTTATCGTCGTCACGCATCTTCCGCAGGTCGCCGTCGTGGGGGACGTTCACTACGTGGTGCGCAAGTCCGATGGCGATATGCCCGAGACGCAGCTTCTCTCCGTCGAGGGCGATGAGCGCGTCGAGGAGATCGCCCGCATGCTGTCGGGGGACACCGGCTCCGCGTCGCTCGAGCACGCGCGCCAGCTGTTGGGTGAGCGCCGATAGCTTGGGGAGCGATGGGGTCCGCCTCATGGCATGACGAGCGAGTGCTATAGAGGGGGCGGGCTCCATGCGATCGAGTGCATGGAGCCCGCCCCCTTGATGCGATATGTGCGCAGCGGCTATGCCTCAAGATGCTCGGCGAGTATCTTGATAGCGTGTGCGTACCCTTCAAGCCCTTCTCCTGCCACGCGCGCGAAGCATGCCATGCCGGCATAGCTCGTCTGTCGGAACGGCTCGCGGCTGTCGACGTCGGAGATGTGCACCTCGACCGCGGGCAGGCCGACCGCCTTGAGGGCATCGAGGATCGCGATGCTCGTATGGGTGTACGCTGCCGGGTTGATGACGATGCCGTCGTAGACGCCCCGGGCTTCCTGGATGGCATCCACCAGGTCTCCTTCATGGTTGGACTGAAAAACGCCTACGGTCTCGAAACCGGCATCCGCCCCTGCTGCGTGGCAGATGTCCTCGAGGTCGTCGTAGGTCTGCGTTCCGTATATGCCCGGTTCACGGATCCCCAGCATGTTGAGGTTGGGACCGTTGAGCACCAAGACGTTCATGGGTTCTCCTTGTTCCGTATGGCGGTTAGGCGCGTTCGGCTGCATCGAGGGCGCGTATGGCCTCCCGTGCGGTCGCGTCAGCAGATTCGCGGGACGTCACGATGATGTCCGCCCACGACTGGTACAGCGGCATGCGGCGCTCGGCGAGCGTCTCGACGCCGTCGCGCTGCGACAGCGGGCGACCTTTCTTCGAAAGCTCGGCGATCGGCCGGTCGAGCATCACGATGACGGAGTTCTGGCGCAGCAAGTCGTAGTTCTCCGGTTGGGTGACGACGCCGCCTCCGCAGGAGATGACCTGGCCGCTTCGCGCCGCGATCTGTGCCAGGCAGTCGCTTTCTGCGCGCCGGAACGCCTCCTCGCCCGCATCGACGATATAGTCGGAGCATGAGCACCCGAGGTGCTGCTCGAGTTCCCAATCGCTATCGACATGGGGGCGGTCGAGGTGCGCGGCGATCTGCTGTCCCACTCGGGTCTTTCCGGAACCGGGCATGCCGATGAGCGCAATGTTGCGCTCTGAGCGGGCGAGCGACGAGGTGACCTCTGCGATCCGTTCGCGGCCGACCGAGCGTCCGGTGTAGCGCTCTACCGCCTGGGCGGCTTGGGCGACAAGCATGAGCAGGCCGCCGACGTTGGGGATTCCCAGGCGGTCCGCCTCCATCATGAGCGCGGTGCGCGCCGGGTTGTACACGATGTCGACGAGCCCCTCGAGACGGGGCAGCGCGGTGAGGCTGCAGGGGGCCTTGGGGC
>DBFEBE010000061.1:0-18851 GCA_048318985.1 Collinsella sp.
ACTGGCAGCTATCTTGTGAAATGTGATATCTAGTCAAACCCGAGGGGGTCCTACTGTGTCCAAGCTCTCCGCGCGCGCAACGCGCGCCGCGCTGCCCGTGCTCGCCGTCGCTGCGCTCGCGTCGCAAATCCTTACATGCCCGCAGCCTGCATCCGCCTCGCAACTCGATACCGACGCCATTTTGGGCATTGCGGAGTCAGAACGGGACGACGACGTGTCGGACCGCCCCGACATCGAGGCCCGCAATGCCATCGTCGTGGGGTCGGACGGCACGGTCTACTTCGAGCGCGACGCGGACGCCCAGGTGAAGATCGCCTCCATCACCAAGGTGATGACCGCTATCGTAGCGCTCGAGAACTCGAGCCTCGATGACGAGGTGGTCGTCGACCACGCCGCGGCGACGGTCGGCCAGTCGTCAGCGGACCTCAAGGAGGGCGATGTCCTCACGATGGAGGAGGCCCTGCGCGCCCTGTTCGTTCCCTCGGGCAACGATGCGGCGATGGCGATAGCCTCCACCGTGGGGGCCAAGATCGACCCGTCGAGCGACGACCCGTACGATGTCTTCATCCAGGCGATGAACGACAAGTCTGCCGAGTTGGGGATGAAGAGCGCCTTCACCAATCCCCATGGCCTCGATTTCGAGGGCTGGGAGGCGGATATGCACTCATCAGCCCGCGACGTGGCGACGATGTTCGCATACGCGATGCAAAACGATGACTTCCGCGCGCTGACCTCCACGACGAACAACGTGATCACCGTCACCGGGGCCGACGGGGCGGAGCGCGACATCACCATGATCGAGCGCAACACCATCCTCGGACGCGACGGAAACATCGGAGGCAAGACGGGCGGAACCTACGAGGCGCTCCAGTGCTTCGTGGGCGCGTTCTCGCGCGAAGACGGGGGCGAGATCTACACGGTCACGCTCGGCAGCGACGGCGACGAACAGCGTTTCGCCGACACCTTGGCGCTTGCCAACTGGTATTACGACCATGTGGTCGCCTATCCCTTGGTGACGAGCGAGGCGATGGCTCCCGACGGCAGCGCGTTGGTCGCCCGCGTTCCGCACGCCGCTTGGACGGACAAGACGGTGGACGCCACGGTCGCCGACCCTATGGGAGCCGTGAACGTCTTCAGTTTGGCCGGCCCTGTCGAGCGCTCGGTGGAGCCGGAGGACATCACCGGGGACGTCGCCGTGGGTGAGGACGTGGGAGACCTCGTCCTCACGCAGGATGGGGAGGAGGTCGCCCGCGTCGACCTCATCGCTGCCGAGGACGTCTCGGCGCCCGATCCCCTGAGCTGGCTGCTTGTGCAGCTCGACCGCCTGGTTCGCACGGTGACCGGGGAGCCTACGGTCGCGCCGTCCGAGATCGTGGGGCCGGCACCCGACGTCGCGACGCTTTCGCCTGCGAACGGTTAGGGTTCTGCAAGGTTTTCGTATCGTCTGCCCGCGCCGGCGCATGCGTGCAAGGCCGCCGGCGTTTCGCCGCGGCGCGCGTGCATGCGCCGGCGCGAGCATATCGGCCGCGGCTCCGACCTGGTGATTCGGCAAGATGCCTTGCGCGCCCGCCGGTTCGGTCGGAATTAGGGCGCGCGCCGCGCCGCGCGCGCGGACCTGCGGGATACGCACTCCGCGGCGCAGCCGCGGCCGGTCGAAAAATGTGGCGGAGTTGTTCGCGCTGCGCAAGCGGGGTATACTCGTTCGAGCTGGAACACCCGGCTCTTCGTCGGATGCACGCGTGTCCGAGCTCGCGTTGCCGCAATCTGGAAGGACTACCATGTTTCCTAAAGGTATGGAATGGATTCTGATCCTCATCGTCGTGCTGGTCATCTTCGGGCCCAAGAACCTGCCGAAGCTCGGCAAGTCGCTCGGCAAGACGGTGAAGAACATCCGTGAGGGCATGGAGGGCGACGACGCTCCCGAGGAGACCGAGGTCATCGAGGAGTCCACTGAGGACGCCGAGATCCGCGAGCTCGAGGCCAAGCTCGCCGAGGCTAAGGCCAAGAAGGAGTCCGCGCAGGACGCCGAGTAACCTCGTCCCGCAACGGGGTGAGCGATGACCGGCTTCCCCGATGGGGTTGGCCGGTCATTCCGTGTTTACGTAGCAGCGCGCCGCAAGCGCGCAGGGGATAGCAAGGAGAAGCCCGCATGGACGCTAGCGAGATCGTACTGACCGCCGAAGGCCGCCAGAAGCTCATCGAGGAGCTCGGGTGGCGCGAGGGCGAGAAGAGCCGTGAGATCGTCGAGCACATCAAGGAAGCCCGCGCGTTCGGCGACCTTTCCGAGAACGCCGAGTACGACGCCGCGAAGGAGGAGCAGGCCCGCAACGCCGCCCGTATCGCCGAGATCCAGGCCATCCTGGCCAACGCGAAGGACGCCTCCGAAAGCGATCAGGACCTGATCGTCTCCATCGGCAGCACCGTCGCGCTCGTCGATGCCGACGGCGAGGTCACCGAGGTCACCCTCGTGGGTACCACCGAGACCAACTCCCTGCAGCACAAGATCTCCAACGAGTCCCCGGTCGGCCGCGCCATCATCGGTCACGGCGCCGGCGAGACCGTCGAGGTCGTGACGCCCTCCGGTGCTTCCCGCGTCTACACCATCACCAAGATCTCGCGCTAGGGTTTCGCCGAAATCCTAGCGCTCGCCCGCTCCTCGAGGCCTACGGCCTTGGGGGGCGGTTTTCGTTTACGCCCGTGTTTGGGCGATGGGGAGGTACCGTGAACCCTGTCGCCGATTCGTCATAGGAGAGGAAACCATGGCCGAGAACACCACGACCGCGACGACCGAGGCCGAGGCCGCCAACACCCTGAACGACGAGCGCGCCCGTCGCCTGGCGGACCGCGCCGCGCTGTACGCCGCCGGCAAGAACCCCTATCCCGAGCACTCCGACGTGACCGACCACGCCGCCGACTTGCTCGAGCGCTACGCCGGGCTCGCCAACGAGGAGGAGGCTGCCGAGACCGTCACCGTGGGCGGCCGTATCGTGGCGAAGCGCGGCCAGGGCAAGATCATGTTCCTCGTCCTGCGCGACCCTTCCGCCGACATCCAGCTCTTCTGCCGCGTGAACGACGTCGAGGAGGCCTCCTGGGAGGTCCTCAAGTCCCTGGACCTGGGCGATATCGTCCAGGCCACCGGTGTCGTCGTGCGCACCAAGCGCGGCGAGCTCTCCGTGGCGCCCCGCACCGCGCGCCTGCTGTCCAAGGCCGTGCGCCCGCTGCCCGAGAAGTTCCACGGCCTCTCCGACAAGGAGACCCGGTACCGCCAGCGCTACGTCGACCTCATCGTGAACGAGGACGTGCGCGAGACCTTCCGCAAGCGCTCGCTGATCATCTCCACGTTCCGCCGCTACATGGAGGACAACGGCTACATGGAGGTCGAGACCCCCATCCTGCAGTCCATCCAGGGCGGCGCCACCGCGAAGCCGTTCATCACGCACTTCAACGCGCTCAACCAGGAGAACTACCTTCGCATCGCCACCGAGCTGCACCTCAAGCGCCTGCTGGTGGGCGGCTACGAGCGCGTCTTCGAGATCGGCCGCATCTTCCGCAACGAGGGCATGGACCTCACCCATAACCCCGAGTTTACCACCATGGAGGCCTATCGCGCCTACTCCGACCTCGAGGGCATGAAGGAGCTCGCCGAGGGCGTCATCAAGGCCGCCGCGCGCGCCATCGGCCTCGAGGGCACGATCGACTACCAGGGCCAGGCCATCGACCTGTTCTCCCCGTGGGCGAGCCGTCCCATGACTGACGTCGTGTCCGAGGTCCTCGGCCGCGAGATCACGCTCGACACGCCCGTCGAGGAGCTGCGCGCCGCCTGCGCCGAGCACGGCATCGAGTACAAGGACGAGTGGACCGCCGGCAAGCTGGTCGCCGAGCTCTTCGACGAGCTGGGCGAGGCCATCCTCATCAACCCCACGTTCGTCGTCGACTACCCCGTCGAGGTGTCCCCGCTCGCCAAGCGCCACGAGGACGATCCGCGCCTCACGCACCGCTTCGAGCTCTTCATCGCCGCGCACGAGTACGCCAACGCGTTCTCCGAGCTCAACGACCCCGTCGACCAGGCCGAGCGCTTCGCCGCGCAGATGGAGGAGAAGGCCTCCGGCGACGACGAGGCCATGGAGTACGACGAGGACTACGTGCGCGCGCTCGAGTACGGCAT
The DNA here is from genome assembly GCA_048318985.1 of Collinsella sp. Classification (GTDB taxonomy): domain Bacteria; phylum Actinomycetota; class Coriobacteriia; order Coriobacteriales; family Coriobacteriaceae; genus Collinsella. The sequence continues at coordinate 4,166 of DBFEBE010000061.1, forward strand.
GCCCCCGGCGGGCGGCATCGGCATCGGCATCGATCGCGTCGTCATGCTGCTCACCAACTCCACGTCCATCCGCGACGTCCTGCTGTTCCCGCACATGAAGCCCGAGAAGGGCTCCAAGTCCGGCGCCGCAGCCGCCAAGGCCGCCCAGATGTCCGAGGCCGGCATGGCCGCGAGCCCGTTCCTTGTGCCCATGAAGCCCACGATCGATTACTCCCAGGTCGTCGTCGAGCCGCTGTTCGAGGACTTCGTCGATTTCGACACCTTCGCCAAGAGCGACTTCCGCGCGGTGAAGGTCAAGGATTGCGTGGCCGTGCCCAAGTCCAAGAAGCTGCTGAACTTCACGCTGGACGACGGCACCGGCACCGACCGTACGATCCTGTCCGGCATCCATGACTACTACGAGCCCGAGGACCTGATCGGCAAGACGCTCATCGCCATCACCAACCTGCCGCCGCGCAAGATGATGGGCATCCCCAGCTGTGGCATGATCATCTCCGCGGTCCACGCCGAGCAGGAGGGCGAGGAGACGCCCGAGCGCCTCAACGTGCTGATCGTGGACGACGCCATCCCCGCGGGCGCCAAGCTCTACTAGAGCTCTCAGGCTCCCGACCACCTCGATTTAGGGACACTCCCTAAATCGAGGCCCGCGGTTCCGTCTCTAAAATGAGGCCAGCGTCGGCCTCCAAGACGTATCAACGAAGGTCACTCGAGAGATCGGGTGGCCTTCTGTCGTGTATCAAACATCGATGCGTTTGCGGATGGCCCCGGGGATGCGTGGGGCTCCACTGCATAGCTTGTCCGTCGCGGCGACCTTCCTTCGCCAGGCGATCAAGTCCGCATCACCTGCGATATGCCCTCAATTGCGCGCCTGCTCCCACGGTGAGGCCGGGACCCAACCGTCGGGTTTTCGGCCTTTCGATCCGGCTATCCGCCCTCCGGTTCCTATGGCCAGCCGCTCAACTGAATAGAATTATCGGCCGGCGGTATATTCCGCAACCGTTCCCTGCTGCTTTTACGCTGCTGGCGTATTCTTGCGACTTCGATGAGCAATCTTTGGGAAAATAGGAACCGTATGGGTACGTTGATTCCAGATGCGCCAAGGAGGAGCTCATGGAGTACAAGATCTGCGGCTACAAGCCCGAGAAACTGTTCCATTATTTCGAGGACATCAGCGCGATTCCGCGCGGTTCGCGCAACGAGAAGGCCATCAGCGACTTCCTCGTGGCGTTCGCCAAGGAGCGCGACCTGTGGGTCTATCAGGACGACGTGTACAACGTGATCATCAAGAAGCCGGCGAGCGCCGGTGCGAAGGGCGCTCCCGCGGTCATGCTCCAGGGCCATATCGACATGGTGTGCGACAAGCTCGCCGGCGTCGAGCATGATTTCGAGAACGAGGGTATCGACCTGGTCGTGAAAGACGGCGTGCTCAGCGCCAACGGCACCACGCTCGGTGCCGACAACGGCGTCGCGGTCGCCCTCATGCTCACGGTCCTCGATGACGACGCGCTGGTCCATCCCGCTCTCGAGTGCGTGTTCACCACGGACGAGGAGACCGGCCTCGTGGGCGCCGAGACGCTCGACAAGTCCCAGATCGACGCGCGCATCATGATCAACCTCGACTCCGAGGAGGAGGGCGTCGCCACGGTGAGCTGCGCCGGCGGCGTCGTGGCGACCTACACGCGCCCGGTGACCCGCGAGCACGCGTGCGGCAGCACCCTCACGCTCGAGATCTCCGGCCTGCTCGGCGGCCACTCCGGCGCCGACATCCACCTCGAGCGCGGCAACGGCAACCTGCTCATGGCCCGCATCGTCGAGCGCCTCATGGCCGCCGGCGATCCGGCGCTCGTGACCTTCAACGGCGGCACCAAGGACAACGCCATCAACCGCGAGTGCAAGGCGGTTCTCGTCTACGCCGACCATGTCGCCGCGGCTGCGGGCGCCGAGCTCGCCCAGGGCATCGCGGCCGACATCGACTCCGAGCTCGAGGTCTTCGACCCCGGTTTCGCCTGCGCGATCGAGGTCGCCGACGACGCGGAGGTCGAGGCCATGGCGAAGGACGACGCGCTCGCCCTCGTCCGCGCGCTGCGCCTCGCCCCTAACGGCGTGATGCGCCGCAACGTCGCCGCCGACGGCTCCGTCGAGGTGTCCTCCAACATCGGCGTGGTCGCGGTCACCGACGACCAGATCCAGATCCTGCTGTCCCCGCGCTCCTCGATCTCCTCGCTGCAGGACGACGTCAAGGACCGCATCGCGACGCTCGCCGAGGTCCTGGGCTTCGATGTGATCTTCGAGTACGAGTATCCCGGCTGGAGCTACGTCGAGCATTCCCCCGTGCGCGAGGTGTTCCAGGAGAGCTATCGCGACCTGTTCGGCACCGATCTCAAGATCGAGTCCATTCATGCCGGCCTCGAGTGCGGCCTGTTCGCCGACGCCCTCGACGGCCTCGACGCCATCGCCGTGGGCCCGCAGCTCCACGACGTCCACACGCCCGACGAGCACATGGACCTCGCCTCGTTCGAGAACTTCTACACGCTCCTCGTCGACGTGCTTCGTCGCATGGCCGCGTAAGGTTCGTCTCGCATACCGTCGGGTGCACGCCTGCTTGGAGGGGCCGTCCGGTTCGCCGGGCGGCCCCTTCGCCGTGGCGGGGAGCCGCTTCTCCGGGTTGTCGGCGAGCGCGACGGGGCCGGGTAGGAATCGGTGCGGCCCTCTGGGCCCGGGACGGCGGGATCGGCCCGATCTGCATCGACTTGAGCGCGCGTCCGCGCAATCGGTTATGATTGAGCGCCATTGGGTACACCTGCATACGATATGTTTCAAGCATCAGCGAGGTAGACGCATGTTAGATAGATTCACCGACCGCGCGCGCAAGGTCATGGCGCTCGCGAAGGAGGAAGCGCTGGCCCAGCATTCCACGAAGGTGGGGACCGAGCACCTGCTGCTCGCGCTCGCCAAGGAGCAGGAGGGCATCGCCGCCGAGGCGCTGCGCGACCTCGAGATCAGCTACGAGGACATCCTGTCGCAGCTCACCGAGATGCGCACCACGGTCCCGGGGGAACAGCCCGGGGCAGAGGCCGCCAAGCTCGCCTTCACCCCGCGCGTCATCGCGGTGATGGAGCGCTCGTTCCGCCTGGCGCGCGAGAACAACCAGACGTACGTCTCGACCGAGCACCTGCTGCTCGCGATCGTGGACGAGGGCAACGGCATGGCGACCGACATCTTGAAGCGCCTGGGCGTCTCCGGGGCCTCGGTGCACGCCGCGGTGGACAAGCTCACGGCGAAAGACCAGGGGCACGGCCGCCCCATGGCCGGTGCCGGGGCCGGCAGGCCCGGAGCCGGGTCGCCCTTCTTCTCGGGCGAGGCGGGCCGCGGCGCCCAGCAGAGCGACAGCATGCTCGAGCAGTTCGCCACCAACCTCACCGAGCAGGCGCGCGCCGGCAAGCTCGATCCGGTTATCGGGCGCGAGCGCGAGGTGTCGCGCATGCTGGAGATCCTGTCTCGCCGCACCAAGAACAACCCGCTCATCCTGGGCGACCCGGGCGTGGGCAAGACGGCGCTCGTCGAGGGCCTCGCGCAGCGGATCGCCGCGGGCGACGTGCCGGACAACCTCGCCAACCAGAACGTCTGGGCGCTCGACCTGCCCGGACTCGTCGCGGGCGCCAAGTACCGCGGCGAATTCGAGGAGCGCTTGAAGGGCGTGATCAACGAGGCCACCAAGGCTGACGACATCATTCTGTTCATCGACGAGATGCACACCCTCATCGGCGCGGGGTCCGCCGAGGGCTCGATCGATGCGAGCTCGATGCTCAAGCCCGTCCTCGCGCGCGGATCCTTCCAGATCATCGGCGCCACCACGGCCGAGGAGTTCCGCAAGTACCTCACCAAGGACCCGGCCTTCGAGCGCCGCTTCCAGACCATCGACGTCGAGGAGCCCAGCGTCGAGGACACGGTCAAGATCCTCAACGCGCTGCTTCCCCGCTACGAGGAGCACCACCGCGTGCGCTACACGCCTGCCGCGGTGGAGGCCGCCGCGAGCCTCTCGTCCCGCTACATCCAGGATCGCTTCCTGCCCGACAAGGCCATCGACCTCATCGACGAGGCCGGCGCCCGCGCGCGCATCGCCGCGGGCCGCGCGCCGGAGTCGGTTCGCGCCGCGGAGGCCCGCGTCGCCGAGCTCGCCGGCGAGGTGGAGCAGGCTGCCGGCGACGACGACATGAACCGCGCCGCCGAGCTCAAGGACCGCCAGCACCTGGCCGAGATCGAGCTCGCCGAGGCGCGTGCCGCCTGGAACGCCGACACCGCCGCGAGCCCGCTCACCATCGACGTCGCGCAGATCGCCGACATCGTGTCCGTGACCTCCGGTGTCCCGGTGAGTTCGCTCACCGAGAGCGAGAGCCGCCGTCTGCTCGCGTGCGAGAGCGCGCTCAAGGGCCGCATCATCGGCCAGGACGAGGCGGTCGCCGCCGTGGCGAAGGCCATCCGCCGCAGCCGCAGTCCGCTCAAGGACCCGCGCCGTCCCGGCGGCTCGTTCATCTTCCTGGGCCCCACGGGCACGGGCAAGACCGAGCTCGCCAAGACGCTCGCCGAGTACCTGTTCGGCAGCAAGGACGCGCTCATCAGCTTCGACATGTCCGAGTTCGGCAGCGAGTACGAGGTCTCGAAGCTCATCGGCAGCCCTCCGGGATACGTGGGGCACGAGGAGGGCGGCCAGCTCACCAAGGCGGTCCGCAGGCATCCGTACTCGGTCGTCCTGTTCGACGAGATCGAGAAGGCGCATCCGGACATCTTCAACGTGCTGCTGCAGGTGCTCGACGAGGGGCGCCTCACCGACGGCCAGGGCAAGACCGTGGACTTCCGCAACACGGTGATCATCATGACGAGCAACGTGGGCGCGCGCGAGATCGCGCAGGACGCGAGCGTGGGCTTCGGCACGAGCGGGGAGGCGGGCCTCACCGCCGACGAGATCCGCACACGCGCGATGGGGGAGCTCAAGCGCCTGTTCCGCCCGGAGTTCCTGAACCGCATCGACGACATCGTCGTGTTCAAGAAGCTCACCGGCGCCTCGCTCACCGCGATCGCGGGCCTGCTCGTCGACGACCTGCGCCAGCGCCTGATCGCCAACGGGATGAACATCGAGCTCTCCGACGCGGCGATCGAGAAGATCGTGGCCGAGGGCACCGACCTCACCAACGGCGCGCGCCCACTGCGGCGCGCCATCCAGCGCCTGATCGAGGACCCGTTGTCCGAGGAGCTGCTGGCGGGCGAGTGGGGCGCGGGCGACACCGTGCTGTGCGACGTGGCGGACGGCAAGTTCGTCTTCAGCCACGGCACCGGCGAGATTCCCGCGCCGCGGCCGACGGGGGCCCTCGGCAGCGGTTTCGAGGTCGCGCCCCGGTCGTCTGCCGCAGCGCCTCGCCCCGCGGCCCTCGGCGGCTCCCAGATGGGCGCCGCCACGCGATAGCGCGCCGCAGGTTGTTTTGACGGGTCCCGCCCGGGCGTTGCCGCAAGACGGCGCACCCGGGCGGGATTATCTTGCCCTTGTTCGCTTTATCCAGCTGGATTGAGAAACTCCAGCTCAGCATGGTACATTTCTGTGGCGCCGGGGGTCCGGCGTCACAGAGTGCATAGGGGATGACAGGCGGCGCTCCGCGCGGACACCACGCCTGCGGGGAGACGGGTGCTGCCATGACGGAGAATAAGACGGGCCAGGGCCGTGCGGGATCGTGCCGCGCGGGGATGAGGGACGAGCGCGAGGCGGAGGCGTGGGCGTCCCTGCTCACGTCGGATTCGCACGATGAGGTGCCGGTCCCGCCTGAGGACCGCGCACCGGGAACCCTGCGCGGAGCCGGCGCCCGCTCGCCGCTGTTCTGGAAGCTCATGCTCGTTGCCATGGCGCTCATCTGGGGCTACTCGTTCCTCACCATGAAGACCGTGCTCGACACCGTGCCCACGTTCATGCTGCTCGCCTGCCGCTTCCTGCTGTCGGCGGTCATCATGTTCTGCATCTTCCACAAGCGCATCAAAGCGCACCTCAACCGTGAGTACCTCGGGTTCGGCGTGCTCATGGGCTGCGTCATCTGGTCGGCGTATGCCGCCCAGACGCTCGGCCTCATGGACACCACGCCCGGCAAGAACGCGTTCCTCACGGGCACCTACTGCATCCTCGTCCCCTTCATCGCGCTCGTGCTGTTCCGTGAGCGCGTCACGAAATGGCATGTCGCCTCGGCGCTTCTGTGCCTGGTCGGCGTGGGCTTCGTGGCCTTGGACGACTTCAGCATCCAGATGGGCGATCTGCTGACGCTCGTGGGCGCCGTGTTCTTCGCGATCGATATGGCGGTCGTCGGCCATATCGGCCGCACGCGCGACGTGAGCGTCCTCACCTCGTGGATGTTCTTCTTTGTGGGCCTGTTCTCGCTGATCGCGACGCTCGTGTTCGAGCCCCGCGTCCCCATGGAGAGCTGGACGCCGCAGGTCATTGGGCAGCTCGTGTTCCTCGCCGTGGTCTGCACGACGGTCGGCCTGCTCCTTCAGAACCAGGCGCTCTCCCATGTGCCGCCCGCTACGGGCTCGCTGCTGCTCTCCCTCGAGAGTCCTTCGGGCGTGCTGTTCTCCGTGCTGATGGCGGGCGAGGTGCTCACGGGCAAGCTCATCTTCGGGTTCGCGCTGATCTTCCTGTCCATCGTGCTTTCCGAGACGCATTTCAGCTTCCTGGGGAGATGGCTTCCTAAGAAGTAACGGTATGCAGGCCGGCCGCTCTCCCTTTTGGAGGCGGCAGGCCTCTTTTGAGGCTCTCACAAGTTTCTTGCCCCGTTTGACTGAACCCTGGGGGCGGGTCGGGGCGCGTCGACGGCATCGGCACGCTTTTCGGAGGGCCTTGTGCGCGCTTTCACGCCATTCTCGTTCCGCATCGGGGCGGTCCGGCTCCCGCCATGGCGCATGGAATACGGTACATGACCTTCGGCGGCGTCGCCGCATTGCGATCTATAGCGTTTTTCGTACGGATTGGCGCATGAGGCGAGTAGCGAGGTGGGGCGGTTCGGAATAGTCGCAGGTAGAAGAATCGCCACTTGTCTTGTGTACTAAGCACAATCGTTTACGAGTACGAAAAACGTTAGCGATGCGTCGCGAAGTGCACTCCGAGCGATCCGAGTTCTCCGTTTCTGGCGTTCAGGATGCCTGCCCGTTCGCAAAACGAGAAGGGAGCCGCCCGTGAGGGCGGCTCCCTTGCTGAGAGCGCACGCGATGTATCGGTGCTCGGCGAGGGGACCGGCTAGAGGGTGCGCACGAAGGCGATGAGCTCGTCGACGTCTGCCGCCGTCGTCGCCCAGCTGGTCACGAAGCGCAGCACGGGGCGCCCCTGGACATAGGAGATCTCCGCTCCGCAGGCACCGGAGATCGCGTCGGCGACGGGCCGGGTCGCCCAGAAGAACTGCTGGTTGCCCGGGGTGACGGCATAGGGTTCAAGCCCGGCCTCGACGAGCCCCTCCGCGAGCTTCACGGCGCAGGCGTTCGCGTTGGCCGCATAGCGCAGGTAGGGAAGGGTTCCGTCTTCTCCCGGGGTGAAGGCCGCCTCGTACTGCACGCCCATGAGGCGGCCCTTGGCGGTCATGTGGCCCGCGCGCTTGGTGAGGTAGGGGATGCGCTCGATGGCGCGTCGCCCGCGCGCGGTGCGGGGGCTCACCACGAGGGCCTCGCCGAAGAGCATCCCCGCCTTCGTGCCGCCGAGCGTGAACGCGTCGGCGCGCGCAGCGATATGGCCCATCGTGAGGTCGCAGCCCTCGGATGCCAGGGCGCTGGCCATCCGGGCGCCGTCGACGTACACGGCGAGCTCGTGGCCTTCCGCCCAGTCGCACAGGGCGTCGAACTCGGCGCGCGTGTACACGTGGCCGAACTCGCTCGTGTTGGAAAAGTAGATCATGCCCGGACGCGTGGTGTGGCATCCGCCGGCGACCGACGCGGTGTAGATGCGCTCGCACTCTTCGGGTGTGAGGATGCCGAAGGGGTCGGCGGTTGCCAGGATGCGGCGGCCGCAGCCCTCGATCGCGCCGGTCTCGTGTGCGGTGGGGTGCGCGTCGGCGGCGAGGATGGGGCCCTCGAACTCATCCGTCAGGGCGCTGATCGCCACGATGTTGGCTGCCGTGCCTCCGGGAATGAACTGCATGAAGGCGTCCGGCTGCTGAATCGCCCCGCGGATGAGCTCGGCCGCCCTCTCGCAGCGGGCGTCCGTGCCGTAGCCGGGGGTCTGCTCGCCGTTGGTGCGCACGAGCGCCTCGAGCATCTCGGGCGCCGCGCCCTCGGAATAATCGTTGCGGAACTGATGGATGGTGCTCATCGTGCCTGTGCCGCCTTTCTTGTGCAACGGGTTCGTCAAACAGCAATCATTGTCACATATAATGGGACGTCGATTCGAAAACGTGTCCAGAGGAGGAAATCGATGCAGGCACAGCGAGCAGAGGGCACCAAGGACCTGATCGGCCGCGACATGCGCGCATGGCAGCGCATGCAGGCCGTCGCGGCGGACGTGTTCGGCCCGTACGGGTTCGACGCCGTCGAGACCCCGGCGATCGAGCAGCTCGACGTGTTCGTCCATGGCATCGGCCAGTCGACCGACGTCGTGCGCAAGGAGATGTTCCGCGTCTTCTCAGGCGCGAACTTCGCACGCGTGCTGGAGGAGGGCACCGACTCCAAGCTCAAGGCCAAGCAGCGCCTGGCGCTTCGCCCCGAGGGCACGGCGGGCGTGGTGCGCGCCGTGGTGGAGAACAACCTCGTGCCGCAGGGCGCCGCCCCGTTCAAGGGTTGGTACGCCGAGGCCATGTTCCGCGGCGAGCGCCCCCAGAAGGGCCGCCTGCGCCAGTTCCACCAGGTGGGCATCGAGTGGCTGGGGGCGCCGGATCCCGCGGCGGACGCCGAGTGCATCATCATGCTCATGGAGTTCTACAAGCGCCTGGGCTTCGACCTGTCCCAGCTGCGCCTGCTCATCAACTCGATGGGCGACCCCGCGTGTCGCCCCGCGTACCGCGACTCGGTGCGTGCCTTCATCCTCGACCACGCCGACGAGATGTGTCCGGAGTGCCTCGAGCGCGCCGAGCTCAACCCGCTGCGCGCCTTCGACTGCAAGAACGAGCACTGCCACGAGGTCATGCAGGGCGCCCCGCTCATGCGCGACTGCTTGTGCGATGAGTGCAGAGACCACTACGCCCAGGTCAAGCGTTACCTCGACGCCGCCGGCGTCGCCTACGTCGAGGACCCCGCGCTGGTGCGCGGCCTCGACTACTACACGCGCACCGTCTTCGAGGTGGAGGCTCCCGGCGCGGGCGTCGGCTCCATCGGCGGCGGCGGCCGCTACGACGGCCTCGTCGAGCTCGAGGGCGGCAAGCCCACGCCGGGCGTCGGCTTCGCGGTGGGCTTCGAGCGCGCCATGCTCGCGCTCGAAGCGTTCGGCGGCGAGATGGCCGATGCGGAGCCCGCGTGCGTCTACGTCGCCAACGCTGGTGCGGAGCTGCGCGGCGAGGTGTTCTCGCTCGCGCACGAGCTGCGCGCCGCGGGCGTCCGCACCGAGGCCGACTACCAGGGCCGCTCGCTCAAGGGCCAGTTCAAGCAGGCCGACAAGTTGGGCGCCGCGCTCATCCTCGTGATCGGCGGCGACGAGCTCGCCGCGGGCAAGGTCAAGCTCCGCAACATGGTTACGCACGAGGAGGCGCTCGTCGACCGCGACGCCGTCGTCGGGGCGGTTCGCTCGCAGCTGGCGTAAGGGACTGCAGCGGCCCATGCCGCGGGCGCGCTCCTTATGGCGCACCTTTCGCCGCCTCGCTAGGGAGCTGCATCTTCTTGGCGCGGCGGCTTTCTTCTGCCTAGGGGCGCCGTCGCTTGCGGCGCGCTGCCCGCCGCCGTGCCAAGAGGGTACGTCCCTTTTGGCACGGCGGCGTCCTTTGCGCGCGGCCGCACGCCTGTCGCGCCGTGCTGTCGCCGACCATGCGCGCCGCCGCCACGCAGCTGCCGCTGGCCGACGCATGCTGCCGATTTAGCGAAACCTTGGAGATTATCGGCTCGTTACAGAGTACGGCAGCGGCCTTTCAGGCGGCGTATAATGACGGCGAACCATCGACCGATCGGCGGCAGCCGATGAAGGGGGAACGCCGTGACAGATCTGAGCAAGCCGCAGCCCGCGACGGAGCAGGCCGCGGCGGCCGGCCCGTCGGAGCCGGAGCGCGTCCGCCGTATCGATACCGACGAGACGCGCGCCGCCATGGAGACGCTCGGCGACATCAACATCCCGGGACAGCTACGCGACCATCTCGCGCTGTTTTTGCGCCTCGAGCGTCGCGTCCTGCGCGAATACGACGCCGACATCTGCGACATCTTCGACAAGCTCGTGAGCGCCTCGATCCGCGCCAACGAGGGCGATCCGGGCGCCGAGGCCGCCGACGAGCAGACCGACGCCCAGGGCATCCCCACCACGCGCAGCGCTACCGCCGATGCCTTCCGCGAGGCCATCGAGCTGATCGACTCGCTCTCGCTCGACCGTGCGCAGGTCGTGGTCCGCGCCTTCACCACGTTCTTCCATCTGGCCAACCTTTCCGAGGAGAGCTACCGCGTCGCGACGCTGCGCCGACGCGAGAGCCACGTCGCGGTCGATTCGCCCGTCGACCCCGCCAACGAGCTCACCGTCGCCTACGGCCGTCTCATCGACGAGGTGGGGGAGGGCCGCGCGCGCGAGCTGCTCGAGCGCCTGGAGTTCCACCCCGTCTTCACCGCGCATCCCACCGAGGCGCGCCGTCGCGCCGTCGAGGGCAAGATCCGCCGCATCGCGCGCCTGCTCGAGGAGCGCAGCCGCCTGGGTGGTTCCGACCTCGTGGAAAACGAGCGCCATATGCTGCAGGAGATCGATGCGCTCGTGCGCACGAGCCCCATCGCGCTGAAGAAGCCCACGCCCGTCGAGGAAGCCGACACCATCATCGACATCTTCGATAACACCCTGTTCGATACGATTCCGGTGATCTATCGCCGCTTCGACGACTGGGTCCTGGGCGAGGCCGCCGGCACGGTGCCCCCGGTCTGCCCGGCGTTCTTCCACCCCGGCAGCTGGATCGGGTCGGACCGCGACGGCAACCCCAACGTCACCGCGAAGGTGAGCCGCCAGGTCGCCGCGAAGTTCTCCGCGCACGTCATCGCCAAGCTTGCCGACAAGTGCCGCCGCATCGGCCGCAACCTCACGCTCGAGGCGCAGTACAGCAGGCCGTCCGACGAGCTGCTCAACCTCTGGAACCACCAGGTCGAGATGAGCGAGACGCTCACCGACCGCGCCGAGCTCATCTCCACTTCCGAGCCGCACCGCGCCGTGATGCTCGTCATGGCTGCGCGCCTCGACGCGACCGTCGCGCGCAACGTGGACACGATGTACCGCTCCTGCGACGACTTCCTTGCCGACCTGCGCGTCGTGCAGCGCTCGCTGGCCGCATGCGGCGCCGTCCGCGCGGCCTACGGCCCGGTCCAGACGCTCATCTGGCAGGCCGAGACCTTCGGGTTCCACATGGTCGAGATGGAGTTCCGTCAGCACTCCGTGGTGCACGCCCGCGCCCTCGCGGACATCCGCGAGCATGGGCTGCACGGCGAGAACGGCCAGCTCGCTCCCATGACGCGCGAGGTGCTCGACACCTTCCGCGCCATCGGCTCGATCCAGAAGCGCTACGGCCAGAAGATGGCGCGCCGCTACATCATCTCCTTCACGAAGTCGGCCCAGCACGTGGCGGACGTGTACGAGCTCGCCCGCCTCGCGTTCGCCCATGCCGAGGACGTCCCGGCGCTCGATGTGATCCCGCTGTTCGAGCAGCTCGAGGACCTGGAGGGCTGCGTCGGCGTGCTTGACGAGATGCTCAAGCTCCCCGCGGTGCAGGCGCGTCTCGCCCAGACCGGCCGCCGCATGGAGGTCATGCTCGGCTATTCCGATTCCTCCAAGGACGCCGGCCCCACCACCGCCACGCTCGCGCTGCATGCCGCCCAGGAGCGCATCGCTGCGTGGGCCGCGCGCAACGATATCGACCTCGTGCTCATGCACGGCCGCGGCGGCGCCGTCGGTCGCGGCGGCGGCCCGGCGAACCGTGCGGTGCTCGCCCAGCCCGCCGGATCGGTGAACTGCTTCTTCAAGGTCACGGAGCAGGGCGAGGTCATCTTCGCCCGCTACGGCAACCGGGTGCTCGCGCAGCGCCATGTAGAGAGCGTCGCTGCTGCGACCCTGCTCAATTCCGCACCTTCGGTCGAGCGCGCCAACACCGAGGCTACCGCCCGCTACGCCGAGATGGCCTCCGCCCTCAACGACGTCAGCCATGAGCGCTATCTCGACCTGCTCAACACCGACGAGTTCACGCCGTGGTTCTCGTGGGTGACGCCGCTTACCGAGGTCGGCCTGCTGCCCATCGGCAGCCGTCCGGCGAAGCGCGGCCTGGGCGCCAAGTCGCTCGACGACCTGCGCACGATCCCGTGGGTCTTCAGCTGGAGCCAGGCGCGCATCAACCTTGCCGCATGGTACGGCCTGGGCACCGCGTGCGAGCGGCTCGGCGACCTGGAACTCCTGCAGAGCGCCTACCGCGAGTGGCCGCTGTTCGCGACGTTCATCGACAACATCGAGATGTCGATCGCCAAGACCGACGGGCGCATCGCCAAGATGTACCTGGCCCTCGGCGACCGTGACGACCTCGCGCGCAAGGTCTTCGAGGAGATGCAGCTCACCCGCACGTGGACCCTTGCCATCACGGGCAGCGCGTGGCCGCTCGAGCGCCGCCGCGTCCTCGGGCGCGCCGTGCGCGTCCGCAACCCGTTCGTCGACGCGCTGTCTTTGGCCCAGGTCCGCGCTCTGCGCGAGGTGCGCATGAACCAGGAGGAGCTTGCGGATGAGGCGAAGGCCGAGTACATGAGCCTGATCCTGGCGACCGTGACCGGCGTCTCCGCGGGTCTCCAGAACACGGGGTAAATCGCGCGCCGCCAGCCGCTCCGAAGCCGCCGGCCGGGAGCAATCCCGGCCGGCGGTCGTTCTTTCTCACCCGGGCTCCCTACCTCAATTTAGGGACAGTCCCTAAATTGAGGTAGGGACTGCGGACATTGGGCCTTGCGTCCCGGTTGCGCTCACATGAGGGATAGGCGATGAATCGAGGCGACCGATGCTCTGCCGGCCGGCCGCGGGCGTCGCGCGCGAACGGACCGCGCCGAACCTCGGGCGAGCGGGATGCGCCGCCTCAAAACGTGCCCGCACCCAAATCGAGGCGGTCCGCCCTTGCCTACGTGGCGATGGGGCGGATGGCGTCTCCGGCTCACGCTTGAATGTCACAGCCCTGTTACGCGCGTGAGCAACCCGCTCTTCTCTTCACGCCCGTGCCCGCCATCCGGTATCCTATTGAGCTATCGCGCGTCTGCCGGCACGTCCGGCTGTCGCGTCCGCCCGCCCGGCGCCGCCGTCGGGCGCGAGCGACGCCCCGCTGCGCGGTCTACGCAGGCGGGGCCATCTGTACGACAAGCCGCCCGGACCGACACGGGGCGGCACGGATGAGGAGGTTTTCGTGACTGAAATCCGCTCCATGCACACGCATACCTGCAACGAGCTGCGCCTCGAGCATATCGGCCAGGAGGTGACGCTCACCGGTTGGGTCTGGCGTCGCCGCGACCACGGCGGCCTGATCTTCGTCGACCTGCGCGACCGCGAGGGCGTGACGCAGATCTCCTTCGACCCCGAGCACTCCGGCGGCACCGCGTTCCACACCGCCGAGACCATCCGCTCCGAGTGGCCCATCAAGGTCACCGGCGTGGTGCGCGAGCGCCCCGAGGGCCAGTCCAACGCCAAGCTCGCCACCGGTGAGATCGAGGTGCTCGTCTCCCACATCGAGGTGCTCAACACCTCCAAGACCCCGCCCTTCCAGATCGAGGACCACATCGAGGCCGGCGAGGACATCCGCCTGCGCTACCGCTACCTCGACATCCGCCGTCCCAAGATGATGGCCAACCTGCAGATGCGCTCCGACTTCACCTTCGCCATCCGCCAGGCGCTGCACGACCGCTTGTTCATGGAGGTCGAGACCCCGGCGCTCTTCAAGTCCACGCCCGAGGGCGCGCGCGACTTCCTGGTGCCGAGCCGCATCCAGCCCGGTCACTTCTACGCGCTGCCGCAGTCCCCGCAGCTCTTGAAGCAGCTGCTCATGGTGGGCGGCGTCGAGCGCTACTATCAGGTCGCCAAGTGCTTCCGCGACGAGGACCTGCGCGCCGACCGCCAGCCCGAGTTCACCCAGGTCGACATCGAGATGAGCTTCGTCGACCAGGATGACGTCATGAGCACCCTCGAGGACGTGCTGTCCGATGCCTTCGCCAAGATGGGCGTCGACATGCCCACCCCGCTGCGCCGCATCGACTACTGGGACGCCATGGATACCTACGGCTCCGACAAGCCGGACACGCGCTTCGGCATGGAGCTGCACGACGTGACCGGCATCTTCACCGAGTCCAAGTTCAAGCTGTTCGCGAGCGCCGCCGCCACCGAGGGCCAGTACGTCAAGGCCATCAACGCCCGCGGCGCCGGCGCCTGGCCGCGCGCCCAGATCGACAAGCTCGCGGGCGTGGCCGCCGAGTTCGGCGCCAAGGGCCTCGCCTGGATCGCCTTCCGCGAGGACGGCTCCGTGAACAGCCCCATCGTCAAGTTCTTCAC